>JBGPSI010000286.1:0-5841 GCA_041490045.1 Bradyrhizobium sp.
GAAGCCGTACAGGCCGCGACCCTGATGGGCCGGAAGCACTTCGGTGCCGCTTCGATAGATCGCCGGGCCGGCCGCGAGCGTGAGCCTGCGGTAGACCGTAAAGGCGACCAGTCCGGAGCTGGCATAGATCAGGATGAGGCTGAATTTCCTGTCGAAAGGCGAGGAGTCCGCCGTCCAATGCGGCTCCGTCGCCTTCCAGTTGACCGCGATGATGCCGTTCATCGCGTCCATCAGGGGCCGCCGTTCCCCGGGGCTGACAAAGGAGGCGTCCGGAAAGCTGTAGATGGCGTAATCGGCCCACGGCGATTGGATCGTGCCGTACTGCCGGTTCGGCTCCAGTGACATGGTCATCACCCCGCTTTCCAGGGTGATCTATACAGGCGCGGCGTTATTGGCTTAAAGGACAATATGCCCTCGAAATCTGCCAAACTCCGGCGGCCGGATTTGCGCGATCAAGCCTCCGCGAGGCGGGTGGCGATCGTCGCCTTTCCCGGCGTGACCCTGCTCGACATCTCCGGTCCGGCGCAGGTCTTTGCGGAGTTGCAGGAGATCGAACTGCCGAGCGCGAGCTATTCGCTGTCGTATCTCTCGACCGCGGGCGGCCTCGTGCCGACCGACGTCGGAATGATGATCGACACCGCGCCGATCTCGAGTGTCCGGCCGAAAGAGATCGATACCCTCGTTATCCCGGGCGGACCGGGCATCTGGGAGCTGCGGCAGGACACAGCGATGATGAAGTGGATCGTCGAGACGCTGCCGAAGGCGCGGCGGGTCGCGTCGGTGTGCCTGGGCGCGTTCGTGCTTGCCTGGACCGGCGCGCTCGACGGCAAGCGCGCCGCGACGCATTGGCGGTATTGTCCGCGACTGGCTGACGGCTTCCCCGCTGTTCGCGTCGAGCCGAATGCGATCTTCGTCAAGGACGGGCGGGTTTGGTCGTCGGCCGGCGTCAGCGCCGGCATCGACCTTGCGCTCGCCATGATCGAGGAGGATTTCGGCCATACCACCGCGCTCGACATCGCGCGGCGGCTGGTGGTGTTTCTCAAGCGCCCCGGCGGCCAAAGCCAGTTCTCGACCGTGCTGGCGGCGCAGGCCTCCGACGTCGAGGGACGCTTTTCTGCGCTGCACGCCTGGATCATCGAGAACATCACCGGCGATCTCAAGGTCGAAACGCTGGCCGCGAAGGCCGGCATGAGTCCGCGGACCTTTGCGCGCGCCTATGCCAGCCGCACCGGAATGACGCCGGCCAGCGGCGTGGAGGCGCTGCGGGTGGAGACGGCGCGGCTGTTGCTCGAAAGCAGCGAAACCCGCGGCGTGGTCGAGGTAGCAGAGCGAGCCGGCTTTGGCGACGATGAACGGATGCGGCGGGCTTTCATGCGGCACCTCGGGATATCGCCTTCGGAATACCGAAACCGCTTTGCCGGCTGAACCTGGATCCGCCGCAGGCGGCCGCCTCATATCATGGAGCGCCGCAACAGCAGTTCGGCGATCCGGCTGCGAATGTCGGGGATGGGCGCCAGCCCGACGATATCGCTAGTCTGGGTCAGGATCCTTGCCTGCGCGCTGAACGGCAGTTCGTCCCAGCAAAGCAGGACCGCCGAACCGAGATGCGTGAGGACCAATTCGTCGGATAGTCTTGGACGCTCTTCGTCGGGCATGTGGCTCTCACCGCATCGAGCGGTTTCATGTTCAGGATTGCGGCCGCCGGATCGATCTCCTCAGGCTTTCGGAAGGCAGTTCGCCGAACGCGAGCCGGAAGTCGCGGGCAAAATGACCCGGATTCTGGAAACCGCATTTGAGCGCGATCTGCGTCACCGACGCCGTTCCGCCGGATTGTTCGAGCATTTCGCGTGCGTGATCGAGCCGGATCCGCTTTGCAAAATCCGCCGGGGAGTAACCGCGGTCTTTCTTGAATTGGCGGAACAGGCTTCTCGCGCTGACCTTCGCAACCGAGGTCATCGCCAAAATGTCGATCGGCTTGTCCCAGTTGGCCTCGATGAATTCCTCCACCGCCCTTACCGTCGATGGCGCCGATGGCAGCGGCTCCCGCAACAGGAGGTGCGTATAATTGTGCCGGTGACACATCAGGAACTTCATGATCACCATGCGCTGGACTTCGGCCATCGCAAGGTCCGAAAAGAATGCGCCGCGCTCGTTGAAATCGGTCGCGAACTGAAAAATCCTGCGGCGCAGGGCCTCCATCGCCGGCTGGCGGTCGCTAGTGCTGTCAAACACCAGCGTGTCGACATCCTGTCCCAGCAGGATGGCAAGATTGCGCAACAGCGCATCGAACTCGATCCGCAGGACGAGCTGTCGATAGCCGGGCTGGACATCCAGTTTGAGCGGCGCTTGCGCGGGCAGAATGGAACTCCACGATCCCGGCGTGATATCGCCGGAATGACCGCCGGCTTCGTATCGCCCCGAACCGCTGATATTGAAGATCTGTCGGACAAAGGAGGCTTCACCGAACTCGAGCGAGACTTCGGTGGCGTATTCGCAATAGGACAGTCCGAGACCGCCGATCTGCAGATGATTGACGCGAGCGGCGAAATCGTCGCGATCCGCTGCGGGCTCGAGCCTGGTTGCGCCGAAATCCGCAGACAAACGATTGCGAACGAGCTCGGGGTCGCGTGAGTATAAAACCGGATAGTTACTCAGCGTTGATCGGGACGGCATGCGTGAGGGAATCGATCCTTGTTACGTATGCGCAGCGATTTTATGACGATTGCCCTCTCTCATCTGCAATTGCAACCGATCGCGAATTGCACCGAAGCCCCGTGACGCCTTGCGGTAATCATTGGTCGCTTTGCGACAGCGATGATCGGATCCCGCCATGGCTCGGCGCCCGTATGGAGTCGGGTAGATGGCGAAGCCCGAGCGCGTCCTTGATCGGCTCTTTCAATTCCTGGCGGAATCCGGGCTGGACTGTCGTCAACGGGTCTAATGCATCGCTAACTTGATTAAACTAATTTTCCGTCGACCGCTCCTGTTCGAGCGTCTTGCAGACGACAGATCGCGTGATGCTGAACGTAATGGGTTTTCGGGAAAAAGCGCCGCGGGTCCGCGGATCGGAACTGCGGCGCCAGCCGCCGGACGTCGACGCCGAAATTTCAGAGCTGGCCTCTCGCATCATCAGCCTGCAAGCGCGGGCCAGGAAATCCTTCGACGATTATGTCGCGACCATCAATCGACTGGTTCAAGTCGCCAGGGATATGGCACCGAAGCTCTGAGCGGCGCTGAAAGCGCGGCGGACATTCCATCCTCAGGGCATGGATCACGTTGAGCGAAAGCCGCCGCCTCAAACTTGAAGTCGGCAAGTTTCTCGCCACGGTGAGGGCGGCCTAACAACGCGGAGCCGCAAGACTCCGCAGGATGCAGGAGATCGAAATGCCATCTTCAATGCTGAGCATGGTCAGGATGACCGTCGGGCGCAAAATCTACGCGTTGATCGGTCTGAGCTTCATAGGCTTGCTGGGAGTTGCAATCCTCGACTCCCGCGAGCTGGCATCGAGCCTCAGGCAGCAGAAGCAGATCGAGCTGCAGCACCTTACCGAGCTTGCGCTGGGCATCATCAAGGAAGAACATGCGGCGACTCTAAACGGCGGCGTCGCGGCCGCCGACGCCCAGAAGCAGGCGCTGGCACGGATAGCGGCGCTGCGATACGGCGGCAACGAATATTTTTTCATAACCGACATGCAAGCCCACGTCCTGATGCACGCGGTCTTGCCGCAGCTCGTCGGCAAAGACATGTCCGACACCAAGGACGCCAACGGCAAGCGACTATTCGTCGAGATGGTCGAGACGGTGCGGCGAAGCGGCAGCGGATTCGTCGACTATCTCTGGCCGAAGCCCGGCTCTGACCGGGCGCAGCCGAAACTGAGCTATGTCGGTGGCTTCGGGCCATGGGGCTGGGTGGTCGGCACCGGCGTCTATGTCGACGACCTCGCCGCCCAGGCATGGAGCTCCACGCAGCGTTCCCTGATCGCGGCCGGACTGATCGTGCTGTTCACGCTCGGAGTGTCGATGGTCGTCGCCCGCGGCATTACCGGGCCGCTGCGGCGCATGACGGGCACCATGAACGACCTCGCCGGCGGCAAGCTCGACGTCGACGTGCCGGGTATCGGCCGCCGCGACGAGATCGGCGAGATGGCGAAGGCCGTCGAAGTCTTCAAGAGCAATGCGGTGGAACGTCAGGCTCTGGAGGCCGAACAGAAGCAGGCGGAGATCCGTGCCGTGGCCCGGCGCAAGGCCGACATGCACAAGATGGCCGACGACTTCCAGGGCGCGGTCGGCGCCATCATCGAGACGGTGTCCGTGGCCTCATCGCAGCTCGAGGTTTCGGCCGGTGCGCTCAGCTCGACCGCCGAACGCGCGGAAGAACTCGCAACGACGGTTGCCGCAGCGTCCGAGGAAGCCTCGACCAACGTGCAATCGGTGGCTTCGGCGACCGAGGAGATGGCGTCGTCGGTTCACGAGATAAGCCGCCAGGTGCAGGAATCCGCGCGGATGGCCGGCGATGCCGTCGATCAGGCCCGCAGGACCAACGACCGTGTCGGCGACTTGTCGAAGGCGGCCGCCCGGATCGGCGATGTGGTCGAACTCATCAACACGATCGCCGGGCAGACCAACCTTTTGGCGCTCAATGCCACCATCGAGGCCGCGCGTGCCGGCGAGGCGGGTCGAGGCTTTGCCGTAGTCGCCTCCGAAGTGAAGGCGCTGGCCGAGCAGACCGCGAAGGCGACCGGTGAAATCGGCCAGCAGGTCGCCGGTATCCAGGCGGCGACGCAGGAGTCGGTCGGCGCGATCAAGGAGATCAGCGGCACCATCGAGAGATTGTCCGAGATATCCTCAGCCATCGCGGCGGCCGTGGAAGAGCAGGGCGCGGCGACCCAGGAGATCTCCCGCAATGTGCAGCAGGCCGCGCACGGCACCCAGCAGGTCTCATCCAACGTCACCGACGTGCAGCGCGGTGCCGCTGAGACCGAACTGGCCTCGTCGCAAGTGCTCTCGGCCGCGCAGTCACTGTCGGGCGACAGCAACCGTCTCAAGCTGGAGGTGGACAAGTTCCTGGGCACCGTGCGGGCGGCCTGACCGGGCGTCCTTCAGGAGTCAGAGGTGTGAGTAACGGCTGGCGAATTCGGTTTGCACCGACGCCAGCCGATTTTCGTTACAACCCAAGTGCCGCTCATGCTTAATCACCTCTTCCCAGTTGTGGCGGTAATCAGGTGTACTGTCGTTGATTGGTCTAATGTATCTATAACTTGATTCAATTAGGTTGCTGTCGACCGCTCGTGATCGAGCATTTCAAGAGGTCGACGGAGCCACGATGCTGAACGTCCTGGATTTTCGGAAGAGAGCGTCACGCTCATCTGAATCGACAGCGCAGCCGCCGGCGGCAAACACAAATGTTGATCTTGCCGCGCTTGCCTCCCGAATCACCGGCCTGCAATCGGAGGCAAAGGGAGAGATCGGCAATGCCGTGCTGATGCTCGATCTCGCCGCGCAACACGCGCGTGAAATCGCGCTAAGGCTGGTGGACCCCACGGCAAGGAAAAACTTCGACGAACACATCACAACGATCGAGCGACTGCTTCAGCTCGCCCGCGAGATGGCATTCAAGCTCTGAGCCGCGCTGAAAGCGCGACAGGCATTTCCATCGTCAGGCGTGGAATTTCACGTTCACAGGAACCAGATAAAATGCGCACCAATCTTCCGGTCACCAACGTCGAATATCCGATCACTGACGAAACACTGATCGTCTCGAAGACGGACCTCAAGGGCAAGCTGACCTATTTCAACGACCAGTTTGTCGACGCGTCGGGCTTCACCGAGCAGGAATTGATA
>JBGPSI010000287.1:0-5818 GCA_041490045.1 Bradyrhizobium sp.
CTTCAGCCCTTCAGGAGAACTCGCTTGGATCAGATCGCTTACGTCAACGGTTCGTTCGTGCCGATGTCAGAGGCCAAGGTCTCGATACTGGACCGCGGTTTTCTGTTCGCCGACGGCATCTACGAGGTCGCCGCCGTGCTGGACGGCAAGCTGATCGACAACGCCTCGCATTTGGCGCGGCTGGAGCGCTCGGTCGGCGAGATATCGCTTGATTTGCCCGAGACCACCGAGCGGATCCAGGAGATCCAGAAGGAACTGGTCGCACGCAACAACCTCGTCAACGGCATGGTCTATCTGGAGGTGACGCGCGGAGCCGATACGGGGCGCGATTTCGCGTTCCCGAAAGGCGTCAAGCCAACGCTGATCATGTTCACCTCCGTCAAGGACATCATCAACGCGCCGTCGGCGAAAACAGGGATCGGCGTGATCACGGTGCCCGACATCCGCTGGGCGCGTCGCGACATCAAGAGCGTGGCGTTGTTGGCGCAGGTTCTCGCCAAACAGGCTGCGGCGGAAGCCGGCGCCGGCGAAGCCTGGATGATCGAGGACGGCAAGGTGACCGAGGGCGGTTCGTCCTCGGCCTTCATCCTGACCCAGGACGACGTGATCGTGACGCGGCAGAATTCGTCGGCGATCCTGCCGGGCTGTACCCGCAAGGCGGTGGTCGCACTCGCCGAAGAGCGGCAGCTTCGGGTCGAGGAGCGGCCGTTCACGGTCGCGGAGGCGCTGGCGGCCAAGGAAGCCTTCGTCACCAGCGCCACCGTGTTTGTCCAGGCGGTGGTGTCGATCGACGGCAAGACCGTCGCCAACGGCAAGCCCGGTCCGATGACCGATCGCTTGCGCGAGATCTATGTCGAATTCGCCAAGGCCACCGCGGTTTAACTACGCAGCGGCCTTGGCCCTGATGGGCGGAACCGAGCGGAAGCTGATGGCGATCCGGTTCCAGGCGTTGATGGTCGCAACCAGCATGGTCAGGTTGACCGTCTCTTCTTCAGTGAATTGCTTGCGGACTTCCTCGTAGACATCGTCGGGCACGTGGGTTTGCGAAACCAGCGTCACCGCCTCGGTCCAGGCCAGCGCGGCGCGTTCGCGGTCGCTGTAGACCGGGGCCTCCCGCCACGCATTCAACAGATATAGCCGTTGCTCGGTTTCGCCGTGCTTGCGGGCATCCTGGGTGTGCATGTTGATGCAGAACGCGCAGCCGTTGATCTGCGAGGCCCGCGTCTTGACCAGTTCGATCAGCGATTGCTCGAGGCCGGTGCCCTGGACATGGGCCTCCAGCGCGCCGAGTGCTTTGATGGTATCGGGTGCGGCCTGGTAGAAGTTCATCCGGGGTTTCATGGTCGTTCTCCTTTGCTGGTTTGAGGAATATTCTCAATGCGCGCCGCCGGCTTCAAGATGGCCGGGCTTCTTCAGCAGTAAGGCTGCCATGAGCGCAACGATCAGCACGGCTCCGAGCAGGTAGAAGGTGTCGCTGAAGGCGAGAATGAACGCCTGCTTTTGCACGATGTGCCCGATCGCGACCACCGCGCGCTGCGACGCATCGGCGCGGTCGATCACGCCATGATTGATAAAATACTGGGTGAGCGCTTCGAGCCGGGCGCGCGTGGCCTGTTCCAAGAGCGATACCGACTGCATCAACACGTTGGAGTGATACTGCTCGCGCTTGGTCAGGAACGTCTGAAGCACGGCGATGCCGACGGCGCCGCCGAGGTTGCGCATCATGTTGAACAGGCCCGACGCCGAGCCGGCATTCTCGGGCTCGATGCCCGCGGTCGCGACCGCCGACAGTGGCGCGAATGCCAGCGCCTGGCCGATGGCGCGGACGACGTTCGGCCAGAACAGCTGGTCGGAGCCGTAGTCCGACGTCATGGTGATGTTCATGAAGTTGCTGGCGGCGAACAGCGCGAAGCCGACGCCGATCACGAGCCGCGGGTCGAAGCGCTTCATCAGCCGCGGTACCAGCGGGATCAAGACCAGTTGCGGCAATCCGGTCCATGCCAGAACCATGCCGATCTGCTCGGCATTGTAGCCCTGGATGCGCGACAGATAGACCGGCAGGATGAACACCGAGCCGTACAGCGCGATGCCGAGCAGGAAATTGGCGAGAATGCCGAAGCCGAAATTGCGGCGGGCCAGCAGCCGCAGATTGAGCAGCGGCTTTTTGGTCGTCAGTTCGATGACCAAAAATAGCGCAAGCGCAACGGCGGCAATGATCGACAGTCGGACAATGAAAGGCGAGCCGAACCAGTCGTCCTTGTTGCCTTCCTCGAGCACGGTCTGCAGCGCGGAAAGGCCGACGGCCATAGTGATGACGCCCGGCCAGTCGCCGTCGCGCAGCAGGGAAAGCTTCATCGGCCTGGATTCGAGCGAGAACCACAGCATGCCGATCATCAGCGCCCCCGGCACCAGGTTGACGTAGAAGATATACTGCCAGCCCCAGTTTTCCGTGAGATAGCCGCCGATGGTCGGGCCGATCGCAGGTGCGAAGGTGGCCGACAGCGCAAACAGCGCGAGCCCTACCGGCTGCTTCGCCTTCGGCAGCAGCGTGATGATCAGCGTAAAGGCCATCGGGATCAGCACGCCGCCCGAAAAACCCTGCAGCGCGCGAAGTGCGATCATCTGCGGCAGGTCCTGCGCCATGGCACAGGCGGCGGAAAACGCAAGAAACAGGATTGCGTTGGTCAGGAGATAGATCCGGATCGAGAACACCTGCGCGAGCCAGCCGCTCAGCGGGATCACCACAATCTCGGCGATCAGATAGGAGGTCGAGATCCAGCCGCCGTCGTCGATGCCGGCGCCGATCGCGCCCTGGATGTCGGCGAGCGAGGCATTGACGATCTGGATGTTGAGCACCGCCATGAAGGCGCCCAGCGTGGCGCTGAACACGGCAATCCAGATTTTAGCGGAGACCGTGGAGGCCGCCTTGTCCGGCGTCGCGCCGCCGCGCGGCTGTAGGGCGGGGAGGGCGGATTCGATGGTGGGCTGGAGTGCGGTCATGGGTGTCTCCTCTCGGCTGGCGGAGGCAGAATGCATTGGGCGGCGTGTTTCGATAATCCGTGAAGAATTGGAAGGATTATCCAGCTCGGCTTGACGATGACGTGCTGGAAGCCTCGTTGGCTCAGCTGCCGTTCGCGCGGACGAAAGCGGTGTCGGACGCAAGCTGGTGCTGGGCTTCGCGGCCCGCGAGCACGGTGGCCTTGGTGTTGACGGTCGGCTCCGCCGACATGCCCGGACGCAGCAGCCCGGTCAGCCCGTGATCGTCGAGCGCGATCTTCACGGGCACCCGCTGCACGATCTTGGTGAAATTACCGGTAGCGTTGTCCGGCGGCAGCAGCGCGAATTCCAGCCCGCTCGCCGGCGCCAGGCTATCGACGTGGCCGCTGAGCCGCGTCCCGCGGAAACCGTCGATCCGGATTTCGACCGGTTGACCCTTGCGTACATTGGTGAGCTGGGTCTCCTTGAAATTCGCCACCACATAGACCGCATCGAGCGGCACGACCGCCATCAGCTGCGTTCCCGCCTGCACGAACTGACCGACCCGCAGCGACCGGGCGCCCACGGTGCCGTCGACCGGGGCCGATATCTCCGTGTAGGACAGGTTCAGCGCCGCCTGCTGTGCGACCGCGCGGGCGTGATCGAGTTGCGCCACGGCCTTGGCGCGGTCGGTGGTGAGCACATCGACCTTCCTCTGCGCGGCAAGCAGGCCGGACTGGCTGTGCTGCACCTGTGCGTTCTTTTCGCGTAGCGCCGCGTCGGTCTGTTGGGCGCGCTGGATGGTGCCGGAGCCGGACTTCATCAGGTCGTCGTAGCGGACGCGTTCCTCCTGCGCGAATTTCAGATTGGCTTGCGCGCCCGCGACATCGGCGGTGCCCTGTTCGATGATCGGCTGCTGCAGCGCGAGTTGCGCATCGAAATTGCGCACCGCGGCCTCCGATCCCGCGACGTCGGCCTGCGCCTGTTCCAGAGCGGTTCGGAAATCGCGATCGTCGATCCGGGCCAACACCTGGCCGGCCTTGACCGGCTGATTGTCGCCGACCAGCACCTGCGAGATGTAGCCGGACACTTTCGGTGAGACGATCGTGGAGTCGGCCTTGACGTAGGCGTCGTCGGTCGATTCCAGGTAGCGGCCCGTGGCGAAGTAGCCGTAGCCGAGGTCCGCAGCGGCAGCGACGCCGAGCGCAACGGCCAGCGCCAGCGCCGTCCGCTTGATCGCCTGCCGGGACGGGCGAAGGCTGGTTTTCGCATGCAAATCAGCGACATAAGATTGGCTCGACATGGCATCCTCCGAAACTGGGCGGCGTCCTCGCCTGAGGGCGTTTTTGATGCCGAGACGATGCAATGATCCCTGCGATGTGATAATCGGGAAAAAAATGGAAGCATTATCCAGTCTGAGCGGATAATCGGAGGCGCCCGATGGATCGGCTGACCAGTCTGACGGCATTCGTGCGGGTGGTGGACAATGGCGGGTTTTCGGCCGCAGGCCGCAAGCTCAACATGTCGACCACCATGGTGAGCAACCACGTCCAGGCGCTGGAAGAGCGGCTGGGGGCGCGGCTCTTACAGCGCACGACGCGGAAGGTCAGCCTCACCGAAGTCGGCAAGGCCTATTATGATCGCGCCACGCAGATACTGGCCGATCTGGAACAGGCCGACGACATCGCCGGCGCATCGCAATCGACCCCGCGCGGCACGCTACGCGTCTACACCGCCACCCACATCGTCCAGTTCGTCGCGCCCGTGATCGCCGAATTTCTCGGCTCATACAACGAGGTCAAGGTCGAGCTGACGATCGGCGAAAAGAACGTCGATCTGATCGACGAGGGGTACGACCTCGCGATCCGCCTCACGCCTCCGCCCGATTCCAGCCTGATCGTGCGCAACCTCGCGACCTGGCGCCACGTGCTGTGCTGTTCGCCGGACTATCTGGAGAAGCACGAACCGCCGCGGCAATTGTCGGACCTCGAAAATAACAACTGCATCCGCCACGTGCTCTATCCCTTCCAGGACGACTGGCACTTCGTCGACCGCAAGGGCGCGCCGGCAGCGGTGCGGGTCTCCGGCAATCTCGTCTCCAACAGCGGCGAGACGCTGCGCCGGGCTGCGCTGCAGGGGGTCGGGGTTTTTCTGGCTGCGGGATTTCTGGTCGGCGACGATCTCGATTCCGGCTGCCTCATTCGCCTGTTGCCTGAATACCGGCCGGTCGAGTTCGCGATGAGCGCGGTCTATCCACATCGTCATCACCTGTCGGCGAAGGTTCGCACCTTCATCGACCTGCTCGTCCATCACAGCGCCGAACAGCAGAAGCTGATCAATCCATATTCCTGAACCAGCTACGGCTTCAGCATTCAGCGCGCGACCCGGCGTCCATGCTTGCGCGCGCGAGGTCCGTCATGCCCGTACTCCTTCGGACGCATGGCGCTGCGGCGGAAGGCGTGATCTGTTACGGCGCTTTTGAAAACTCCAGTCGCGAGCGGATGCCGATGCCATCTCAGTCGAATACAAACGCAATGTCCGTTCTGTTCGCGCTTGCAGCATTGCTGCTGATATCGTCTCCATCCTCTCCCGCCTCAGCCGCCTATCCCGACCGGCCGATCAGGATTGTCGTGCCCTTTGCGCCGGGCGGCGGGACCGACGTGGTGGCGCGCACGCTGGCGCAGGAGATGGCTAGGGATCTCGGCGCCAGCATCGTCATCGAAAACAAGCCGGGGGCGGGGACCATCATCGGCACCCAGGCGGTCGCGGCCAGCGATCCCGACGGCTACACGCTGCTGATGGGGACGTTCGCAAACGCGGTCAATCCGAGCCTGAAGGCGAA
>JBGPSI010000288.1:0-5809 GCA_041490045.1 Bradyrhizobium sp.
CAAGCTCGAGGAGGCCCGGCACGTGGTGGTCCAGGGCGGATTTGCTGCCCTTGCCTCAAAGGGCCACGAGCCGCTGCCGCGCGACCTCGCGGTCAGGCTCGCCGATCGCTTTCACGCCTTTCGCGAAGAGGAAATGTTCGTCTTCCCCGGCGCGCATGACGCGATCGACGCGCTGAGGTCGCACGGCGTGAAACTGGCGCTGGTGACCAACGGCGCCGCCGGCCCGCAGCGCGCCAAGGTCGAGCGCTTTGCGCTGACGCATCGCTTCGATCATATCCAGATCGAGGGCGAGCATGGCTTCGGCAAACCGGAAGAGCGCGCCTATCTGCACGCCATGCAGGCGCTCGGGGTTACCGCGCCCGAGACCTGGATGGTCGGCGACAATCTGGAATGGGAGGTCGAGGCGCCGCAGCGGCTCGGCATCTACGCCATCTGGATCGACGTGCATGGCGAGGGCCTGCCCGAAAATTCCGGCATCAGGCCCGATCGCATCATCCGCTCGCTGACGGAGTTGATGCCCGGCGGCCGCTGACAGCGGCCATCATATCGACCATCTCTCCGAGTCTGATACGCCCGGCGAAACCGATCGGCCGTGATCGGCCTGTCATCACACAGCGTTAGTCTGTGCGGAGCGTCATCAACGCGGAGGGAAAGATCATGAACGTGAAACCGGGCGACGTCGTCATCCTGAAATCCGGCAGTCAGCCAATCACGGTGGCGGAAGTGAACGGGGATAGCATCCTGTGCGTCTGGATGGGCGCGGAAGGCGACCTGTTTCGCGAAACGCTTCCTGTGGCCGTGCTGGAACCGGCAGAAATCGAAATTTTGGATGAGGAGGAAGAAGAGGAGGAGGAAGGCGAAGAGTGAGGACGAAAGCGTCCATAAGAGCCACAAGGTGCACCGCTGCCCGATATCGCGGCGTCCGGACGACTACCCGAAGAAAGATCGCAGCGCCGACGAAATCATCACCAGGCCGCCGGCGATCACCGCGACATCGAGGATCGCGGTGTGGATATGCACCGGCATGCGCTCGACGAAGGCGCGCGCCAGGAACGCTCCCGGCAGCGCGATGCCGCCGATCAGAATCGCAAGCGCAAGCACCTGCGCGGTGACGACGCCGGCCAGCCCAAACACCGAAATCTTGATGAGGCTGGTGGAGACCGAGATCACGGCGTCGGTGGCGATCACGCCCGCGCCTTCCAGCCCGGCCGCCATCAGCAGCGACAAAAGGATCACGCCCGAGCCCGAGGTGCCGCCGACCACGACGCCATAGCCCACCGCGCCAATGCCGAGCCCGGTGTCGCCGATCCTGACATTGCGGCGCCTCGCCAGACGGCGCAACGGCACGCTTGCGATCAGCATCGCGCCGATGACCAGCGCCGCCCCGGCATTGCTGAGTTTCGTGTAGCCGTACGCGCCGAGCGCGGTGGTCAATGCCGCCGCCAGGATCACGATCAGCGCGCGGCGGCGATCGGCATGGCGCAGATAGGCGACGGTGCGGCTGAGATTGGTGAAGATGGCCGAGATGGCGATGATCGGCACCACCGGTTCGGCTCCCACCATGGGCACCAGAACCAGCGGCATCAACGCCCCGGTGCCGTAGCCGGCGAGCCCGCCGACGATGGAGGCAAACAGCGCGACGCCGGCAACCAGCAGCAGCTGAACCAGGGAAATGTCGGCGAAGCCGGAAATGATATTCACAGTCTCAGATCGCGGGTGAAGCGGTTTACGGTCTGGTCGGCGATGGCGTCGAGCGCGGCTTTCTCCAGCGGGAAATTCGCCGCGAGCCAGGCGTCTTCGGACAGCGCCAGCACCTGGCCGAGCGCCGGGCCTTCGGCAATTCCTCGCGCGGTGAAGTCAGCCGCCCTGAGCGGAAACTTCGGCGCGGTCCAGCGTTCCGGCAGCAGCGCGAGCTGGCGCCACTGCGCGGAATGGCCGTCGTCCCCTGCCCGCGCCCAGGCCAGCATCAGCCGGTCGCGGTAGCGGTCCGCGCCGAGCCGGTAGAGTCTGCGCCGCGCGATCGCCTCATCCATGCCGGCGAGCCGCCACCAGCGATGGCCCATGGAATCCAGCGCCTTGGTTTCGGCATTTGAAAGCCGCAGCCTCGTTGCGACCCGCCTGGCGTCCTCGGTGACGGCGACTGCGAGCGCGCCGAGCCTTCGAACCGCGTCCGGCTTCAGTCCAAGCGCACGCTCCACCGCGGTCATGCCTGCGAACGGCCCGGTATAGGCGACGCCGCCGAGAACCGGCAGCAGCAGCCCGCCATCCGCCATCGCCGTGATCGCACCGGCCGCGCCGTCGGCGACCACGAGCTTCACCATTTCCATCCGCACCCGTTCCGCGGAAAGGCTGCCAAGGCCCGCCCGGTTGCGGATGCAGGCGAGATAGCCGGCGCGATCGGGTTGGCCTTCGCCGAAGGCGGCGTGAATGCGGAAGAACCGCAGGATGCGCAAGTAATCCTCGGATATCCGCTGGTCGGGGTCGCCGATGAAGCGCACGCGCCTTTTGGCGATATCGTCGAGGCCGCCGACGTGATCGTGCACGATGCGGGCCGCATCGACCGACAGGCCGTTGATGGTGAAGTCCCGCCGCTCGGCATCGACGACCCAGTCGCGGCCGAATGCGACCTTGGCCTTGCGGCCGAAGGTTTCGGTATCCTCACGCAGCGTGGTGATCTCAAACGGGTGCGCGTCGACGACCAGCGTCACGGTGCCGTGGTCGATGCCGGTCGGCACGCTCTTGATGCCGGCCGCCTTGGCGCGGCGGATCACTTCCGCGGGCAGCGCGGTGGTCGCGATATCGATGTCGCCGATCGGAATGTTCAGAAGCGCATTGCGGACCGCGCCGCCGACCACGCGCGCTTCCTCGCCGCCGCCGTTCAACAGCTTGAGCACACGGGCGGTTGGACCGGATCTGAGCCAGGGCGCGTTTTCGAGCACCCGCGCATCGTTCATTTTTCAACTCCGGGAACGAATTTGCCGTCCTCGATATGCGCGGGAATGTAGGTCGAATGCGGCGACGCGCCGGAAAACTGCGCAAGCAGCACGAAACTGACGATCACCAGCAGCAGCGAACCCACCAGCAGTTTGGCGATTATGTGCAGCGGCCACGACGTCTGCACCGTCAGTCCGGAGCGGGTCGCCAGCAGGAACAGCACATAGACCGCGAACGGGGTCAGGAAGATCAGGATCTCAGTGACGGCCGGACGGATCATGTCAGGCAGATCCGTTCGTACAGCACGCGCAGAATCCCGGCGGTCGCGCCCCAGATATAACGTTCCGCGAACGGCATGGCGTAATAGGAGCGCTCCATGCCGCGAAATTCCTTGCTGTGGACCTGGTGGTTCGCGGGGTCCATCAGGAACGCGAGCGGCACCTCGAAGGCGTCCTCCACCTCTGACTTGTTGATGCGCAGCTGAAAGCCCGGCCGCACCCGCGCCACCATCGGCAGGATGCGAAATCCGAAACCGGTGCCGTAGAGGTCGAGATAACCGATCGGATCGACGAATTCGCGCGACAGCCCGATCTCCTCCTCGGCCTCGCGCAAGGCGGTGTCGAGCGGCGTGGCGTCGGTCGCATCGATCTTGCCGCCGGGAAAGGAAATCTGGCCGGCATGATCGTTGAGGTGGGCGGCGCGTTGCGTCAACAGCACGGTCGGCTGCGGATGGTCGACCACCGGGATCAATACCGCCGCCGGCCGCACCGGCTGCTCGCGCGCGATGATCTCCAGCATGCGATCGGTACCCTGATCGCCGCTCTTCGGTATGATGTTGGGGTCGACCAGGCCCCGCGGGACCTCGAAATCGAGCCGCGCCCGGCTCCGTTCGAAAAACTCCGCCGAGTTGATCGCGGCCGGATCGGTCTTCAGCATCGGCTCGTTCAAAGCGCTCCCCTCACCTCGTCCGCATCCGCCATGGCAAAAAATTCGCCGCCGGATGCCACGCCGAACATCGGACGACCATCGACCACCCGCTCCTCGCCCATGTCAACCAGATCGTAATAGAGCGCGCGGGTGACCTTGGCCCAGAGGTCGGCACGGACATGAAGATAGGGCGTCAGTCCGCCGTCGGCAGCCGCCTCGAATCGCAGCCGGTGGGCGGAATCGCAGGCCACCCAGTCGTCGACATTGGTGCGGAAGCGTAACAGGCGCCCCTTGCCGTCGTTTTTCCCGACCATTTCGACGGCGAGAAACGGCGCATCGTCGACGCGGATGCCGACCTTCTCCACCGGTGTCACGAGAAAGTGCTTGCCGTCCTCGCGCTTGAGGATGGTCGAAAACAGCCGGACCAGCGCCGGCCGGCCAATTGGCGTCCCCATGTAAAACCACGTACCATCGCCGGCGATTCGCATGTCGAGATCGCCGCAGAACGGCGGGTCCCACAGATGCACCGGCGGCAGCCCTTTTCCGGCGGCGCTGGTGTTCGCAGCGTCCTTTGCAGCAGCCGTCAGCCCGTCAAGGCCGTGATTGGTGGTCTGCCCTTGCTTCGCCATTGTTTGACCTGAGTCTGAGCGCCTCGGTTTGGCACGATTGGTGCAAGTCTCACGCAGTACGCCTTGAGCGGGTTCCGCCCGTAGAAACCCCGATCAGGTCGCCATATCGTGATGCCGTTCATACCCCGAAAACCCGGTAATGTGGGGATAGTTTAATTCAACAAATACATGGCCTTCGCAAAAGTTTAGCATGGGTTTTATGGCATGACGATGCAAGCGGCGGTGCCGCAGAGATTGTTCTAAAGGGCTTGGTTTGAAGGAGAAGCAGATGGCTGGCGCAGACAGTGTCGAGAAACTCGAGGACGGTATCGTGCGTTCGGCCGAGCAGGTTGCCGAGCAAATCCGCGCAGCGAAGGCGGCGATTTCCACCGTTATCTTCGGTCAGGACCGGGTGATCGAAAACACGCTGGTGACGATCCTGTCCGGCGGCCATGCGCTCTTGATCGGCGTGCCCGGCCTTGCCAAGACCAAGCTGGTCGAAACGCTCGGCACTACGCTAGGCCTCGACGCCAAGCGCATCCAGTTCACGCCCGACCTGATGCCGTCCGATATCCTGGGCGCCGAGGTGCTGGACGAGAGCAGCACCGGCAAGCGGTCGTTCCGCTTCATCTCCGGTCCGGTGTTCGCGCAGCTTTTGATGGCCGACGAAATCAACCGCGCCAGCCCGCGCACCCAGTCCGCGCTGCTGCAGGCGATGCAGGAGCAGCACATCACGGTGGCGGGCGCCCGCCACGATCTGCCGAAGCCGTTCCACGTGCTGGCGACGCAAAACCCGCTGGAGCAGGAAGGCACCTATCCGCTGCCGGAAGCGCAGCTCGACCGTTTCCTGATGGAGATCGACGTCGATTATCCCGACCGCGACGCCGAGCGGCGCATCCTGTTCGAAACCACCGGCGCCGAAGAGACGCTCGCCAGGGTTTCGATGAACGCCGAGATCCTTGTCGCCGCGCAGCGGCTGGTGCGGCGGCTGCCAGTCGGCGATTCCGTTGTGGAAGCGATCCTGTCGCTGGTGCGCTCCGCGCGTCCGGGACCGGAGGGCGGCGAAGCCGGCAAGCTGATCGCCTGGGGACCGGGTCCGCGCGCAAGCCAGTCGCTGATGCTCGCGGTCCGCGCCCGCGCTCTGCTCGACGGCCGCCTGGCGCCCTCGATCGACGACGTGCTCGATCTCGCCGAGCCCATTCTCAAACACCGCATGGCGCTGACGTTCTCCGCGCGCGCCGAAGGACGCACCATTCCCGACGTGATCAGACAATTGAAGACGCGGATCGGTTGATGGCCGCAGAGACCACGCACGAAGCGAGGGAGATTGTAGCGATCCG
>JBGPSI010000289.1:0-5733 GCA_041490045.1 Bradyrhizobium sp.
CCGGCAGGATCACGTCGGCATGGAAGGCGGTCTCGGTGACGAACAGGTCCTGCACCACGAGGTGCTCGAGTTTCGCCAGCGCCTCGCGGGCATGCTGCAGATCGGGATCGGACATCGCGGGATTCTCGCCCTCGATATACATGCCGGTGATGTCACCGGCATGGATCGCGTTCATGATCTCGACCACGGTCAGCCCGCGAACAGGATCGAGGTCATAGTGCCAGAGCTTTTCGAACGGCTCACGCAGATCGGTGCGGCCGACCGGCTGGTAGTCCGGCAGGAACATCGGGATCAGGCCGGCGTCGGAGGCGCCCTGCACGTTGTTCTGGCCGCGCAGCGGATGCAGGCCGGTGCCGGGCCGGCCGACCTGGCCGGTGATCAGCGCCAGCGCGATCAGGCAGCGCGCGTTGTCGGTGCCGTGGACATGCTGGCTGATGCCCATGCCCCAGAAGATGATCGAGGACTTGGCGCGCGCGTACATCCGCGCCACTTCGCGCAGGGTCTCCGCCGGAATGCCGCAGATCGGCGCCATCTTCTCCGGCGTGAACTCCTGGATCCGCTCCTTCAGCTCGTCGAAGCCTTCGGTGTAGCCGGCGATATATTGCTCGTCGGTCAGCCCTTCGCTGATGATGGTGTTGATCATCGCGTTCAGCATGGCGACATCGCTGCCGGCCTTGAATGCAAGATGCTTGGTGGCATGGCGCGACAGCGTCTGCCGGCGCGGATCCATCACGATCAGCTTGGCACCCTTCTTGGTCGCGTTCTTGATGAAGGTCGCGGCGACCGGATGGTTCACGGTCGGATTGGCGCCGATCACGATGATGACTTCGGCGTCCAGCGCGGCGGCGAACGGCGCCGACACTGCGCCTGAGTTGAGGCCTTCCATCAGGGCTGCAACCGAAGAGGCGTGGCACAGCCGCGTGCAGTGATCGACATTGTTGGAGCCGAAGCCGGTGCGCACCAGTTTCTGGAACAGATAGGCTTCCTCGTTCGAGCCCTTGGCGGAACCGAAACCGGCCAGCGCCTTCACGCCCTTGCCGTCGCGGATCTTCACGAGCCCCTTGGCGGCGATATCGAGCGCCTCTTCCCAGGACGCTTCGCGGAAATGCGTAAACGGATTGGCCGGATCGACCTGGTCGTTGGCGTCCTTCTTCACGTTCGGCAGCCGCACCAGCGGTTTGGTGAGGCGATTGGGGTGATGGATATAATCGAAGCCGAAGCGGCCCTTGACGCAGAGCCGGTTATGATTGGCCGGGCCGTCGCGGCCTTCGGCATAGATCACCTTGTTGTCCTTGACCTGATAGGTGACCTGGCAGCCGACGCCGCAATACGGGCACAGCGAGTCGATCTTCTTGTCGGGATAGGTGACGCGGGTCTGGTTATCATCGAGCATCACCGCCGGCATCAGCGCGCCGGTCGGGCAGGCCTGCACGCATTCGCCGCAGGCGACGCAGGTCGATTCCCCCATCGGATCGTCGAAGTCGAACACGATCTTAGATTCGTGGCTGCGATAGGCCATGCCGATCACGTCGTTGACCTGGACCTCGCGGCAGGCGCGCACGCACAGCCCGCACTGGATGCAGGAATCGAGATTGACGCGCATCGCCGGATGGCTGGCGTCGCCGTCCCAGCGCTCGGCGGCGGGGAAACGGCTTTCGGTCACCTCGACCTTTTCGGCCCAGTGCCAGAATTTCGAATCGGGATCGTGCGAGGTTTCGCGCGCCGGCTGATCGGCGACCAGAAGCTCCATCACCATCTTCTGCGCCGCGACCGCGCGCGGGCTCGCCGATTTCACCTTCATGCCGACGCTGGGGGTGCGCTTGCAGGAGGCCGCCAGCACCCGTTCGCCCTCGATCTCGACCATGCAGGCGCGGCAATTGCCGTCCGGCCGGTAATCGGGCTCGGGCGAATAGCACAGATGCGGGATTTCGTGGCCCTGGCGCTTTGCCACCTGCCAGATGGTCTCGCCGTTGACGGCCTCGACCTGCTGGCCGTCGAGTTCGAACTGGATTTTTGTCATTCCGCAGCCTCTTTCGGTGCGAATTCATCCGGGAAATATTTAATCACTGATGTCAGCGGATTCGAGGCCGCCTGGCCGAGGCCGCAGATCGAGGCGTCGCGCATCGCCTGGCCCAATTCATCGAGCAATTGCCGGTTCCAGACCGGCTGCTGCATCAACAGCGCCGCCTTCTGGGTTCCGACCCGGCAGGGCGTGCACTGGCCGCAGCTCTCGTCCTCGAAGAAGCGCATCAGGTTCAACGCCGCGTCCTTCACACTGTCCTGCTCGGACAGGATGATGACCGCGGCCGAACCGATGAAGCAGCCGTATTTTTCCAGCGTGCCGAAATCGAGCGGAATGTCGTCCATCGACGCCGGCAGGATGCCGCCGGAGGCGCCGCCCGGCAGATAGGCATGGAACTTATGTCCGTCGGCCATGCCGCCGCAGAATTCGTCGATCAATTCGCGCACCGTCAGGCCCGCGGGCGCGAGCTTCACGCCGGGATTCTTGACACGCCCGGATACCGAATAGCTGCGCAGGCCGTGGCGGCCGTTGCGACCGTGCGAACTCCACCAGGCCGCGCCCTTCTCCACGATGTCGCGCACCCAGAACAGCGTTTCGATGTTGTTGATCAGCGTCGGCAATCCGAAGAGCCCGACCTGGAACGGGTATGGCGGCTTGTGCCGCGGCAGACCGCGTTTGCCTTCAATGCTTTCCAGGAGCGAGGATTCCTCGCCGCAGATGTAAGCGCCGGCGCCACGACGGATATGCAGGGTGGGACCGCCCTTCGGCAGCTTGGCAAGCTCGAGCGGAAGCACCTTGAGCGCCGCCGGATATTCGTCGCGGATGTAGATGTAGACGTCGGTCGCATCGACGATATGCGCGCCGATCAGCGTGCCCTCCAGGAAACGGTGCAGATCGCGGAGCAGATAGAAGCGATCCTTGAAGGTGCCGGGTTCGCCCTCGTCGCCATTGACCGCCACCAGCCGCGGCCCGGGTTCGCCGAGCACCGCGCGCCATTTGCGGCCCGTCGGGAAGCCGGCGCCGCCGAGCCCGCGCAGGCTGGAATCGTCAAGCGCCTTCAGCACGTCCTCCTTGCTGACGCGGCCGGCGCGCAGATCGTTCAGCAGCTTGTAGCCGCCATCCTTCACATAGGCGTCGTAGTCGACATAGGGCGGAATATCGGGATGGGTCTCGCCGCGGGCGGCCGTCGCCAATACTTCGGATGAGGTCGCGCGGAAAACGTAGTGATGGCCGACCTCGGCCACCGGGGCCACATCGCACAGCCCTACGCAGGGCGCGCGCACCACGCGAATGCCGGGCTCTTTGCCGTCCTGCAATTCCTGCAGCAGCTTTTCCGCACCCAGCATGGCGCAGGTCAGCGAATCGCAGACGCGAATGGTCAACGGCGCGATATCGGGCTCGCCTTCCTTTACCACATCGAAATGCGCGTAAAAGGTCGCGGTCTCGAACACTTCCGCAAACGAAAGCTTCATCTCGTCGGCAAGTGCTGCGAGATGGGCCGCAGAAATCTGGTGATATTTGTCCTGGATCAGATGCAGATGCTCGATCAGGAGGTCGCGCCGCCGCGGCCGGTCGCCGAGCAGGAGCTCGATCTCGTGCGCCGCGGTGGGATCGACCTGGCGTCCCTTGGGAGTCGACTTGGCCCGCTTGCGTCCCGCGCCGGGATGTTCGAACGAGCGGACCTGTTGCACATCATGACTCATTGAGACGTCTCGTTGCTGGCTTTGTCCCTGCGACTCTAGTCCGTGGCATGCCACATGCCAAGAGGGAAAAATGTCGCGCAAATAATGATTTAAGGGGCACGCAGCCCTCGCTGTCATGCCCCTCGATCGAGATCGATATTCCGGTCAAAGGGCTTTAGGACTTGCCCATGCAGTCCTCGATGTAGAACCAGCGGTCGTCGCCGGCCAGTCCCTTCGCCTTCACCTCTTT
This sequence comes from Bradyrhizobium sp., assembly GCA_041490045.1. Taxonomy (GTDB): domain Bacteria; phylum Pseudomonadota; class Alphaproteobacteria; order Rhizobiales; family Xanthobacteraceae; genus Bradyrhizobium. Next base: position 3,956 of record JBGPSI010000289.1, read on the forward strand.
GCGGCACACCTTGAGCTTGCCCTTGTTGGCGCTCCACTTGGCTTTCATTTCCTTCAGCTTGTCGGCCGTCAGCTTCATTTTCGAAGGCTTGGCGGCGGCCGGCGCGGGTGTCGCCGCCGGAGCCGTGGTCTGAGCCGAAGCCGTATGCAGGCTGCCCGCGACGAGCAGCATGGCGGCAAGACAAACACTGGTGCGAAGCATGAAAATCCCCTTCAAAACATTTTTCTTTGATTGATCGGAAAAGGCGTTGGACCGCGGGACGACATCTGCCGTCCCGCGGGTGTTGCGCGGCGATCAGAAGATCTTGACCACGCTTTCCAGCGTCTTGTACACGCCCCAGGCGAGCGGCACGCCGACGAAGGCCCAGAACAATGCGGCCTTGACGTCCAGGCCACCCTTGCCGATGCCGAACGAGCCGTGCTGTATGCCAGCCTCGCGCTTCGCACCCGCCGCCTGCAGCTTCGCGAGTTCCTCGGGGCTCATGTTCCATTTGGGGTCGACCGGCTTGATCAAAAAGTTGCAGATCAGGCCGGCCACCAGCATGGCGCACAGGATGTACATGGTGGTGTTGTAGAGCTGGTCGCGCGGCACGCCTGCGGCGAGCTGGAACTCGCGGATGTAGTTCACCACGACCGGACCGATGATGCCGGCGGTCGACCACGCCGTCAGCAGACGCCCGTGAATGGCGCCCACGAACTGCGTTCCGAACATGTCGGCGAGGTAGGCCGGCACGGTGGCGAAGCCGCCGCCATACATCGACAGGATGATGCAGAAGGCGGAGACGAACAGCGCTTTCGAGCCGATGCTAGCGAAGGTCGGCGCCAGCGCGTAGAGCGCGATGCCGAGCAGGAAGAAGCAATAATAAGTCGCCTTGCGGCCGATATGATCCGACAGCGACGCCCAGAAGAAACGGCCGCCGATGTTGAACAGCGAGAGCAGCCCGGCGAAACCCGCCGCAATGCCCGCGATGACCGTCTTCTGGCCGACGTCCAGCGCGTTGAAGCCGACGTTCGGCAATCCGATCAGCTTGCCGGCGAAGATCTCCTGCAACATCGGCGAGGCCATGCCGATCACGCCGATGCCGGCCGACACGTTCAGACAGAGCACCCACCAGATCAGCCAGAACTGCGGCGTCTTGTGCGCGTTGTCGAGATGGACGTGATGCTCCGAGATCATCGACTTCTTCTCGCTCGGCGGCGTCCAGCCGTCGGGCTGCCAGCCGGCCGGTGTCACGCGATAGGCGAAGGCGCCGATCGTCATGAAGATGAAATAGATCACGCCCATCACGACGAAGGTCTGCCAGACGCCGACATCGGTCGGGGTCTTGAAATAGTTGATCAGGATGTTCGCGAGCGGCGCACCGATCATGGCGCCGCCGCCGAAGCCCATGATGGCCATGCCGGTCGCCATGCCGCGGCGGTCCGGGAACCATTTCACCAGCGTCGACACGGGAGAGATGTAACCGAGGCCGAGACCGACACCGCCGATCACGCCGGATCCGAGCCAGAGCAGCCAGAGCTGGTGTACGTAGACCCCGAGGGCGCCAAGCAGCAGTCCGCCGCCCCAGCAGATCGCCGCGACGAAGCCGGCCTTGCGCGGGCCGACGCGCTCGAGCCAGCCGCCCCAGATGGCCGCCGAGACGCCGAGCAGGACGAAGAACAGAGTGAACATCCAGCCCAGATCGAACTGCGTCCAGTCGCAATCGGTGGCGAACAGCGCGTGTCCGGTGATGGCAACCTTGCCGAAGAAAGTGGTGGCGTCGCCCGGGCAAGGGATCG
>JBGPSI010000290.1:0-5732 GCA_041490045.1 Bradyrhizobium sp.
CGCGATAATGACTAAAGCCTGTTCCGTTTCGACCGAATCGAAACGGAACACCCGCGCGCTTCCAACCGGAAGCGCGCGGGTACGACTGGAAAATCACGCCGAGATTCCGCCGCCATCTGCCGCGACATCTGCGAGCTCCCCGCTGAAGCCCGGGAGCAGTCAAATGACGAGCTTTGCGCCATCAGGCATTCTGACGGCCATCCTGCCCTGCAACGATCTCGACGCGTCGGAGCAGTTCTATCATCGCCTCGGCTTTACGCGTTCCGACGGTCACCGGCCGTCGCCCGGCGAGGCGGACGGCTACCGCCTGCTGTCGAACGGCAGCGGCGGATACCTCCATCTGACGGATGCGGTGGAAGGCTGGCTCGTTCCGGGCAGAAACCCGTTTGGTCTTTACCTCTACACTGAGGATGTCGACGCCCTCGCCGCCGAATTCCGCGATGAAATCATCGGTAAGCACGCGCCGGAGGACAAACCCTGGGGCATGTACGAATTCGCGCTTTCCGATCCGGACCAGACGCTGGTCCGCGTCGGCTGGCCGACCCGGCTTCGACGACCGAAGTGAGCCGGCCTTCCCGGCCCTCACGCCAACAGCTGCTTCTCGATTTCATGGACCGGCATCTTGACGAGGTCCTTGTGCAGCTCGCCCTGAATGGCCTTGCGAACCGCGGCTGAATAATCCGCACGGATCATGCCGAGCGCACGCGGCGAAGCCACCATGGTCAGCGATGTGGTTTCCCCCGTGGTGACGGCAAGGTTGAGCCGGTCGGCCAGGGTCTTGAGGAACGTGCGTTCGGCCTCGTCATGCCAGTCGGTCTGTTCGATCGAGCTTCGGGCGCCGCCCATCGATTGGTGCACCTTGCCGGGCGGAGAACTTCCCTGCGCGGAGGTCGAGGGATCGGGGTGCACGTGCACTTCCTTGGTGTGGAGGTTCGGAAACATGCGGTCGCCGATGTTTTCCAGGATGAGCGCCTTTCGGCCGTCGCAGACGACGATCCAATCACCGGTGCCGATTTTGATTTTATCCATTAAGAGGCTCCAAAGAAGTTAAGTCTTGCTCGTGAGAATGGTTCAAAGATGCCCCTCGAAATCCTCGAGGGATTTGCCGAACTGCGACAAGGCCTCTTCGAGATAGTCCGCGAGCATCGGCGTCCCGATCAGGTAGGAGGCGGTGCGGTTGTTGTGGGCGCGCTCCGCCTCGGCTCGCAGGTCGCGCCAATTCTCGAGATCGCCGTCGCCGCGGCCGAGCCACATTAGGGCGACGAGGTCGATTTGCTCGTCGACGTTCAGCCCGCGAATGAAGGTGGAAAGTTCGGAGCGATCGGTCTCCTTGCTGTGGTCGTCGAGCCCATAGCTCGTATCGTCGTCGCTCATATCCGTGACCAGATCCGACTCGGTGGCCTTGCTGTCGGATTGACGGGCCTTGGCGACGATGAAAAACGCCTTTTCCGGCGAGATCGACAGATTCGGAATCTTTCGCATGCCATACACCTCCTGAGAGCAGGCATAAGCCCTTTTCCCGATGGAAATCAGACTAGGAGGTCCCGGCAGGGGGCACTTTGCGCGAGATCAAAGCCCGGGCTGCGGCCAAACCTCTCACTTTTCAAGGTTTGCCGAATCGGAGACTGTAAAGCTCCTAACCGGATACTTGCTGGCCCGCCTCGGGGGCGCGGCAACGGCGGTAACCGCAAGGCAGGCTTGAATGCCTCACGGGAGCGACGGCAATCGGATTGTCAAGATTCTGGAGCAGCGCGTTCGCGATCACCTCGCAGCGTTTTACTCCGGCGATGTCGACGCTGCGCTCGCCAATTGCGCCGAAGACATCGATTACATTTGCTATGCTCCGACCGGTGTCCTGCCGCATCTCGGCCAGCGCCGCGGCAAGGCGGAGACGGAATCGAGCTGGAGAGCGGTCGTCAATCGCTATCCCACAATGCGCCACGAGGTCAGGTTTATCGTCGCGGACGACAACAAGGCTGCGGTGATCATCCGTGTCCACTATTACAAACGCGACAGCGGCCGTGTCGTGCAGATGGATGTCGCGGACTTCTACACCTTTCGTAACGGCCTCATTGTCGAGATCAGGCAGTTTTTCGATTCTTTCGATCTCGTCGAGCAGCTGATCGAGCGCGAAATCAGGATTTAAGATCACGAAGACGCAAGGTCGCGGCGTTCCTGGCCGCGGGATATCACCGAGGCGCGCCAGCCGATCGGATTCACCAGGTGTTGTTGCCAAACAGGCTGAACTGCGGCTGTTGCGCCACCAGCATCACCGGCGGGCCCGGACGCCGCTTCGCGATTTTGCGCTTTCGCTGCACGGGTTTTTCCGGCTTCTTCAAATCCGACAGTTGCGCTTGCGTTCGATCGGGCGACGGCAGCTCGGCAAATGCCTCGCGCACGCGCGCCTTGGCCGAGGCGTCGCCCACCCTTGCGGGGGCCTGGACGCTGGCTGTGGTGATCGCGGGCTGTGGCGGAACGATGGTCGGCTGATTGGTGTCGAAGACAATGCGCTCCGGCCATTTGCGTTCGGAATGAATGCGGATGATCGATCTATCGAACCCCGAATCCGCCCTCACCTCGTCGGGCATTTTCGGCAAATACGCACTCGAGACAAACAGCAACGCCAGCAACGCGCCGCCGACAAAGACAAAATACCGCAGTAAAGGCATTTCTCAAACGTCGCTCCATCCGCACGAACGCACGGATCATCCTCTTAACTGGGGATGGCGCGATTGGTTCCTAGTACTGCGAGGCGGGGTAACAACGAAGTTACCGCGCCGTTACCGCCGGGGTTTCGGCGGTTCAACTCAAGGCTGTCGGGCGCTAGACCGGGCGGGCGGCAACCAGGGAGCAGCTCGCCTTGCTGGCGTTAACGTTCACGAAGCCGACATGCAGGCGGGCGAAGGTCTTGCGGCTTCGCTTGCTGACGATGTCGTGGATCACCCGCGAGCGATCGGTCAAATGGCTGCCGTCCTGGCGGCTGAAGGCGCAGGAGATCGCGATATCCTTGACCGCATAGTCGTTGGTATTGCGGAGCGTGAAGGTAACCAGGGCCTTCGACCCCAGCCCGCCCCTTCGCCAGTACTGCGACGAAATCCTGAGCCCGTCGACCGGCGCGGTTTCCTCAGGCACGATCGCCTCGCCTTCGGCGGTCGGCGGATCGAACGCGAATACGGACGATGCGGGACTAACGGCGGGCTCGGCAACGACAGCCGTCGCCGGCACCGGTTCGCCCTCGGCAGGCCTGCTGGCATAGCCGGCTACCAGCGCCCATGCCGCCATCCCGGCGATCAGCGCAGCGGCCGGCAGCCAGACATATCCCGACGTCAGATATTCGGCCGCCGATTTCTCCGGCCGTCCGGAAGCGGCACCGCCCAGCCCGGTCAATTCAACACGGGAAAGCTCTATGCTCATCGTCGTGCCACCGACATGCGTCGAAAACGGACAGCGCCTGCTGCACCGCATGGTAAAAAAGCCGCGCGGGCATTACACCGCGCGGCTCCAAAAACGACTGCCGATTGCGCGGTTCCGCCGCTTTCTGACTAATGGATGAGTCGGGCGATGGTTCCACCCAAACGAGACGATACTGGGACGTGACGGCGGCCCCGGTCGGGCCGAGGGGGATGGCCACGGGCAACCGCGGCCGCTAAAATTATCCGGCCGCGAAAAGCCGCGGCCAAGCACGGCGTCGGGCGACGCCCAATAAGCCAACGGGAGATCGAAATGCCGATAGTCACCTGGGATCACGTCCATCTGCGCAGTCCGGATCCGGAGGCGACGGCGGCCTGGCTCGAAAAAATTCTCGGCGGTGTGATCATCCGCGGCCCCGGCCGGATCGACGTCAAGCTCGGCGGCGCCAACGTGTTCATCGCGCCGGTAACCGCGGGTGACGGCGTCAACACTCCGCCGGTGACGCCCTATCAGGGGCTCGACCATTTCGGGCTGACGGTAAAGGACATCGACGCGGTGGCCGCCGAGATCAAGGCCAAGGGCGTGGAGTTCACCAAGGAGCCGACGACGATCCGGCCCGGCGTCCGCATCTGCTTCATCCGCGGGCCGCAGGGCATTTCGATCGAGCTCCTGGAGCGCGACAAGAAATATGCATGAGCCGCAGAGCAACGGTTCTGATTGACCAGAACCGTGGCTCTGGATCTTGTTCTGATGCGTTTTCTTCACGCGAACCGGTATCCACTTCGCTCGAAAACGCTATAGGTTCAGGTCATGCTGCCCGGCATGAAGCAGCGGATGTAGAGCCCGCCCACGCCGTCGCGGATCGGCCAGACCATGGTTCGCCCGATCCGGTTCGGCTCGGTGATGACGGCTTCGTCAGGTACGTTGACCCACCCGCCGTCGATGCGCACGCGATAGTGGCCATTGCCGCTTTCCCAATCGGCGTCGCTGATCGCTGAGCCGTCGGCATCGGAGCAGCACGGCCCCTTCTGGCTTTTGAGGCCGTTGAACCACGCCCTCAGTTCGGGATTGGCGTTGGCAAATTGGCCACGGTCGCGGGCGTGGCCGAGTTGGGACGCAAGCCCCAGCAGCAGCACCGCGAAGCCTACGATCAGCGGCGTTCTCCAGCGCCCAATGCGGCCCTGCGGGTTATCGAGGCCTTCCTGTTGCCCGTCGTCGTCGGTCCATAGGCGCGGCGCACCGCCGCCGGAATCGATCCAGTTACTCACCTGTCTCCTGCTCCAGCACCCACCGGCCGGTGCGCGGATATCGAAGCATTTCGCGTGCCAACTTTTCATCCCGGCGTCATACGGACAGTCGCGTCGCTCACCGGTTAACCTGACGCGTTGACGCTGCGCATCCCGCTTTGGCATAAGCAAGTGGCGACCCCGCCGTGACGGAGGTCGCAACCGGTCCCAACATGAAAAACGGTCTGTATTCGATCCACGTCAGCCTGCAGGACGGCCGATCCGGCAAGGGCAGCGGCGTGGTCATGTTCCGGGATGGCAAGATCCTCGGCGGCGACGCCTATCTGTTCTACACCGGCAGCTACACGACCAAGGGCGATACCTTCAAGGGCGAGGTGCTGGTGCAGCGTCACACATCCAGTCCCGACGCCAATCCGCTGTTCGGCGGGCCGAGCCCGGTCGGCATCGGCGTCTCCGGCACCTTCACCGATACCGCCGGCGTCATGAGCGGAACCGCGCTGGTCGGCAAGGCCAGCCAGATCTTCTCGGCGACCTTGCGCAAGCTGGTCGACACGGATTGACGTGCTATTCCGCAGCCTGCTCCAGCGGCGCCACCCGTGGCAGGATGATCTGGATCCGCGTACCGCCCCCCGGCTCGGAATCGAGGTCGAGCCGGCCGCCGAGGCGGTTGGTCACGATCGAGTAGACGATGTGCAGGCCGAGCCCGGTGCCGCCCTGGTCGCGGCGGGTGGTGAAGAACGGATCGAAGGCGCGGCGGCGGACGTCGAGCGACATGCCGCAGCCATTGTCGGAAAAGACGATCTCGACATTGTCCTTGCCGGACTCCCGCACCTGGATATCGACCGCTCCGGGCTTACCGTCCGGGAAGGCGTGTGCCACCGCATTGAGGAACAGATTGGTCAGCACCTGCCCGTAGGGCCCGGGATAGGAATTCATGATGAGATTCGGCTGACAGTCGACGTTGAGCGTCAGATGGTGCTTCCGCAATCCCGGCCTCAGGCTCATCACCACCTGCTCGGTCAGATCGCCCAGGTCGAAGACGCGCTGGTCGCTGTAATTACGGTCGGCGGCGAC
>JBGPSI010000291.1:0-5728 GCA_041490045.1 Bradyrhizobium sp.
AACGAAGACGTGGATGGCCGGGACGAGCCCGGCCATGACGGTTAAGGGCCACAAAGCGATTTACGTCTTTCGGAGGTGGGGCGGTTTGCAAAGCCGCAAAGGCTTCCAACCGGTGTCGTGCCTCTGATATAATTACTTAGGGAAAATACAGGCCAACTGCGATGTCGGATACCGTACGAAGCAACGAGCAGAGGCCCCGCCGCCCGGCCTTTCTGCGCGTGCCCCTGTTCCGGCTGCTCGCGATCAACCTTGCAATTGGCATGACGGTGGCGGCGCTCTTGGTCGGCGGTCTCCTCGCGCTCAATCCCTCGGGCTTGCGCGATCTGATCTTCGCCGACTCGTCGCCGGGCACCGCGCTCGGGCTGCTGCTGTTCGGGTTCGTCGTGACGTTCGGATCGGCGGCGATGGGGACCGCGATCATGGCGGTTCGGCAGATCGACGACGAAACACCGCATGGCCCGCCGCGTCTGGTAGCGCAGTCATCAGCGCGCCGCACCGCGCGCTAGCAAGCCGCCCGACACCCCACGGGCAGCCAATCCACCAGATGGAAACGATCCGCCCAAATTGACACGTTCTGATTACGCGGGCTTGCGGTCCACTTGTGTTGAAAACAACCCCGAACGCTTGATCAGCAGATCCAGGAATGTTCTGGCCCGGAGCGACATCCAGTGCGTCTCGGGATAGACCGCGTGCAGCGGCAGGGCGGAGATCGAAAAGTCGGGAAGAAGGTTCTCCAATTGGCCGCTGCGAAGACCGGCCATGGCGTTCCATTCCGGCAGGATTGCCACGCCGAGATCGTGCATCACTGCCCCCTCCATCGCGTCGGCGTCGTCGACCAGCAGCGGGCCGGCAATCGAGGCGACGTGGCGGCCATGCTCGGATTCGAACGTCCATTCATTGGCTGACGAAAGCCGCGAATAGACGATGCATCGATGCGCGCCGAGATCATCCGGCGTTCTCGGCGCCTTGTGATGGCGGAGATAAGTGGGCGTCGCGACCAGATAGCGCGGCACGGTGCCGAGGCGACGGGCGACCAGAGTACTCGCCTCAAGTTTTCCGATTCTTATCGCCAGTTCAACTCCCTCCTCCACCAGATTGACGAAACGTTCGCTGTAGCGAACGTCGAGGCAGACCTCGGGGTAGCTTCCGGCGTATTCCGCGAGCACCGGCATCAGGTATCGCCGACCGAACGAAGACGGAACGCTCACCCTGAGCGTGCCGCTGGGCCGTGGCGAACTTTCCTCGACGTTCGCGCGCGCCAGATCGAAGTTTCCGAGGATCTGCCGGGCGAGGCCGTAAATGCGGTGGCCTTCCGGCGTGGGCCTGAGCTTGCGCGTTGTCCGCAAGAACAGCTGCGTGCCGAATTCGCTTTCGAGCAAAGCGATGCGCTTGCTCACGGCCGGCTGCCCGATCCCGAGTTCGCGGGCGGCAACCGAGAAGCTGCCTCCTTCCAGCGCCCGCACGAAGGCGCGCAGGCAATCGATCCGGTCCATTCTTCATTCCCACTAGGAATAAATCATATCCTATCCATTCCCTAGTATTCCAACAAGCCTGTGGCTAGCCTTCACCTCGGAAAATCGAACGGGAAACAAACTCCCGGGACAACATCAGGGAGGCAGTCGTGGGACGCCACATAGGAATCGTCGGCGCAGGAATCGCCGGCCTGCATCTTGCGCTTTATCTGCAGAAACACGGCGTCGCCGCCACGCTCATTACCGACCGCGTGCCAGAGGACTACCGCAACTCCCGCCTGCTGAACACGGTCGCACACCATCATGTGACGGTTGCGCGTGAGGACTATCTCGGGGTCAATCACTGGCGCGAGTCCCGCGATCACTATTATTACCACGACCACTTCTTCAACTTCCCGCAGCCGATCAGCTTCCGCGGCGACTTTTCCAGGCCGAGCCGCGCCGTCGATTACCGGATCTATCTTCCGGCGCTGATGAAGGACTTCATAGATCGCGGCGGCAAAATCGAATGCCGCCGGATTGAGGAGAGCGATATCGCTCCGCTGGTTGCCCGCTTCGACCTGCTCGTCATTTCCACCGGCAAGGGCCCGCTCGGCCAGCTCTTCACCTATCGGCCGGAGCACACGCCCTATTCGCAGCCGCAGCGGCGGCTTTGCGTCGGCCTTTATACTGGCGTCCGGCAACCCGACCCGATGAACGTGACGCTGTCTGTCTCGCCGGGACACGGCGAGATGATCGTCATCCCCACCATCACCTTCGACGGCGTCGCCAACGCACTCCTGATGGAGAACGTCCCCGGCGGCGACATGGAGGAGCTAGCCACGCTCAGCTATGACGCTGATCCGAAGCATTTCCGCCGCGTCATCCTCGACAAGCTCGAGAAGCATCACCCCACGACCTACGACCGGATCGACACCGCGCGTTTTGACCTCGCCCAGCCGCTGGACCTGTTGCAGGGAGGGATCGTGCCGACGGTCCGCAACACCGTCGTCCAGTTCGACGGCGGCAAATGCGCCATCGCGCTCGGCGACGTGCATTCGGTGGTCGATCCGATGATGGGGCAAGGCGCCAATGTCGCCTCCTACGCCGCGTTCGTGCTCGGCGAGGAGATCGTCAATTCCGACGTACTCGATGCGCGGTTCTGCGAGAAGGTCGACCTCAAGCGGCAGGACCGGGTGCTGGCCGCCTCGCGCTGGACCAACATCATGCTGCAACCTCCGTCGGAGGCGCTGGGGATGCTGATCGGCGCGATGAGCCAGAACCAGGCGCTGGCCGACGAGTTCACCGAGAATTTCAACTATCCCGACCATCAGTGGGACCGCATCTCGTCGCCGGAACGAATTCGCGCCTGGATCGAGCGCAAGTCGGCTCCCATGGCGCCAGTGCGGGCAACCGCGTGAGGGCTAATCGATGCATTGCTTGACTGTCATTTATCCCGCGCCGAAGGACGCGGCGCGCTTCAAGGCCTATTGCGAGGCAACACACGTGCCGCTGGCGAAACAATTGCCGGGCCTGAAGTCCTGCTCCTTCGCCTATCCGGAGGCGCTCGGCCGCGCGGCGGCGCCGTTCTGCATCTTCCAGGCCTGGTTCGAGGATGGCCCGGCGATGTTTTCCGCACTTCAGTCGGACATCGGCAAGAAAGTCGCGAACGACGTTCCGAACTATTCGCCCGACGGAGCAACCCTCTTTCACTTTCCGGCCGGGGCATGAGATGGGAAGTATCAACCCCAATGTCTTCCGGCAGGCTGCTGCGCGCTTTGCGACCGGCGTCGCGGTGCTGACCGCGCTCGATGAGCGGGGCGAGGTCTGCGGCATGACGGTCAACAGTTTCGTCACCGTCAGCCTTTCCCCGCCGACCGTGCTGGTCTCGGTGAAGCCCGGAAAAATGCACCGAGCGATTTCCGGCCGTGGCCGGTACGGCGTTAACGTGCTGCCGGAGGGCGGCAAGGGGCTGTCGAAACATTTCGCGGGCGGGTCGGCCGCCGATGCGCCGCCGGACTGCGAAATCACGGCGGGCTTGCCGAGGTTGTCCGGCTGCGTCGCCTTCTTCGCCTGCGAGGTGACACGGGCCGTCGACGTCAGCGACCACACCTTGTTCATCGCCGAAGTCTCGAACTGCGATTATTGCGATGGCCTTCCGCTGGTGTTCTTCTCCAGCCGCTATCATCTCGGCCCCGGAATCCCGGTCGATCGTTGAACAGGCTGCTGCGCTGTGATCTCAATCTTTGGGCCTTCGTGGCGCTGCCCTTCCCCGCCCTGCTTGACGGAGAAACGAAAAACGGCGGGCTTTCGCCCGCCGCTTTTGTTCGATGGATTGCCGGATCAAGCCCGGGCATGAAGCTATCGGAACGTCATCCTGAGGTGCGAGCCTTGCTGTGCACTTGCACCGCTGGGCGAGCCTCGAAGGATGGGCAACAGCGGGGCCGTCGCCCTTCGAGACGCCGCGCTTTGCGCGGCTCCTCAGGTGTGACGGAACGATCAGTTATCCAGGAAGCTCCGCAACTTCCGCGACCTCGAGGGATGCTTCAGCTTGCGCAGGGCCTTCGCCTCGATCTGGCGAATACGCTCTCTGGTCACCGAGAACTGCTGGCCGACTTCTTCCAGGGTGTGGTCGGTGTTCATGCCGATGCCGAAGCGCATGCGGAGCACGCGTTCCTCGCGCGGGGTCAGCGAGGCCAGAACCCGCGTCGTGGTTTCGCGCAGGTTGGACTGGATCGCAGCATCAATGGGCAGGATCGCGTTCTTGTCCTCGATGAAATCGCCGAGGTGGGAGTCTTCCTCGTCACCGACGGGCGTTTCGAGCGAGAGCGGCTCTTTGGCGATCTTGAGAACCTTGCGCACCTTCTCCAGCGGCATGCCGAGCTTTTCGGCGAGTTCCTCCGGCGTGGGTTCGCGGCCGATCTCGTTGAGCATCTGGCGCGAGGTGCGCACGATCTTGTTGATGGTCTCGATCATGTGCACGGGAATGCGGATGGTGCGTGCCTGGTCGGCGATCGAGCGGGTGATCGCCTGCCGGATCCACCACGTCGCATAGGTCGAGAACTTGTAGCCGCGGCGGTATTCGAACTTGTCGACCGCCTTCATCAGGCCGATGTTGCCTTCCTGGATCAGATCGAGGAACTGCAGGCCGCGGTTGGTGTATTTCTTGGCGATCGAGATCACGAGCCGCAGATTGGCCTCGACCATTTCCTTCTTGGCCTGGCGCGCCTCGCGCTCGCCCTTCTGCACGCCGTGCACGATCTTGCGGAATTCGCCGATCTCGAGCCCGGTCAAGGCCGCCAGCGACTGGATCTCGTGACGCAGCTCCTTGATGCGGTCCTTCTCGTGATGGACGAAATTCTTCCAGCCTTTTGCCGAGAGCTTTGACACCCGGTTAAGCCAGCGGGGGTCCAACTCGGAGCCCTGGTAATTCCGCAAAAAGTCCTCGCGCGCGACGCCGTGGCTGTCGCCGAGGCGCAAGAGGCGGCCCTCGAACGAGACGAGCTTCTTGTTGATGTCGTAGAGCTGCTCGACCAGCGAATCGATACGGGCCTGGTTGAGCCGCAGCGACTTCACCTCGACGATGATTTCGTCCTTCAGCTTCTTGTATTTGCGCTCCTGCGCCGGCGACAGCGTTTCGTTCTGCAGCTGGTTGGAGATATCCTGCTCCTGCAGGCGGCGCAGCTTCTTGTAGTTGTCCGCAATTTTATCAAAAGTCTCGACCACCTTCGGCTTCAGCTCGGCCTCGATGGCGGCGAGCGACATCTGGTTTTCGAACTCGTCGTCGTCCATGTCGCTTTCGGCGGCGGCCTCTGACGGATCCTTTTCCTCGCCATCCGCGCCGGGGGCCGCGGCGGGCGCGGCGCGGAACGGGGTCGGCGCGGGCGGAGCGGCCGGCGGCGCGACGGCAGCCGGCATCGCGGCGCCCTCGCCGTTTGCTTCAGCCAGCGGCTGGCCGTCGGCGCCGACCGGCGCTGCCAGCAGCGGGTTCATGTTGTTCTTGGCGTCGGGGCCGGCATAGGTGGCTTCGAGATCGATGATGTCGCGAAGGAAGATCTTTCCTTCGTTGAGCTCGTCGCGCCAGATGATGATGGCCTGGAAGGTCAGCGGGCTTTCGCACAGCCCCGCGATCATCGCCTCGCGGCCGGCCTCGATGCGCTTGGCAATGGCGATTTCGCCTTCGCGCGACAGCAGCTCGACGGTGCCCATCTCGCGCAGATACATGCGGACGGGATCGTCGGTGCGCTCGCCGGGCTCGGACTTCTTGACTTCGGTGA
>JBGPSI010000292.1:0-5722 GCA_041490045.1 Bradyrhizobium sp.
CAAGCCATTCTCGCACTCGCCGCGCTCGCCCAATCGACCCGGCTCGACGTGTTCCGGCTATTGGTGAAGCACGAGCCGGACGGGCTTGCGGCCGGCGACATCGCCAAGGCGCTGGCGGTGCCGCAAAACACCATGTCGTCGCACCTGTCGATCCTGTCCCGCGCGGGACTGGTTTCGGCGCAGCGCTTCAGCCGGTCGATCGTCTATCGCGCCGATCTGGCGCGCTTTCAGGACGTCATGCTGTTCATGCTGAGGGATTGCTGCGACGGCCGGCCCGAAATCTGCGCGCCGCTGATCGAAAACCTCACACCCTGTTGCCCGCCGAAACCGAAGAGGAAGGTTCATGTCTGAGCGCATCTACAACGTTCTGTTCCTGTGCACGGGCAACAGCGCGCGTTCGATTCTGGCGGAATCGATCCTGCGCAAGGACGGTCACCGTCATTTCCGCGCCTTCTCCGCCGGCAGCCAGCCGAAGGGGATGGTGAATCCGTTCGCGATCAAAACGCTCACGAGCCTCGATTACCCGACCGGCAATCTGCGCTCGAAGAGCTGGGAAGAGTTCGCTTCTCCGGACGCACCGGTGATGGATTTCGTTTTCACGGTTTGCGACAACGCCGCCGGCGAGTCCTGCCCGGTATGGCCGGGCCAGCCGATGTCGGCGCATTGGGGCATTGAAGATCCGGCCGAAGCCGAGGGCGCCGACATCGAGAAGGAAGCGGCGTTCGTTGCGGCGTTCCGCTATCTGAAAAACCGCATTGCTGCCTTTACCAGCCTGCCATTGGAAAGCATCGATCGTCTGTCGCTCGGCACCAGACTGCGCGATATCGGCCGGGGAGAGGGCGCCACCTCGTCGCGCCCGGACGTGGCGTAACCGCGATGAGCCTGTTCGAACGTTACCTCTCGCTGTGGGTGGCCCTGTGCATCGTCGCGGGCGTCGCGCTCGGGCATCTCATGCCCGGGCTGTTCGCAATCATCGCCAGCGCGGAAATCGCGCGGGTCAATCTGCCGGTGGCAGGACTAGTCTGGCTGATGATCATCCCGATGCTGCTGAAGATCGACTTCGGCGCGCTCGGCGAGGTGCGCCGGCACTGGCGCGGCGTCGGCGTCACCCTGTTCATCAACTGGGCGGTAAAACCATTCTCGATGGCGCTGCTGGGTTCGTTGTTCATCGGCCATCTGTTCGCGCCATGGCTGCCGGCGGCGCAAATTCCGTCCTATATCGCCGGCCTGATCCTGCTGGCGGCGGCACCCTGCACGGCGATGGTGTTCGTGTGGTCGAACCTGTGCGAGGGCGAGCCGCATTACACGCTGAGCCAGGTCGCGCTCAACGACGTCATCATGGTGTTCGCGTTCGCGCCGCTGGTCGGGCTATTGCTCGGCGTCGCTTCGATCGCGGTGCCGTGGGCGACGCTATTGATCTCGGTGGTGCTGTATATCGTCGTGCCCGTCATCGTGGCGCAGGCGTGGCGGCGGGCGCTGTTGGCCGGCGGGCCGGCGGCGCTGCAGCGGACCCTGCAGGTGCTGCAACCGGTGTCGCTGGTCGCGCTGCTGACCACGCTGGTGATGCTGTTCGGCTTTCAGGGCGAACAGATCATCGCCCAGCCGCTGGTAATCGTGCTCTTGGCCGTGCCGATTTTGATCCAGGTCTATTTCAACGCGGGGCTGGCCTATTGGCTGAGCCGGCGTTTCGGCGTGGCCTGGTGCGTCGCAGCACCTGCGGCGCTGATCGGCGCCAGCAATTTTTTCGAGCTGGCGGTCGCAGCGGCCATCAGCCTGTTCGGCCTCAATTCCGGGGCGGCGCTGGCCACCGTGGTCGGCGTGCTGGTCGAGGTGCCCGTGATGCTCTCGGTGGTCCATCTGGTGAAGCTGTCGCGCGGCTGGTACGAGGCCGGCGGCGAGACTTCAGCCGCCGTGAACAAGGAAGCGCCGACGTGACCGTCACCATCTACCACAATCCCGCCTGCGGCACCTCGCGCAACACGCTGGGCATGATCCGCCAGAGCGGCGAGGAGCCCGAGGTCATCGAATATCTGAAGACACCGCCGAGTCGCGCGCGGCTGGTCGAACTGATCAAGGCGATGGGTGTTCCGGTCCGCGCGCTGCTGCGCGAAAAGGGCACGCCCTATGCCGAACTCGGGCTCGCCGATCCTAAATGGAGCGATGACGAGTTGATCGACTTCATGCTGGCGCATCCGATCCTGATCAACCGGCCGATCGTGGTGACGTCAAAGGGCGTCAAACTGTGCCGGCCGTCGGAGGCCGTGCTCGATCTGCTCGAGCATCCCGTCGCCTCCTTCGTGAAGGAGGACGGCGAGGCCGTCACGCGCATCAAACCGTAAGCCAGCGGCTCCGGCGGGCTGGGCATGTGACCGTTCGGCGCAGCCGGGCCCGCGCTTGATTCAGGTCAATGCGTCTCGCCTCGATCCCGTCCCACCATGGCGGCAGGAGAAGACGCATGTACAAGCATATTCTGCTTCCCACGGATGGTTCGGAGCTGTCGAAGGCGGCGGTGAAGCACGGCATCGCCCTGGCGAAAGCCATCGGCGCCAAGGTGACCGCGCTGGTGGTATCGACGCCGCTGAATTCCCTCGTGGTCGATCCCAGCATCGTCTCGGGCGCGCTCGATCAGTACAAGGTGCTGGTCGCCGCGCAGACCGCGAAATACCTCGACAATATCAGCCACAACGCGCGGGAGGCGGGCGTCGATTGCCTCACGTTGTGCATCGAACACGACAAGCCCTATGCGGCGATCGTCGATACCGCGAAGCGGCAGGGCTGCGACCTCGTCGTGATGGCGTCGCACGGCCTGCGCGGCGTGTCGGCGATCCTCGGCAGCGAGACGCTGAAGGTCCTGACGCATACATCCGTGCCGATCCTGGTCTATCGCTGATCCCGTCAACGGGTCCTGGTGCGTCGCGTATAGAGCCCGGCCGCCAGCAGCGAGGCTGCCGTCAGCACGATGCCGAGCGCGAACATCGCGTCGTGCGACACCGTCGCCGCCAGATAAACCCCGATCGCCGCCCCCATCATCTGCCAGAAGCCGAGCAGTGCGGACGCGGCACCCGCCTTTTCGCCGAACGGGGACAGCGCCTGCGCAGTGCCGAGCGGATTGACGATGCCCATGCCGAGCAGAAAGACGCACATGGCGCCCAGGAACGGCAGGAACGTCGCGTGGAAGTTCGCGACCAGCAGGATGGCGATGCTGCCTGCGGCCGCCGCAACCAGGCCGCCGCGGATCGAACGGTCGAGCCCGAAACGCGGCGCCAGCCGCGTGGCCAGCATGCCGGCAGCGAACACGATCATGACGGTGCCCGCGAAGAACAGCCCGAGCTCAATCGGGCTGAAACCAAGGCCTTCGATCAGTACCCGTGGCGTCGCCGAAAACATCGCGAACAATCCACCCATGATCAGGCCGACGGTCGCGGCCGGAATCAGGAAGCGGCGGTCAGTCGATAACCCCAGATAGGTTCGCGCGATTGCCAGGGGATCGAGCGGAATCGGTGTCGAGCGGTGGGTTTCGCCGAGCACCGCGCCGTAGGCGATGGCGCCGAGCGCGGCGAACAGCCCGACGAAAGCGAATCCGGAGCGCCAGCCGAAATAATGATCGAGCGCGCCGCCGAGCAGCGGCGAGAAGCCGGGGGCTGCCGCCATCGCAATCATGATCAGCGCCATGGCGCGCGCCAGCGCGGCACCCGAGAACAGGTCGCGGGCGATCGCGCGCGACAGCACCGAGGTCGCGCAGGCGCCGGCGGCCTGGATGACGCGGCCGGTCAGGAGGCTCGGCAGATCGTTGGCCAGCGCGCACCAGAGGCTGCCGGCGAGGAATACCGCAAAACCCGTCAGCACCGGCCAGCGCCTGCCGTAGCGATCGGAGACCGGCCCGACCACGAGTTGGCCGATCGCGAACACCGCGAGGAAGACGGTAATGGCCGAGGTCACGGATGCGGTCGAAACTTTCAGCGAGGCGGCCATCTCCGGCAGCGACGGCAGCAGGATATTGGTCGCGAGCGTTCCGGTTGCCGCCAAGGCGGCGAGCACGGCGATCTGCAGGAAAGTGGAGGAGACGCCTGCGCGAGGGGCTGCGGCAACAGTGGAAATCGTCTCGTCGGCCATGGCGGTTTCCGGTTGGATGACATGATACATATCATATAAACACGGGAAGGGAACGGCCAATATTCCACTCGGTGATGCCCAGACCTGATCCGGGCATCCATCATCATCAAAAAAACGTCTTGCGAAGGCGATGGATGGCCTGGCAAGCCCGGCAATGATGACGGGCGTATGTTTCGCTTGCGCGGCCCGGCTACGCCTTCGCCGCCTCGCAAACCATCTCCGGCTGCCGCGCCAGCGAGACCGCAGGCGACATCAGGATCACCAGCGCCTGCGCGCCGAAGATCGCGGCCGCGAGATACAGGCACGCTTCCGCCCCATAAAGCCCGCCGACGACAGCGCCGAGCGCGGAGCCGAGCGGGCGGGCGCCGTAGCTCATGATGTTGATCGCGGAGACCCGGCCCAATAGCCGCGGCGGGGTCACCGACTGCCGCAGGGTCGTGGTCGAGATCACCCACAGGACCGGGCCGACGCCGAGCAGGAAGAAGCTCAGGCCCGCCAGTGCCGGGGAGGGAACGATTGTCGTCAGCGCCATCACGCCCGCGGCGACGAAGCCGGTCACCGGTCCAAGCCCGATCACGACGCCGAAGGACAGGCGCCGCATCACCCGCGTCGCCGCCAGCGCGCCGACCACCATGCCGACGCCGTACATCGCCAGCGTGGTGCCGACCCCGGTCGCGGACAGGCCGAGACGGCGCACCGCATAGGGCACGAACACGGCGAGCAGCAGGAAGGAGGCGGTGTTGAAGATGAACTGTGTGATGAAAACGGGCCGCAGCAGCGGATGGTGCAGCACGAAGACCGCGCCTTCCCTGATGTCCTGCAGCGGATGGCGGCGCGGCGCCGGTTGCCGTGACGGCTCGTAGATCCCCGACAGCAGCACCACCGCGACGACCGACAGCGCCGCGGCGAACCCGAAGGCGGGCGCCGCACCGACCCATCCCACCAGCACGCCGCCGAGCGCCGGGCCCGAGGCAAAGGCAACCGTACGCGCCAGTTCGATCCGCGCATTGGCCGCCGGCAGCGATTGCGGGGTCACCAGCGAGGGCACCAGCGCCGGCGCCGCGACGCTGTAGACCACCGTGCCGCAGACCGCGACGAAGCCCGCGAGCGCGAGCAGCGGCAGGGTCAACAGGTTCAGCCCGATCAGCGCGAGAATCGCGAGCAGGGCCACGGCGCGGAGCGCTTCGGCGCCCGCCATCAGTCGCCGCCGCGAGATGCGGTCGGCCAAGAGTCCTGCGGGAATCGCAAACAGGATGAACGGCAGGGTCAGCGCGGTCTGCAGCAGGCCGGTCTGGCCCTCGCCGACACCGAGCAGCAGCACCGCGACGATGGGCGCGGCCGCCAGTGCGACCTGTTCGGCCGATTGCGCCGCGAGGTTGGACCAGGCCAGCCGGTTGAAGGTCGGGGGCAGGTGGGGCGTCTGATTGATCGCGATCATGGCTCGCTCCCTTGCATTGGGGGTAGGCTGGCATTGTCTGGCCCCAAGGACGGCCAGGCCACCCGCTTCCCGACCCCCCTGATGGACCCAGATGCAGTTGCAAATGAGTTGCAATAAAAGCCCAACTCCGTCATCCTGCTGAAATGGATGCACGAGCCTCCCGTTTGCCCC
>JBGPSI010000293.1:0-5708 GCA_041490045.1 Bradyrhizobium sp.
AACAAAGCCGCTTCGTTGAGTTCGCCTTTGTCGCTCAACCGCGCCACCAGGAGCTTGGCCGTGGCGAAATCGCGGGCTCTGGACATTTCCCGATTTACGCCTGCTGAGACCGCGGAAATCGCATTTCGAATTTCCTCGAACAGATGGGGCGGCGCCCGCGACAATAGCCGCGATCGAACCGCCTCCGTCGCCCGGCTCAACAGTTCACGCCGCAGTTCCGACGGCAGATCGACCCGGATCCCGGTCTCGACGGCAAGCTCGGGATCGGACGCGGCCTGTGCTACGGCAATTGCAAAGCCGGCCGTGGAGATCCGCGCACCGGGATTCCTGATGAGCCGGCGGCTGACGCTCGGGTAGCAGCGGGTGAACAGCGCGTCGGTGACCACCTCCTTGAGCCACCAGCGGCCGGAAATGGCCAAAAGGTGCGGCTCACCTTTGGTTTTTGCAATGTCGACCAGATCCTGATCGCTCAGGCGCGCGGATTCCGCCAGAACGGGACCGGCAATGCTGATCTCGTCGTTCCTGGCAAGGCGGCGAATGACGGCAGGCGGCGCGTGGGCAACGGGCGCGAGCTGACTGCTCATTTCCGCAAGCGCCACGCGGGCGCTGATATCCGCGATCGCTCGAATCTCGATGGTCTTTATGAGGCGCTCGAGCACACCGTCGAAAAGCTCGATCTGCTCGGTATCGAGACTGCCCGCAGACGCCAGAAAAAGATCTGTAACGCGCCTGACCGTGGCCAGACGCTTTTCGGCAGAGCCGATCTTTATGGCGGCTTCGACTTCGTCGACGATCGATAAATCAGCAAGGGACATCGCTCATCCTGAGCGTTCTGGAGCACTGTTCTAAGCTCGTTAATAGTTTGTAGAGGGGATAGCTGAACTTTCCGTAAAATTGGAAGCTTCGGCTGCATCCGGTCCCGCAGATGCCGGGTCAGCGCAATCTCGCCCGCCGTCGCCAGCGCCATAGCGCGACCGCAATCACCACCAGCGCCAGGGCAGAAGCGAGTGTCTTGGCCCAGAGCCGGCCGCCGGGCCGGTCGATGCTGCGCGACCACAGCGAGGGCGCTTCACCCCGCCGCGCCAGACGGAACGCCACGAGGCTGTCGCCGATCGAGGTGCCGGACTCTGAATGACCGCCGGCGGAGATTGCCACATATTGCTCGCCTTTCCAGAGATAGGTCATGGGATTGGCGATGCCGGGGACCGGCAGCCGGCCCTGCCAGAGCTCTTCACCCGATCTGGCGTCAAAGGCGCGCAAATAAGCGTCCATCGCGCCGGTGAAGACCAGGCCGCCCGCCGTGATCGCCACGCCGTTCACCAGCGGCGTGCCCCAGCTGAACGCGAGGCCGAGGGGCGCGCGGTCCTCCGTGGTGCCGACTGGCGACTTCCAGAGAATCTTGCCCGCCTTCAGATCGACCGCAACCATCGCGCCCCATGGCGGCCGGTTGCAGAGCAGGCCCAGCGGCGACATTGCCACTGCGCGCGTCATCGCAAACGGTGCGCCGCGCTGCGGTCCAAGCTCGCGACCGGGCGGAGGTTTGAAACCTTCGGCCTCGGCGCTCGGAATCAGCTTGATGACGTGGATGGCGTAGCTGGTATTGGCGTAGAGGATCTGGTTGACCGGATCGAACGCCGCGCCGCCCCAGTTGACACCGCCGCCGGTCATCGGAAACTCGAGCGTGCCTTGTGTCGACGGCGGCGTGTAGAGGCCATCGTTGCGAAGGCCTTCGAGTTCTTTCTCGCAGGCCGAGCGGCCGAAAGTCGGAAACGGCTTGAACACATCGGCCGTTGAAAACCGTTGCGGCATCAGCGTCGGCACGTGGGTGGGAAACGGCTGCGTCGGCGATAGCCGCTCGCCCTCTGCACCACTTTGTGGCACCGTGCGTTCCTCAACCGGCCATATGGGTTTTCCGCTGTCGCGATCGAGCACGAACACAAAACCCTGCTTGGTCGGCTGGATCACCACGTCGCGCATCCCCTCCCCGGCGTCGATGCGCGCCAGCGTCGGCTGCGCCGGCAGATCGTAGTCCCAGACATCGTGATGCGTGGTCTGGAACGACCACACCAGCTCGCCGGTCTCCGCGCGCAATGCGACGACGGAGTCCGAATGCTCGTTGTTGCCGGGTCGTTTGCCACCCCAGAAATCCGGACTCGGCGACGATGTCGGCAGGACAACCAGTCCACGCTCTTCATCCACCGACATTGGCGCCCAGACGTTGGTATGGCCCGCGATGATGCCGTCATGAACCAGCGGGTCCCACGTCCAGCGTGGATGCCCGGTTCGCGCGTCAAATGCGCGCACGGTGCCGAGCGGCGCATCGACGCGGACATTGTCCGAGATCGAAGAACCGACAATGACCACGCCGTGGCTCACCACGGGCGCCGAGGTGATCTGGAATTCGCCGGGCCAGACCAACGGCTTTCCGATATCGAGCGTGACCTCGCCGTTCGTGCCGAAATCGACGCAGAGAATTCCGGTCCGGGCATCGAGCGCAATGACGCGGAAGTCGTTGGTGCCCATGAATATCCGCGACCGGCAAGCCGCGCCTTCGGCTGCCTGGTCATCGACCCAATAAGCGACGCCGCGGCAGACAAAACGGTTTCCGGGACGTCGGCTGGTGTCGATCTTCGGATCGTAGCGCCACTTTTGTGCGCCGCTGCCGGGATCGAGCGCAATCACTTCGTTGAACGGCGTACAGAAGACCAAGCTGTCCTCGACGAACAGCGGGGTGGCTTCCGATTTCGTGCGCGCCATGAGCGCAGGCAAGCGTGCCTCGAGATCGCCGGTACGAAACTCCCAGGCCCGGACGAGATTGCCTACATTGGCCGGCGTGATCTGGGCAAGCTTCGAGAACCGCATTCCGCCGGGATCGCCGCCCCAATATTCCCACGCCAACGCCGGTGCGGTGGCCAGCAGCATGCCGGCGAGCAATAGCCCCGGTATCCCCCGGTGAAGCGTCAGCGTGAAAATCCTGTGAAGCTTTCCCCCACCGCAAGCGCGATTTGGGATGACCGCGTTTGCCGGCCGGTTATTCCGAGGGTTTGTCGTCATGCGCAACTCCCATGATGAATCCGCTCATCCAATGGGCTGCCTGAAGCTCTGTACAGCCGGCGTGGGATGGACGGTTTCGCCAGCGTGACAAATCGCGCGGCGCCGGGACGGGCGGCGGAACCTTGTGGACGGGCGGTGTCGATGCGCCGCCCTCGGTTCGTCAAAGATCGTGCGGCAGGCGGCGCTTCAAGGCGGCGCTGGCCCAGACGGGCGGCTGACCGAGGCCGTCTTCAGTCCTCCAGCGTCAGTATCCGCCCCTCTGCCGGCCGATGCCGGGGCCGCCGCGTTCAAAGCCCCCTCCTCCGAACCCGCCGATGCCGATGCCGATCGACGGTCCGGGGCCCGGCCCGTAATAGACGGGCGGCGGCGGACGGCGAACGATCACGACATCCTCATCATCGACCTCGCGCAGACGCCGCGGCGGCTGTGCACTGGCACGCTTCGGCGTGTCCGGCTCGCCGCGCTTCCTGGGCGGCAGGTCGACCTTCTTCAGCGGTGGGAGCGGCACGCCGCCGCATGGACATGTCGGGGCGACCAGCGAGGCATTGGTCGGCAGGCTGGAAGCAGCCGCCGCCGCGCTATCGGAAGCACCATTCGGGGAAGCGCCGGCGACAGCGGCCAGGCTGGCGGCGAAATTGGGACGGTTTCGCAGCCGTTCTTCCAGCTTGCGCGCAGTGGCGGTGAGATCGCTGTCGGGATATGCGGCCATGAAGGCGCGATAGGCCGCCGCGGTGTTGACGATCACCGCATTGTTCCACGCCACCATCCGGCGATGGCGATCGAGCCATTCGCGCGCCTGCGGGCCGAAAGGCGGCTGCGCGAACATCTCGACAAACGCCTGATAGGCTTCCTCGGTGCCGTCGGCCACGATCAGCTCGTTGGCGATCTCTACCGGCTTGCCCTGCAATTCGCGATGCCATTCCACGGCGGTGCGCTTGGTTGCGGCCTGCCTGGGGGCGGAATTGCCGGAGCCGAAGAAGGCAAAATTGTCGGTCAGCGACGAGGAGTCCCAAGGGGTCTGCCGCCCCTCGGTCGCCTTGTTCACGGAAACCCTGACACGCTTGAAAGTGTCCTCGATCGAAAGTCCGGGCTCCTTGGCGGCCGCCAGCAGCGCCGTCGTATAGGGGCTGTCGGTGCCACTGCCGTCCTCGGCTTCCGCGCCAGGCGAGGTCGAAAACGACATGAAAGTGCCGGGCGCGCCGGTCCTGGCGTCGACGATCGCGAGCCCCCGGCCGGCGGTCTTGTCGATGTCGGGGAACGGGTTGTTGCGGCAGGCATCGAGCAAGAGGATGCGCATCTTGATGGGCACCGAGGTCAGCATGTTCAGGATGTCGTTCAGCCGTACTGCCTGCAGCGGAATGTCGGCCTCCCGCTTCGGGTCGACGTCCACGGGTACGAGGAAATTCTCGCCGTCGATCTGCAGGCCGTGGCCCGCATAGAACACCAGCGCAACGGTATCGGGCCCCTTCGCCGCCACCTTGGCCGCGAACTCGCCGACCTTTTGGCGCATCTCGTTTTGCGACAGATCGGCCGCGCTGGTCACGTCGAACCCGGCATCGCCGAGCAATTGCGACATCGCCTTGGCGTCGTTGGCTGGATTGGGCAGCGCCGTCACGGCGCGATAAGCCGACTGGCCGATGACGAGAGCGACACGGTTTTCGGCAAACGCCGCCTGCGAACCCAACAGAATTCCCGCCGCGATCAGCGTCTTGTGAAGCGCACGACGAAACATGGCAGACCTCCATCCAGGCTAACCAATGGGTCGGCCGCGCCGATGCGGAGGTTCAAGCCATTAAGATGATGGAACTCGCTATTTCGTCTTCTTCGCAGGCTCCGCAGGTCGCGCCACGCCCCACGGATCGTATTTTTCCTTGGGATCCGGAATTCTTTCCAGCGCCGCCTTGTAAGCCGCGTCGTCAACATTCTGTTTCTTACGATCCGCCGGCTTGTCGTCGCCGCCGCGTCGCCCCTTGCCACCCATCTGGGCGTGCGCGGGCATCGCGACCAATGCCAGCATTACCGCCGCTACCGTGAACGTCTTCATGGCCGTCTCCCTGCATACCCAACCTACTCTGAAGCCGGATGAAGGCAACAAGGGTTCGGCGGCGCGCAACCAGATGGCCGTTCCGCGGCCGGACTTCAGCATTTGTTGATGGCCCGAAGGCTCGCGAACGGGCAGCGGCAGCGGGTAATATTGGCCGTGCAGGACACGAAGTGGGGCGGATGGGGCGGATCGTCGTTCATCTGGCGTTGCTGGCAGGCGGGGCGCTCGTGCTGGCGGGCTGCGGCTTCGCCGACAGTCATGCGTCGCTGCCGGAATTTATGCGCGCCCGGGCGGCCGACCCGCCGCCGCCCGAACCGCCGCCCGACGTCCGGCAGCTGGTCCGCAAAAATCTGGATTCGGTGTTCGTCGCCGCGTCGAATCCGCAACGGGTGCGGGTCTCGCCGCCGCTCCACGAAGCCTATGGATCGGGCTGGACCGCATGCGTCACCGCCGAGCTCACTTCCGTGACGGGCAGGCCGCTGGGTTCAGAGACCTATCGCATCACGATCAAGGATGGCGCGATCATGGACCGGCAGCGTGATGACAATTGCGCATCGGAGAACTATGAGCCGATCTGAACGGGCTTTCGACGAATGCCCGGGCGGACGCC
>JBGPSI010000294.1:0-5548 GCA_041490045.1 Bradyrhizobium sp.
ACCGCGCTGCCGGCCTGATCCAGTCGTTCAAGCAGGTGGCGTCGGACCGCAATAATTCGGATCTGCGTCCGTTCGACCTCGGCTTTCTGACCGAACAAGTCGCCACAGGCCTGCGGCCGGCGCTGCCGAAGCACGGCATATCGCTCAACGTTGAATGCCAGCCGGGCCTTTCGATGAGCAGCTACCCCGGCTCTTATGGGCAGGTGCTGACCAACCTGTTCCTCAATTCGATCGCGCATGCGTTTCCGGATGGTCCGCACGGAGCTATCGACATCAAGGTGAGCGCGTTGGGGACAAATGAGGTTGAAATAGTCTTCGCCGATAATGGTTGCGGCATGACTCCGGATGTCCGGCGCCAGGCGTTCGACCCGTTCTTCACGACCCGTCGTCACCAGCACTCCATCGGCCTCGGCCTGCATATCGTCCATAGCGTCGTGACGGATCGTCTGGGTGGTCACCTTCACCTCGACAGTGAGCCCGGCAAGGGGACCGAAGTGAGGATCATACTTCCAAGACAGGCACCGGCCGGCAAATGAGCGGCCGCATTTCCCACGATCGTCTGAAGCTTGTTGATCTGGATCAACGGTGTTTTCCGTCGGTGTCCTAGTGTTATGAAGTTTCAGGACAGAAGCTCAGGGGCAGGACGATGGATTCGAACAGGTTCAAGTTTGCGGTGGCATTGATGACCGTCTTCGGAGCGTACCTCGGCCTCGCGACGGCAACCGTCGCCCAGACCGTTCCTCCCAACCTCCCGGCAGCCATCATGTGCTACGCTGAAGCGGACCAGAGCTGGCGGGTCGGATATCTCGCCAGGGTCAGCAAGAACGGTGATGCGGAGTACGTTTCGGCCGCCGGAAAGCTGAGCGCCACACTCAATGCCAAAGGCGTCGTGGAAGCGCCCGCCAATCGCCCCGCTGGCGTCGACTGCTACGGCAAGACGCTGGAAGAGCTACGCTCGAAAGGACGCGTCATGGAGTTCCAGCGAGCGAAGTAAGCGGCTGGGTGCCGGCGATCAATCGCAGACCGGCGTTCGTGCTGGGGCAAATCCTGGCGCGTATCGGGGGAACATCATGACCGTGCCGCAAAATTCCGGTTCATCAGGGCGGACTCGTCGCCAATGCTCCTGAAAATTCTCCTTGCCGGCTGCCTGGTGATGGTCACCGTGGGCATCCACAGCGCCGGCTTCTCCGCGCTGCTCCGAACCATGGTGTGGTCGCACGCGCTGGAGAGATCCGGCTTCTGGCTCGTCACCCGGCGGGTGACCGTCCTGACGTGCTGGCTGATTCTGATCCACCTGGCCGAGATTTCCGTCTGGGGGCTGTTCTATTTCTGGCAGGGCTGCCTGCCCGATGTCGCGTCTGCGTTCTATTTTTCCGCAGGCGCCTACACGACCGTTGGCGGCGATCTCGTGTTGCCCAGGTCCTGGCGGCTGTTCGCACCGCTCGAGGCATTGACCGGCGCGCTGATGTTCGGACTCTCGACCGGGCTGTTCTTTGCGGTCGTTAGCCACTGGATTCACAACTGGATACAGGGGCAAACCAGTTTGGAGCCTCCCACCCCGGCGCCTTGAACAAAAACGGCGTCCCAAGGAGCACCAGGCAGGCTGGCCGAGTCGGCGGCGCTGGCTGGCGTTGATAGACATCAAGCATTTTCTGCTGCAGGTCGTCATGGGTGGTCTGCGGCGGTTCTAACCCGGTTGTGCGGTCGGCCGCCTAATATCTGGTACGAAATCGCCACCGCGATCAGGATTGGCGCTCCATGAGCATTGAGAATTACGTGCAGAGATTCGGGCGCCGGCTGGCGGTTACCGCGACAATCGTGGTCTTGCTCGGTGCCGGCGTCTATATCCTTCTATCGTTGCCGCCGCGTACGATCACGATGGCGACTGGCCTGGAGGGTGGTGCCAACCACGAATTGGGTATCCGCTACCGCGATGCGCTGGCAGCAGAAGGCGTCAGGTTGCAGCTTCAGCCGACGGCCGGCAGCCTCGAAAATCTGCAACGGCTGCGCGATGCCAAATCGGGGGTAAGCGTTGGTTTCATCCAGGGTGGTACGACAACCCGGAAGGAATCGCCGCAGCTGGAGTCGCTCGGCACCGTATTCTACGAGCCGTTATGGCTGTTCCGCCGCGTTGGTGAGGGCGCGCAGGGGGTGCGAGGCCAGCGGGTTTCGATCGGCCCCGAGGGAAGCGGCGGGCGGGCGCTGGCGCTGCAAATTTTGTCGAAGACCGGGCTCGATCGCGTCGTTGGCGCCCTGTCGGGATTTACGCCGCAAGTCGCGGCCGAGAAACTGATTGCCGGCGAAATCGATGCCGCGTTCATCGTGACCGGCTGGGAGTCTCCCGTCGTTCAGTCTCTCCTCAATACCGAAGGCATCGAAGCGGACAGCTACATTCACGCCGACGCCTTCATCGCGCTTTATCCCTTCCTGCACAAACTGATCCTGCCAGCCGGTGTCGTCGATCTGCCGACCAACCGTCCGGCTGCGGATATCGTGCTGCTGGCGCCGAAGGCCAGTCTGGCGGTGCGCGCCGACCTCCATCCTGCCTTGCAGTACCTGTTGCTCGATGCCGCCGTCCAGATTCATTCGCAGCCCGGAATTTTCCAGAAGCCGGGACAGTTTCCGGCCGCCGAGGCGATCGATCTTCCGCTCAGTGGAGAAGCGCTGCGCTTCTACAAATCCGGACGGCCGTTTCTGCAGGGATATCTGCCGTTCTGGGCCGCGACATTGGTCGAAAAGACTCTCGTAGTACTGATCCCGTTGGCCGCGTTGCTGTACCCGGTGTTCAAGCTGTTGCCGCAGATGTACGACTGGATGATGCAACAGCGAATCACTCGGCTCTATGACGAAATCAGGTCGATCGAGAGCGATATGGAGGCTGAGGGACCGGAGTTCGACGCCAACACCTTGAACGCGAGGCTGGATCGGATCGATTGGCGCGCGAACCATCTGCGGTTGCCAACCATCTATGCCAGCAATCTTTATACACTGCGAAGTCATATCGATCTGGTGCGTGCCCGTCTGCAAACCCGGCATGAAGTCGGGGAGCCATCCGCGTAGTCATAAGGTGCTTGTCAAGCTTGTCGCCGAGTCCGTCGGACGGCTCGCAGACGATGGCAATCAGGATCGCGTGTGGCGCTGCTCCTAAGGCTTGAAGGAAACCGGTCACGCTCTTGGCGGCTGCTTTGCGATTCGATATTTCCGGCCATTGCAAACGGATACTGGAGGCTCGGCAGCTAAGGCGTCCTGCTGGTCCGATAGGATCAAAAAGCTGCCTTGTGGCGTAACGGCAGATTCCAATCGCTGCGCGATTTCATTGCTCCCCTCGTTACTTCGTATCACTAGAGCATTTTCCGCTCTGGCGGAATCGGAAGGGGATTCCCTTGCTGGGGCAAATCATGATTCATGTTGAGGGCTGGTGATGGAGGCCAGCCCACATGGCTAAACCCTTGTCGCCAGATCTTCGCATTCGCATCATTCGTGCCGTGGAGGATCAGGGCATGAGCTGTCGGGGCGCTGCCGCCCGGTTCGGCGTGGCGCCATCGACTGCGATCGAACTGGTGAACGATTGGCGGAGCACCGGCACCTGTGAGGCGCGTGTGCAGGGCGGGGACCGGCGCTCGGCTCGGATCGAGAGCCATGCTGCGGAGATACTCGCCCTGGTCGAGGCCACACCTGACATGACGCTGGCCGAGATCGCCGAGCATCTGTTCAAAGCACACGGCGAACGCTTCGTGCCGAGCGTGGTTTGGCGGTTCTTCGACCGCCGTAGCATCACGTTCAAAAAAAACATCTCACGCCAGCGAGCAGAATCGGCCGGACGTGGCCGTGGAACGCGCGGCGTGGAAGGCATCTCAGCCTGAGATCGACATCCACCGGCTGGTGTTCATCGACGAGACGGGAGCCTCGACCAAGATGGCGCGGCTTTATGGCCGTTCGCCTTACGGCCAGCGTTGTGTGGCAGCGCTTCCGCATGGCCATTGGAAGACGACGACCTTCGTCGGTGCACTCAGGGCGACCGGCATGACTGCACCGATGGTCCTCGACGGTCCTATGGACGGCCTGGCGTTCGAGGCTTACGTGACGCAAGTCCTCGCACCGACGCTCAGGCCCGGCGACATGGTGGTGATGGACAATCTCGCAGCACACAAGCGGGCCGAAATCGCCATCGCAATCGAGGCGGCAGGCGCCCGGCTCCTCTATCTGCCGCCCTATTCGCCCGACCTCAATCCAATCGAAATGGCCTTCGCCAAGCTCAAAGCCGCTCTTCGAAAGGCGGCCGCACGATCAATCGAGGCCTTGGTCAACGCTATCGCCGTCGCCCTTGCCGCCTTCACCGCCCAAGAGTGCCTGAACTTCTTCGCCGCAGCCGGTTATGATCGATCCTGATCAGAATCTGCTCTAGGTGACGGCGGTGATTGATGTCGAGCAGGTTTCGTGCACGGGAACAGATAGGTCGTCGCATATGGAACGGCCGCTCCTAGCGCAAAGCGGCCGTTCGCAACGAGAACACGGTCTAATTCATCGTCCTCTCGCAATCGCTCAGAATAGTTCTCTGCGCAGAGAGGAAGTGAATTCTAAGGCGCGATGGGTAGGGCGCGTCGGTGGGTAGGTAAAGTGATAGACGGAGGTCGGACGGAGGGAAGCTGCCCTTAACTCATATAGCGTGGGGGTACTAGATCATCGAGCGAAACCGCTCGCATTTTGTTGCGGTAGGTAGAGCGGAAATCCCGTCGACTTCGGGACACAAGACTGGTACATGCGTTCCGAGCAAAATCAAAAGTCAGCAATCGCAAAGGCTTGAGCGACGCACACTCTCCGCCATCGCGGTCAAGACGCAAGCGGTACACAAGACCCCAAGACTACTCGAAACACAGCTAAACCCTGACCCTCTCAAGGTAAGGGCCGAGCGCAGATAGTTGTTGAACTTAAGAGAAATCTGCCGTTTGAAACTGTATGGGGGAGCCAAGGGGGGCGCCAGAGTGCTGCGGATCCAAAGCGGGGCAAGCTTCGCGGTCCATTAATGACCACCCACGTCGGGTAGGCAGGGGGCCTTCCCGCGAAGTTGCTGGAAACGGGTCTTAGCTCTTATCAAAGCTCCACTTTGGGTAGTTTCGGTTTGAAGGGGACCTCAATCCATATAGTCGCCGCGTGGAGGAGAGCCGGCTTATCTCATTGCCACAACGAGGATGCCAAGCTTCACTGGGATATCCGTCATGAGAGGTGCAAGGTCGCACACCTTTCCCGCGCGATACTCGGATCCACCAAATGGACCGTCACTCTCGCAAGAAGACCGCACCCCGTCTTTTTGGAGCTCGCGGGTCTCTGTGCGGGAGCGAGACTGCCGGCTTCTGCTCTGTCATCGCGGACCAAGACGTACCGCTGGGTGAACTTCGATCCCTACCGCATGGTCTGCTTCTCTAAGGCGAGGGTCCCGATCGATCGTAATTTTTCCAAAAAGCGTATTGTTGGGAAGGGCAAATTCACATAACAAAGTCGAGATGTCCGCCGCGCGGTACAGTTTCGCGTTGACGCCGCGGACGTACCC
>JBGPSI010000295.1:0-5507 GCA_041490045.1 Bradyrhizobium sp.
GCGGATAGCGGTCGGTCCAACGGAAGGATGATCGTGCAACATCGGTTATCTCCAGGGTGAGTGGTTTTGA
Organism: Bradyrhizobium sp.; assembly: GCA_041490045.1. Taxonomy (GTDB): domain Bacteria; phylum Pseudomonadota; class Alphaproteobacteria; order Rhizobiales; family Xanthobacteraceae; genus Bradyrhizobium. Next base: position 71 of record JBGPSI010000295.1, read on the forward strand.
GCAACCTCAGTCTGGCCTCAGACTTGGCCGCTATCCACCCCCATGGAATCTTCGCTTCGCTCGCAATGACGATTTCCAAGACCGGTCGCACACCATGGAGTCATCGTTCCCGAAGGCGGACATACTGGATACACCGCTTTCGCAGGCCATGACGAACCGTGGTCGGTTCGCGGACTCTTGCTCACTCTTTTCCGAACTGCCGCTTCAATTCGCCCTTGGCCCGTTCCAGCCGCGCGCGTTGCGTCTTCGGCAGGCCTTTGCCGGCGCGGTTGATATAGAAGGTCAACATCGAGAGCGCGGAGCGGTAGGCGCCGGCCTTGCGGCGCGAACTGCGTTCCGCCGAGCGTTTCAGCGAAGCTGCGATTTTCTTCGGGTCGGTCAGGGTGAAGACGCCTTGCTGGAGATCGAGCGCGTCGCTTTGTTCGGTCACGCGCTGCGACCAGCGTTTTGGCGGCGCCTTCTTTTCCGCGGACGGTGCGCGCGCCGAACCGGCCTTTCGGGTCGCCGATTTGCTGGTGCTTTTTCCAATGGCCTTCCGTGCCGTGGTCTTTCGCGCCGTCTTCCTGTCAGCCATCGCCAACTCCATGTCTTTTCAGCGTAAAACGGCGGCCATCCCGATCGGTTCCACAGCCGCATGGCGGGAACCCGGCGGTCCCCGCCGCGTTGACCCGGTGGCAGGCAAGCCGCATTCACGCCTGAAAACCCTGGAATGCAGCATTCCCGGGTGTTTCCTCATTGGTCCCGATCGATGGATTTGCAGCTCAGCCCGGCGGTCGATGATAGCGCGCCCGTGTCGGTGGCCGCGAGGCGTACCGACGGCGTTCGCGTCATCGAAACCTCTATTCCCGCCCGTCTCGACGCTCTCACCTGGAGCGGTTTCCACACCCGCGTCGTGCTGGCGCTCGGCATCACCTGGATTCTGGATGGGCTGGAGGTCACGCTGGCCGGTGCGCTGTCGGGGGCGCTGAAGGAAAGTCCCACTCTGCAATTCTCCAACTTCGACGTCGGGTTCTCCAACAGCGCCTATCTCGCCGGCGCCGTCGTCGGCGCACTCGGCTTCGGCTGGCTCACCGACCGGATCGGGCGCAAGAAACTGTTCTTCATTACGCTCGCGCTCTATCTCACGGCGACCGCCGCTACCGCGCTGTCCTGGAGTGTCGCGAGCTACGCGCTGTTTCGATTCCTGACCGGAGCCGGCATCGGCGGCGAATATACCGCGATCAATTCGACGATCCAGGAACTGGTGCCGGCGCGCTATCGCGGCTGGACCGACCTCGTGATCAACGGCAGCTTCTGGATCGGCGCGGCCCTCGGCGCCATCAGCGCAATCGTGCTGCTCGACCCGCATCTGATCGGTCCCGATCTCGGCTGGCGGCTGGCGTATCTCACCGGCGCCTGTCTCGGCCTGATCGTGTTCGTGATGCGGATGTGGATACCCGAAAGCCCGCGCTGGCTGATGATTCACGGCCATCCCGAACAGGCGCACGCGATCGTGGAGGACATCGAACGCTCGGTCACCGGCCATGTGCAGGACCCGCGTCAACATGTCTGGCCGAAAATCAAGCTCCGGATGCGCGACCACACGCCGCTGCGCGAGGTCGCGCACACGCTGTTCTCGCTCTATCGCCAGCGTTCGCTGGTCGGACTGGCGCTGATGATCGCGCAGGCGTTTTTCTATAATGCGATCTTCTTCACCTTCGCGCTGGTCCTGACCGATTTCTACGGCATCGCAGCCGACCAGATCGGCTGGTATATCCTGCCCTTCGCGGCCGGGAATTTCCTTGGGCCGTTGCTGCTCGGCCGTCTGTTCGACACGCTCGGCCGCCGCGCCATGATTGCGTTCACCTATGGCGCGTCGGGCGCGCTGCTGGCGCTGTCCGGCTATCTGTTCTCGATCGGGGTATTGAGCGCCGAGACCCAGACCATTGCATGGATGGTCATCTTTTTCTTCGCTTCCCCTGCCGCCAGCGCTGCCTATCTTACCGTCAGCGAAACCTTTCCGCTGGAAGTGCGCGCACTGGCGATCGCGTTGTTCTACGCAATCGGGACCGGGATCGGCGGCGTGGCCGGCCCGGCTCTGTTCGGCGCGCTGATCGATACCGGATCGCGCAACAGCGTTTTCGCGGGCTATTTGCTTGGGTCGGCCTTGATGGTAGCGGCGGCGGTCATCGCCTGGCGCTACGCGGTCGCGGCCGAGCGCCGGCCCCTGGAATCGGTTGCCCGCCCGCTGGCCTTTGTGGAGTAGAATGAAATGAACCAGGACTTGGTGGATCAGGATTTGGCCGAGGCGCCGTTGCAACAGGACATGCCATCACCGGACGGGACGCCGTCGAAATGGGCCGCGCGCGAATTGGGGCGGCGGCTCGACGAATTCGCCATCCTGCTCGACATCGACGGCACGCTGCTCGATCTGGCGCCGACGCCGCGCGAGGTTTGGGTGCCGCCCGGCCTGGCGACGACCCTCAACCGGCTGCTCGAAAGAACCTCCGGCGCGCTGGCGCTGGTCAGCGGACGTTCGCTCAACGATATCGATCTGATCTTTGCCCCCGAGCAATTCCCGGCGGTCGGCGGCCATGGCGCGGAAATGCGCCTCTCTGCGGATAACGAGGCCGTCGCGACCCACGCGCCGCCGATGGACAAGGAATTGAAGCGGCGGCTGGCGGCGATCGCAAAACTCAGCCCCGGCATTCTGCTGGAAGACAAGGGCTACTCGCTGGCGCTGCACTACCGGCTGGCGCCGCATGCGGAGAAGGCGATCTACGAAGCGGTGTCGCTGATCAGGGCCGACCTGCCGAATGCGCCGATCGAGGTGATGCCGGGCAAATGCGTCTGCGAGATCAAGCATTCCGGATTCAACAAGGCATCAGGCGTCATCGAACTGATGACGCATGAACCTTTCAAGGGCCGCCGCCCGATTTTCATCGGCGACGACGTCACCGACGAGAGCGTGTTCGCGATCATGCCCGATTTCAGAGGCGTGGCTTTTTCCGTCGGCAGGCGCGCGCAAGGTGTCGCCGATCATTTCGACGAACCGCGCGACGTGCGGGAATGGCTTGCGCGTCTCATCGATGGCGATGCTGCGGCCGAACGGTGATGCGGAACCGCGCGGAAACAAGTGCCGAAAGCGTTCTCTGTCACTCAAGCTGTCATTTTAAAAATGCCGAACTCGCGCCGGAACGGCCGGGTTCCGCCGCGGCGCGGCCCGAATTTGGTTTCATTTCGTTGAAAGGGTGACCAGGAACCATATTGATGAATGGCTGTTAACACACGAGCACTATCAGGAGAGGACCCTGTGAACCTCGTCGTCGTTTCAAATCGCGTTGCGCGGGGCAAGGCCAACGAGCCTATGACGGGCGGTCTTGCCGCCGCGCTGTTGCCCGTGGTGGAGAAATCCGGCGCGATTTGGGTAGGTTCCTCCGGCCGCGTCCGTGACGGTTCCCAGAAGGAACCATTTGCCGAGATCGAAGCTCTCGGCGCCGGCGCGCTCGCCATGCTGGATCTGCCGGCCGCGCATTACGGCGGATATTATGAAGGCTTTGCCAATTCGGCCTTGTGGCCGGCGCTGCATTCCCGCTCGGATCTGATCCGCGCCTCGGAGGAAGATTATCTCAGCTATCGCGAAGTGAACGCCTTCATGGCGCGCGCGTTGCTGCGTTTCCAGAAACCCGACTCGGCGTTCTGGATCCAGGATTATCATTTCCTCGCGCTCGGCGCGGAATTGCGCGATCTCGGCGTCACCCAGCCGCTAGGATTCTTCCTGCATACGCCGTGGCCGGCGCGCGGCGTCATCGAAGGCGTGCCGCATCATCGCGAATTGATCGAGGCGATGCTGGCCTATGATCTGATCGGCTTCCAGACCCGGGACGATTGCGACAATTTCCTCGGCCACATATCGTCGGATCTCGGCCTCGAGGTCGAAGGCGGTGTCGTCGCCTCGCGCTTCGGCAGGACGCGCGTTGCGGTGTTTCCGATCGGCATCGATCCCGAAAAATTCGCGCAGCAGGCCGCCAAGGCGGTGTCGCATCCCGACGTGTCGCGGCTGCGGCGCAGCCTGAACGGCGAGAAGCTCGCGATCGGCGTCGACCGGCTGGACTATTCCAAGGGGCTGATCAACCGCATCAACGCGTTCGACCGCATGTGGACCCTGCAGCCGTCGCTTGCGCGCACGGTGTCGCTGCTGCAGATCGCGACGCCCTCGCGCGGCGCGATCGAGGCCTATGGCAGTTTGCAGAGCGAACTTGCAAAGCTCGTCAGCGACGTCAACGGACGCCATGGCGAGGTGGACTGGACCCCGATCCGCTATCTCAACAAGGGTTTCAGTCAGACCGTGCTGGCGGGGCTCTATCGCACCGCCCAGGTCGGCGTCGTCACCCCGCTGCATGACGGCATGAATCTGGTCGCCAAGGAATATGTCGCGGCGCAGAACCCGGCCGATCCCGGCGTGCTGGTGCTGTCGAAATTCGCCGGCGCCGCCAACGAGCTCGACACGGCGCTGCTGGTCAATCCCAACGACATCGACGGCATGGCGCGGACGATCGCCATCGCGGTCTCGATGCCCCTGGCCGAACGGCAGCTGCGCTGGGAAGCCATGATGGCGAAGCTTCGCGCCGGCACGATCCAGCGATGGTTCGCCGATTTCGTCGAGGCGCTGCGGGAGACCCGGAGCGATCGATGGCGATCGGAGCCGCTATTGCCGGAGCCGGCACCGTGGCCGCTGCGCTCCGCCAACAGCAACGCGCGGTATCACTAATAACAGTACGAGACGCCATCGAGAACAGGGCAGCGCGCCTTGTCCGGCGCGCTCGGATTCTCCAGCGGCACGACGCCCTTGCCCTGACCGACGAACACGCCCTGTCCCACGATCACGGATGATTTGTTGCCGATGATAACGCTCGGATGCGGTGAGGTCAGGCTCGAGTGGGTGTCGTCGGCCCAGGTGATCGTTTCGCCGGAGAGCATGCCGCGCCGGCCGTCGTCGCAGCTCACGTCGAAACCTTGACGGCTGCAGGCCTGCGCCAGTGCCGGCGTCACGCTGCCCGCCACCATCGCGGACATCAAAATCGAGAATGCCAGCGCCCGATCGATGGTCATGTCACCCCTCCGCCCGTTGAATCGCGGCCATATGCTATCGTCGCGCCTGACCGGTTTTCGGTTCAGCGGCCCGCGAGCTCAAAGGGGCACCAAAAATTATATAGTTTATTCAGTTAGTTATGGAAAAATCCGCGGCTTCGGCCGCCCTCACTTGCAAAAGTCGCCATGGCCCTTCAAGAGAGGGCATCCGGAGAGATGGCCGAGTGGCTTAAGGCGCACGCTTGGAAAGCGTGTGTGCGGGAAACTGTACCGTGGGTTCGAATCCCACTCTCTCCGCCAGCTTACCCAAGGTTGTGAGTCCGCTGCGGCGTCCGAAGTTCCTCCATGGCGCCGAACAATCCGGCGA
>JBGPSI010000296.1:0-5487 GCA_041490045.1 Bradyrhizobium sp.
CATTGGCGCCCGCCCGTTTGGCCAGCGCCAGGCTGACCGCGGGAACGCGCCCCCATTGCCCTTTGCCGTCGCGCGCATCATTCCAGACCCGGTGTTCCGTGGTATTCGGCCCGATAACGACGGATGCGACGTCCTTGACGTAAACCGGCCGCCCGTCCCGTGTCGAAATCAGCAACAGGCCGATGTCGGGAATCCCCGACAGGGTCTGGCCGGCCGAAACGTTCCGGACGATGCCGGCGTCGCGGACCTGGCCGGCCAGGAACGAACGATTGGCATCCTTCACCTTTGCGACGAGTTGCTGAAGCGTGACGCCGAACAGCGAGAGCTTCTCGGGGTCCGGCTCGACCTTGATCTCTTGAGCCGCGCCGCCGGAGATGTAGGTCAGGCCGATACTGTCGACCTTCGTCAATTCAGAACGCAGCTTGTCGGCGAGTTCGTAGAGATCCTTGTCGGTCCAGCGACCGGCGGCCTCCGGCTTGGGCGAAAGCGTGAGCACGGTGACCGCGACGTCGTTGATGCCGCGCCCGACGATCAGTGGCTCGGGAATGCCGACCGGAATGCGGTCCAGATTGGCACGGATCTTCTCATGAACACGGAGGATCGCGTCGTCGGACTTGGTGCCGACCAGAAACCGCGCGGTCACCATCACGCGATCGTCTTCGGTCTGGCTGTAGACGTGCTCTACCCCGTCGATGCCCTTGACGATGGCTTCGAGCGGCTTGGTCACGAGTTCGACCGCATCGGGCCCGCGCAATCCGTCGGCATTGACCCTGATATCGACCATGGGAACGCTGATCTGCGGTTCTTCCTCACGCGGAATCACGACGACGGCGATCAGGCCGACGATCAGGGATGCGAGCAGGAACAGCGGCGTCAGCGGCGAACTGATCGTCGCCCGGGTCAGCCGCCCGGACAGGCCGAGATTCATGGTTGCACCAGCTGGTCGCCGGCGCGGATGCCGGACAGAATTTCAAGGCCGTTCGGAAGCTCGGGACTGGGCAGTTCGCGGCCGCGCTGCACCGGGGCATCGATCGTCTGGTCCGCCTGACGCAGATGGACGTAGTCGATCCCGAAACGGGTCGTCACATAGTTTGACGGGATCACGAAGGCGGTTCGGGTGCCGCCGGAGATCCAGACCCGCAAGCGATCGCCGACGAAATACTCACCCAACCCCTCGACGGTAGCGTCCGCAATGACACGGCCATCCTCGATCTGCGGATAGACCAGATCGATCACGCCCGATTTGGGGGCATGATCGCCGAACTCCGCACCATCGACACGGATCTTGTCCCCGGCCTTCAGAAACCGGGCATGCCGTTCCGGCACCCGCAGCCGCAGCTTGAAGTTCTGCTGCGCGATCGTCTCGACGGTATCCCCGGGCAGCACCACCGAGCCGATGGAGACCGCCCTCTTCACGACGCGCCCGTCGACGGGAGCCAGCACTTGCCCTTCATTGAACTGCTGCTGAATGACCGCCCGCTCGGCGGTCTTTGCACGCAGCCCGTTTTCGGCGACGTTGAGCGCGGTCCGCGTCTCGTCGAGCTTGGTCCTGGGCAGGATGCCACGATCGACCAATCCCTCGGTTCGGGTGAAATCGATCTGCGCCTGGTCCGCCTGTGCCTGCAGGGCCTGGATCTGCGCATCCACTGACTTCATCTGCAGCGCGAGCTTGTCGTCGGCGATCACGGCGATAGCTTGTCCGCGCGTGACGCTGTCGCCTTCCCTGACATTAAGCTGAACAATCGTGCCAGCGATGCGCCCGCGCGCCGGCACGACGCTGATGCTCTCGACGGTGGCGAACACGGCCTTCTGGTCGGCGACCGTCCGCGGAGCAACCGTGATCGTTTCCGCGCAAGCCAGCGGCGCACTTATCATTATTGTCGCAGCCAAAGCCGCCATCAAAGTCGTTCCACGCATCGTATGCACTCGCAGTCCCATCTGAAATCGCTGACCGGGGAATCCGGAAGTTATCTTGTCGGCATTTCCTGCACCGACATTGACCTGCCTCAAGCTATCGCCACTCACGCCCGCGTAGCTTTCTTCTGCGAGCTATTGCCGTTCGTCGGCGTGCAATAGACGCGATAGAGCGCAGTCAGGATTTCGCGCGCAGGATCGCTGGCGATCGAATAGTAGATCGTCTGAGCATCGCGCCGGGCGATAACCAGACCGTCCTTGCGAAGGAGCGCAAGATGCTGGGATACCGTGGAATCGCGAAGGCCGAGGAATTCGGCGAGATCTCCGACCGAGCGTTCGCCGTCGATCAACTGACAGACGATCAGCAACCGGTGGCGGTTGGCCAGGGCCTTCAACAGATCGCTGGCCGAATCGGCGGCGGCTTCCATGATGTCGATGTTCATTTTCATACTTGCGTATATACGATGATACGAATATATAGTCAACCATCGAGGCCGGAAAAGCCGAAGCGCAATTGGCGGGCCGCACCCAGAGATGCAGCAAACGGAGGAGAGCATGGCGGAAGTCGTTGTTATCGGAGCAGGCCTCAACGGGACGCTGATGGCTTACGAATTGCTACCCAAGTTGCGACCGGGTGATCGCCTGACGGTCGTTTCCCAGGGGCCGGTCTATCACTTTGTCCCCTCGAATCCCTGGGTGGCGGTCGGCTGGCGCAAACGCGGCGATATCGAAGTCGACCTGGTCGAGATCATGAAGCGCAAGGGAATCCGGCTGCTGACGCAGGGCGCCCAGCGCGTGCATCCGGCGGACAATCGCATCGAGCTCGCGGACGGCTCGTCCATCGCCTACGACTACCTCGTCATTGCCACCGGACCGGAACTCGCATTCGACGAGATTCCCGGGCTCGGGCCGGACGGCCACACCCAATCGGTCTGCCACGTCGATCACGCCTCCCACGCGCAGGAAGCGTTCGAAAAGCTCGCCGCCAATCCGGGGCCGGTCGTGATCGGCGCCGTGCAGGGCGCGTCCTGCTTCGGCCCCGCCTACGAGTTCCTGTTCATCCTGGAAACCGAGCTGCGCCGCCGCAAGCTGCGAGACCGTGTGCCGATGACGTTCGTCACCTCCGAACCCTATATCGGCCATCTCGGTCTCGACGGGGTCGGCGACACCAAGGGCCTGCTCGAAAGCGAGATGCGTGAAAAGCACGTCAAGTGGATCACCAACGCCCGGGTGAAAAGCGTTGCACCGGGCACGATGTCCGTCGAGGAACTCGCGGACGACGGCTCGGTTCGCAAGAGCCATGAACTACCGTTCGCCTATTCGATGATGCTGCCGGCGTTTCGCGGCGTGGCCGCCATTCGCGGCATCGAGAAGCTCACTAACCCCCGCGGCTTCGTCATCGTCGACAAGTACCAGCGCAATCCGGAATACCCCAACGTGTTCGGCATCGGCGTCTGCGTGGCGATCGCACCGGTCGGGGCCACCCCCGTCCCGGTCGGCGTGCCGAAAACCGGCTTCATGATCGAATCGATGGTGACGGCCACGGCCCGCAACATCGGCTCGCTGCTGCGGGGCGAGAAGCCGACGGCGCAGCCGACATGGAACGCCATTTGCCTCGCGGATTTCGGCGATTCCGGCGTCGCCTTCCTGGCGCAGCCGCAGATCCCGCCGCGCAACGTCAACTGGTCGTCGAAAGGCGAATGGGTCCACTACGCCAAGGTCGCCTTCGAAAAATACTTCCTGCGCAAGATCCGGCGCGGCGAGAGCGAACCCTTCTACGAGCGCTTCCTGCTCGACAAGCTCAACATCGCCAAAGTCAAAGAGACCGAGCCAACAGCATGAGTACAGGCCGACAAATCGTCTGCGGGCATTGCGGCAAGATCAACCGGCTGCCCGCCGAGCGGGCGCCGGACGCGGCGCGCTGCGGATCGTGCCATCAACCTATCTTCACCGGCCACCCCATCGAGGTCGATGAAGCGGGCTTCGGCCGCCATGTGGCGAACAACGACATCCCGGTGCTGGTCGACGTCTGGGCGCCGTGGTGCGGTCCCTGCCGCGCGATGGCGCCGATGTTCGAGCGCGCCGCAGAAGCGCTCGAACCCAATGTTCGCCTGTTGAAGCTCAACTCTGATCAAGCCCCGAGCGTCTCATCGCAGCTCGGGATCAGCGGCATTCCTACCCTTATCTTGATGCAGGGCGGCCGCGAGGTTTCGCGGATTTCCGGCGCGATGGACGCGCAAAAGATCGTCGCATGGACGAAGGCCGGGCTCGCCCGGTCCTGATGACTTTCAAACCCACCCAAAGGAGTACGCCATGAACGTAGATAAAGCAGTGCTGATGTTCGCGGGATTTGTCGTTTTGCTCGGCCTTGCGCTCGGCTACACGGTCAGTCCCTACTGGTATTTGCTGACCGCATTTGCCGGGCTGAACATGTTCCAGGCCTCGATCACCGGATTCTGTCCGGCGGCGATGATCTTCAAGAAGCTCGGCCTGCGCGGCGGCTGCGCGTTTTCATAATTCGCGCCCACGTCCCCTTCAAACTGGCGGCACGACGCCATTCGTGCCGCCGCCAAAGGAAGACCCATGACCTATCACTTCTCGAAAACCGTGAAGCTGCCGTTTGATGCTGCGGTTGCGGCCACAACCGACGCCCTGAAGAAACACGGCTTCGGGGTCCTTACCCAGATCGACGTGAAGGACACCCTGCACAAGAAGATCGGGGTCGATTTCCGGCCGTATCTCATTCTGGGAGCGTGCAACCCGAAGCTCGCCTACGAGGCCCTCACGCAGGAGGACAAGATCGGGACGATGCTGCCCTGCAACGTCATCGTGCAGCAGCATGACGGAGGCGCGGTGGAAATTTCCGCCGTCGACCCGGTGGCGTCGATGAGTGCGATCGACAACCCGAATCTCGGCAAGGTTGCCGGTCAGGTACGGGAACTGCTCAAGCAAGTCGTTTCGGACATTGCCTGAGCAGCCCGGCGCTACTTCTGGTTTGGGCCGCGTGGCCTCGCGCGGCCCCTATCTTCTGGCTTGGGCGCGCGCATCCGCGACGGCGCGTTTGAAACCCTCATAGGTCAGCGCCTGCGTGACCTTGAAGTGCCCGATAAGATAGGCAGGCGTCCCCTGCAAGCCGAGCGAATCCGCTTGCGCCAGGTTGCGCCTCAGCAGCGCGGTGATTTCGTCGGCATGAGCCTTCAGATCGGCGTCGAGCCGGTCCATGTCGGCGCCCGATGTGCGCGCCGCCGCAAGCATTTGATCTTCCGGAATCTTGACTCCGGGGATCGCCATCAGCGCCGCGTGGACTGCGTCGTATTTGCCCTGATATTTTGCCGCGAGGGCAAGCTGCGCGCCATAGATCGACGGCTTCGTGAGGATCGGCCAATCCTTGTAGACCAGACGAATGTGGCCGTCCTCCTTTATCACACGTTCAAGCGAAGGCTCGGCTTTCTTGCAGAACGGGCAGTTGTAATCGAAGAATGTAACGATGGAGATGTCGCCGCTCGGATTTCCCGCGACGGGAGCGGCGGGATCGTTGAGGATGGCGGCCGAAGAGACGTCGGGATCCTGCGC
>JBGPSI010000297.1:0-5316 GCA_041490045.1 Bradyrhizobium sp.
CGGCGATGCCGCGGCCTTCGCGGCGCTCAAGGCGCGATTGCCGGTAAACGCGTTTGTCTGTTGCAGCCCGGCGCGGCGGACGTTTGAAACCGCACTCGCGCTCGGGCTCGACCCTGTCAGGCAGGTGCTGTTTCGCGAGCAGGATTTCGGCGCCTGGACCGGACGGCGGCACGACGACCTCACAGCCGAACTCGGCGATGCCTACCGGGATTTCTGGAAATCGCCGGCGAGCGACGCGCCGCCGGGCGGGGAGAGTTTCGTCGATCAGATCGGCCGCACCGCCGACGGCCTCGCATCGCTGCCCGCAGGAGATGTCGTGCTCGTCGTGCATTCCGGCACGATCCGCGCCGCGCTCGCCATCGCGCTCGACCTCGCCCCCGACGCCGCGCTGCGCTTTGTCATCGATCCCTTGTCGCTGACGCGGATCGACCGTTTGGAAAACGGCTGGCGCGTCGTTACGGTCAACCGGCGCGGGTAGCACGTTCACGATCGTGAGCGCGCTCCGGCGAGGCACCCCATCGTACCCAGGGCGGTCACGTCGTCCTGTTCTTGATGGCGCCGACGATCGCCGTGAGAACGGCACCTGCAACGCCGCCACCGGCCACCTGACCGATGATGCTGCCGATATCCGGCGTCGAGGCGGTATTGGCGAGCAGGGGAATCAGCATGCCTAGGACCTGTCCCCCGACGCCACCGCCGATTGCACCCGCGAGCGTATTTCCGATTGTACCCAGATCGATATTCTTGGCGGCGCCGGCGGCAACATTTCCGCCGACGGCGCCGCTGATGATTTGGATGATCAGATTGATGAGTAATCCCGACATGGCGCGATACTCCCCCGATCCGGTATTCAGTTTCAGCGTTGTATGCGACGCCGGACCACCGCCGCGCAGCACAACTTAAGCGTTTAGGTCGCGAAGGTCACGCTGCGCCAGCGAAGGATCCGGATGAAAAATGCGGAGATCGCCTGTGAGGGAGAAGAGGCGCTACCCGTTCCGCCGCTGGCCGCGCAGCGTCGGCAGGCCGATGCCGGCGGCATCGAAGCCGCCGTCAACCGCCAGGATCTGCCCGGTGATGTAGCTGGCGCGGTCGCTGCACAGGAAGAACACGGCTTCCGCCAGTTCCTCCTCGAGCCCGTAGCGGTTGAGCGGGATGGCGTCGTGATAGTCGGCGCGGATCTCGGGCGTGTGGACGGCTTTCGCCATCGCGGTTTCGACCGGACCGGGCGCGACACCGTTGACGCGGATGCCGAGCGAGGCCAGTTCGACCGCGAGCTGCTTTGTCAGATGCGCAAGCCCGGCCTTGCTAGTGCCGTAGGCCGAGCGCAGCGTGGAGGCGCGCACCGCCGAGATCGAGGTGATGTTCACGATCGCGCCGCCGCCCTGTTCGCGCATCAGCGGCACGGCCGCCTTGGTGCAGAGGAACGGCCCGGTGAGGTTGACCTCCAGCACCCGGCGCCAGTCCTCGTTGGAAGTCTCGAGCAGCGGCGCAAACACCGCGATCCCGGCATTGTTGACCATCGCATCGAGCCGGCCGAAGCGCCGCTCGATTTCGGCAAACGCGCTTCCCACGGCGCCGGCATCGGAGACGTCGCAATGCAGCCCCAGCGTCTGGCCGGCAGCATTCAGCGCTTCCACGCTCTTCCACAAGAGCTCGCCCTCGATGTCGAGCAGGGCCACGCGCCAGCCCTCGGCGAGAAATTTTTTGGCGACGGCAAGGCCAATGCCGCGCGCGGCGCCGGTCACCAGCGCGACTTTTTGAGGGGCAGGGGTCATGCGTCGGTCCATCGTTGAGCGGTCTTCGGTCTGCGTCGTACCTAGCACGAAAGCCAAGGGTCTGCTTTCCTATCCGGACCGCATCTGCAAGGCAAAGGGAGCGAATTTCATGAGGGTCAGCGACATCAGGGATGCCTCGCCCGAACCATGGCGGTCGGGGGTGGAAACCCGCATGCTGGTCTCGGCGCGCAACGGCGCGGCGCAATTGTGCCTCTTCGAACAGTGGGTCGCCCCGGGAACCGGCGCGCCGACGCATTCGCATCCCGTCGAGGAGGTGCTGACCGTGCGCGAAGGCGAGGCCGAGATGTGGATCGGCGAGCAGCGCCTCACGGTGACGGCAGGTCAGTCCTTGATCGTGCCGGCGGGACGCAAGCACGGCTTCCGCAATTCCGGCACCGGCAGGCTGCATCTGCACGCGGTGCTGGCGTCGCCGGTCTTCGAGGCGACGCCCGAAGGCGCGGCGGAACCGGTGCGAAGGTGGGAGGCAAGATAGGGAGAATATCGGGCTGGATAAACTTTCGGCGGAAATGTCGGTCTGGCGCGGTTTCGTTCGTCGTCCCCCTGTTTGGTATCGCTATGGAGGGAACGGCATGGACATGGAATCGACATGACAGCCCGAAGCAGGGCGGAAATCGTCCGCGCTCTCTTTGCCGCCTACCTGTCGAATGACCTCAAGGCCGTCGAGAACTCGTTCGCCGACGACTTCCGGTTTACCAGCCCCTATGACGACCGGATCGACAAGGCGGCCTATTTCGATCGCTGCTGGCGTAACAGCGACTGGATCGAACGGCACGAACTGGAGACAATCCTTGTCCGGGGCGATGAAGCGTTTGTGACCTATGAATGCGTGGCCAAGGGCGGCAAGAGCTTTCGCAACACCGAGGTCTTCGCCTTCGCGGGTGACAAGATCAACCGCATCGACGTCTACTTCGGCGCCAGCTATCAGAATGGCGTCTTCGTCAAGCAATGCGAAAGCTGAATTGGAGTTGTCCGCATGTCGCTGAAACTGCATTTCCATCCGCTGGCGTCGTATTGTCACAAGGTGCTTATCGCGCTCTATGAGAACGATACGCCGTTCACGCCCAACAAGGTCGATATCGCCAACGAGGGCGAGCGGGCGGCCCTGTTGAAGATGTGGCCGATCGGCAAGTTTCCGGTGTTGCGCGACGCCGCGCGCGAGCAGACCGTCCCCGAGTCGACGATCATCATCGAATATCTCGATCGCTATTATCCGGGCGCGACGCGGTTTATCCCGGCCGATGCTGACCGGGCCTGGCAGGCCCGGCTGAGCGACCGGTTCTACGACCACTACGTGCATGAGCCGATGCAGAAGATCGTCGCCGACCGTTTGCGTCCCGAAGGCAAGAAGGATCCGCATGGCGTCGAGGAAGCCCGTGCCCGGCTGCGCACCAGCTACGGCATGATCGATCGGGAGATGGCGACGCGGCACTGGGCGATGGGCGAGGAATTCAGCCTCGCCGATTACGCCGCCGCGCCCTCGCTGTTCTTCGCCAACGAGGTGATGCCGTTGGGTGAAGACCATGCCAACGTTGCGGCCTATCTCGGTCGGTTGAAGGCGCGTCCGTCCCATGCGCGTGTGCTGAAAGAGGCGGAGCCCTATTTCGCCATGTTCCCGAGATAGCTGCGATGCGGCTGCAATTACCTCCGAAATAATTCCGCAAGTCCTGTCGGTGCCGCAAAACCCTGTTCGTCTTGTTGATGAGCGCTGGTTCGCAACCGGCCTGCGACACCAAAATCGAAACGGAGCGTGACCATGCGTTTCATGATGCTGATGATCCCGAAGGGCTATGAAACGGCAACCCCCGGCACCATGCCGCCCGCCGACGCGGTGGCCGCGATGATGAAATACAACGAAGCGCTGCAGGAGGCCGGCGTGCTGATCACGCTCGACGGGCTGCATCCGCCGTCGATGGGCGCGCGGGTTTCCTTCGCCGGTGGCAAGCCCGTGGTGACCGACGGTCCCTTCACGGAGTCCAAGGAGGTGCTCGGCGGCTACTGGATGATCGAGGTGAAGTCGAAAGAGGAGGCGATCGCCTGGGCGAAGCGCTGCCCGGCGTCCAACAACGAGATCATCGAAATCCGTCAGGTGCAGGAATTCGAGGATTTCTCCCCCGAGGTGAAGCAGGCCGCGGCCGGATTTGCCGAGATGCAGGCCAGGGGCGGGGGTTAACAGGCGTTAAGCTCTCCCTGCCGCTAGTGACCTTTGCGGCCAGCTCATGTAAAAGTCTTTCACATGAGCTGGCGCAAGGAACAACGCCGCGCCGAGCGCGGCTATCACCACGGGAACCTGAAAGAGGCGCTGCTGCAGGCAGCGCTTGGGCTGATCGCAGAGAAGGGCGCGGCCGGCTTCACCTTCGCCGATGCCGCCCGCATGGCCGGCGTCAGCCCGGCAGCGCCGTACCGGCATTTCCGCGACCGCGACGAGTTGTTGTCGAGCATCGCCCAGCGCGGCTTCGAACAGTTCGAGGCGGCCCTCACGCAAGCCTGGGATGACGGACGCCCCGACACGGTCACGGCGTTCGAGCGGGTCGGCAAGGCCTATCTCGCCTTTGCCCGCAGCGAACCGGCGTTCTATTCGGCGATGTTCGAATCGGGGCTTCCGGTCGACCTAAACCCCGCATTACAGGCCGCAAGCGAGCGCGCCTTCGGCATTATCAGGGCGGCCGCGGAGCGACTCGCCGCGCTGGCGCCGCCCGGCACGCCCCGCCCGCCGGCGCTGATGATGGCGCTGCATATCTGGTCGATGTCGCATGGTGTCGCCTCCTTGTTCGCGCGCGGCGATGCGGCGCGACGCAAGCTGCCGATGTCGGCGGAGGATCTGCTGGAAGCGGAAGTGCTGATTTATCTGCGCGGTCTCGGCTTCCCGACCGACCGCCGGCCGGCCGCCCAAAATGGCCCCGCCGAAGCAAAACCGGGCGGGCCGCCGCCGGTACCGCCGTCTGGTCCCCCATCAGGTCCTTGGGGCACCCCAAAATAAATTTGGCGGGCGCCGCTTGCGCCCGGCTTGACAAAAACCCGGGATGGTTTAGGTATGTAAATGTTATTTACATTCACAACGGCGTGAAGCCGTCATGGAGAGGGAAATGGCCTACACCGCAGATGTCAATCGCTGGCGCGGTCCCGCTGAAGAGCCCTACGACCGTCCCCCACGTATGCTGGAGTCTCCTTGGCACCCCGGCTGGATCGCCGTGACCGTGCTCGGTTTCATCATCTGGTGGCCGATCGGCCTTGCCCTTCTCTTTTTCACACTCGGGAGCAGAAAAATGGGTTGCTGGAGTCATCAAGACCGCTGGTCGAACAAGATGGAGCGGATGCAGTACAAGATGGAGCGGATGAAGAACCGGATGGAGCGCCGCGGCTTCCCCTTCGGCCCGTCCTCGAGCGGCAACCGCGCCTTCGACGAATACCGCATGGAAACCCTGCGGCGGCTGGAGGAAGAGCAGACCGAATTCAAGGAATTCCTCGATCGCCTGCGCCACGCCAAGGACAAGGAAGAGTTCGACCAGTTCATGGCGCAGCA
>JBGPSI010000298.1:0-5295 GCA_041490045.1 Bradyrhizobium sp.
AGACGTACTTGCCGGTCTCGAGATCGAGCGATACCAGCGAGTCGGTATAGAGGTTGTCGCCGGGACGCAGCGCCCCGTCGAGGTCGGGCGAAGGGTTGCCGACCACGAAATAGATGCGGTTGGTCGCGAGATCAACGGACGGATTTTGCCAGACGCCGCCGCCGAGCTTCTGGTAGGGATCGCCGGTCTTGGCAAGCTGGTCCTTTTCGGCCTGGATGTTGCGGTGCATGTCGCGGCCGGTGGCGTCCTTGGTCGCCCAGACGCCGACCGAATTCTCCGGAATCGTATTGAAGTTCCAGAGCAGCTTTCCGGTCTTCGCATCATAGGCCCTCAGGAAGCCACGGATACCGTATTCACCGCCGTTCGTTCCGATAAGAACCTTGTCCTTGATGACGGTCGGAGCCATCGTCTCGCTATAGCCCTGCTCCGGATCCGCGATATCGGTCTTCCAGACCACCTCGCCGGTCTTTGCGTTCAGGGCGATCAGTTTGGAGTCCAGCGTGGCGAGATAGACGAGGTCGCCGAGAACCTGGACGCCGCGGTTGTTGGGACCGCAGCAGTAGGTCGTGATCGGCCCCATCTTGTGATTATAGTGCCAGCGCTGCACGCCGGTCTTGGCGTCGAGCGCATAGACGTGGCTGAACGACGTCGTCACGAACATGACGCCGTCGACGACGATCGGCGAAGTCTCCAGCGATTCCTTGACGTCGGTCTGGAAGATCCACGCGACGTGCAGGTTCTTGACGTTGTCGCGATCGATCTGCTTGGCAGGATAGAAGCGTGTCTGGGCATAATTGCCGTTGGTCAGCAGAAAATTGCTCGAGCTCTTGTCTGCTGAATTGAGTTGCTGCTGGGTAACCGGAGAAACCTTGGCCTGGCCGGAGGCCGACTTGGCCTCCTGCTTGGTTTCCTGCTGCGCGATGCTGGGTCCCGTGAGTAAGCCGACTGCGCCGAGCAATGCGGCGCCTACGATAGAAAATCTATTCATGTTCCCGCCCCGGATTATATTGTTGACGTAACCGGCGTATCTAACGAAACGCCGGTATCAAATCTGACTTGATCGGGTTGGGTTGACAAGGAGAAAGCGGCAACCGGCACGCGCGATCGACGTCGTTCGCTCGGCTCCGACTGCGACGCCGGCTTAGCGTGCACTGCAATGCTGCCGACTGAGCAACTGCAGCACGCCAGATCGCCGTGAATTCAAAGCGTCGTCTCCGTGACCGCCTCGCGCCTGCTTCGGCACAGCTTGCCGCAATGGTTCGCTATGCTTTGCCCTGCCCACTCGACTCCAGAACGTCCTGAGCGGGTTCTCTTGCACGGTTCGGCCTGCCCGCCGAGGCAGCGGCCATCCTCCTCCGAAAACCCATCCCGTCTGCTGCACTGTGTAAGGCCTGCTGACCAACGGAAGGCTTCCCAGACGCAGGCCCAGCTTTCGCCAAATACAACTGCCAACAACGCGTTGTGAATTCGACTCGTAGCGCTCTCTGACAATGTTCCTGCGTGCCCATCTCGTCAGGCGGACGAACCAGGAAGGCGCTGGAACGGAAGGATGGCGCCGACCCGGACATTCAACGAGATCGTGCGGCCCGTTCCGCGGTTGCTCATAACGGCTCGGTTTGCGCGAAACGATGCAAGGAAGACGGCGGCGTCGAGCGGTCAGGAAATATGTTCTCGCTCACGTCGAAGGACATCAGTGGCTTATGAAGAGCGAGGAAACGATCATGATCAAGATAAAGATCAACGGCCAGGAACGAAACTGGGACGGCGACCCGGATCTTTCATTACTCTGGTTTCTCCGCGATGAAATCGGATTGATGGGCACCAAATTCGGCTGCGGCCAGGCGCTTTGCGGTTCATGCACAGTCATCGTGGACAAGCAGGCCGTGCGGTCCTGCATCACTTCGGTTTCCGACGTGGTCAATCGCGAGGTCACGACCATCGAGGGCCTTCACCCCACCGGCGATCACGCCGTCCAGAAAGCCTGGCGCCAGGTCAACGTGCCGCAATGCGGCTATTGCCAGGCCGGCCAGATCATGCAGGCCGCGGCGCTCCTGATGGAAAATCCCAAGCCATCCCACGACCAGATCCGCGAAGCGATGTCAGGCAATATCTGCCGCTGCGGCTGTTACCAGCGCATCGAAAACGCGATCCATCTCGCTTCGACGGGGGTCTGATCATGAACATCATCACGAATTCCGCTGGGCTTCGCGGCGTTGAAGCCCGCGCCAGGATCGAGAAAATCTCCCGCCGCAGCGTTCTCAAGGGGCTCGGCATCGCGGGCGGGCTGGTGCTGGCCGCGCCTGTCATGTCGCGCCAGGCGTTTGCGGCCTATCAAACCGGCGCCGGAGCGATGCCGCACGGCACTGTCGTCGACCCGCGCGTCTTTGTCGCCATCGCATCCGACGGGACCATTACGATCGTCGCGCATCGTTCCGAAATGGGAACGGGTGTCCGGACCAGCCTGCCGCTGGTTGTGGCGGAGGAGATGGAGGCCGACTGGTCGCGCGTGAAGGTGACACAGGCGCATGGCGACGAGGTCAAATACGGCAATCAGGATACCGATGGATCGCGCAGCACGCGACACTATCTGATGCCGATGCGCCAGATCGGCGCCTCGGCGCGCGCGATGCTGGAAGCCGCAGCCGCCAAACGATGGGGCGTGCCGGTCGCCGAGGTGAAGGCGGCGAACCATGAGGTGGTTCATGCCTCAAGCAATCGCCGTCTCGGCTTCGGCGAACTGGCCGCGGATGCGGCAAAGGAGCCGGTACCTGATGTCACAGGCTTGAAGCTGAAGGACCCGAAGGACTTCCGCTATCTCGGCAAGGGCGAGATCAGCATCGTCGACCTTCGCGACATTACCGTCGGCACCGCGCATTACGGCAGCGACACGCGCCTTCCCGGCATGAAATATGCCGTGATCGCGCGGCCGCCGGTGACCGGCGGCAAGCTGAAGTCGTTCGATTCGAGCGAGGCGATGAAGGTCTCCGGCGTCGAGAAGGTCATGGAGGTTCAGGGCTGGCCATGGCCGTCCAAGTTCCAGCCGCTCGGCGGCGTTGCGGTGATCGCGCGCAACACCGGCGCGGCGATCAAGGGACGCGATGCGCTGAAGATCGTCTGGGACGACGGCGCTAACGGAGAATACGACTCGGTCGCCTATCGGGCCGAACTTGAGGAAGCCGCGCGCAAGCCGGGCCTGGTCGTGCGCAAGGAGGGCGACGTCGACGCTGCCCTCAAGGGCGCCGACAAGGTAATTGTCGGCGAATACTATTTGCCTCATCTGGCACATGTCAGCATGGAGACGCCCGTCGCGGTCGCCGACGTCAAGGACGGCAAGGCCGAGATCTGGGCGCCCGTACAGAGTCCCGGCGGCACGCGTGAAGACGTTGCAAAAACCCTTGGCATTCCAGAGGACAACGTGACCGTCAACGTCACGCTGCTCGGCGGCGGTTTCGGGCGCAAATCGAAGTGCGATTTCGCGCTCGAAGCGGCATTGCTTTCGAAGGCGATTGGTTCGCCGGTAAAGGTGCAATGGACGCGGGAAGACGACGTTCGTCACGACTTCCTGCACACCGTCTCGGTGGAGCGCATCGAGGCGGGCCTCGACAAGAGCGGCAAGGTGATCGCCTGGCGGCATCGCAGCGTCGCACCATCCATTGCCTCGACATTTGCCGCCAACGCGGTGCATGCGGCGCCCTTCGAACTCGGCATGGGCCTGATCGACACGCCGTTCGAAATCGCCAATATTCAATGCGAGAATCCGGAAGCCGCCGCCCATGCCCGCATCGGCTGGTTCCGCTCGGTGTCGAACATTCCACGCGCGTTCGCGATCCAGTCGATGGTGGGCGAACTGGCTCATGCCACCAACCGCGATCAAAAGGACATGCTACTGGAACTGATCGGCTCGCCGCGAATCGTCAAGCTCGATTCGGTCAACGATCCCTGGAACTATGGCGAACCGTTCGAGAGCTATCCAATCGACACCGCACGTCTTCGTCGCGTCGTTGAACTCGTCGCGCACAAAGGCGGCTGGAGCCGACCGGTGCCCAAGGGGCATGGGCTCGGGATTGCCGTCCATCGCAGCTTCGTCAGCTATGTCGCGACCATCGTCGAAGTCTCCGTCGACGACAAGGGCAAGCTCTCCGTGCCCCAGGTCGATACCGCCATCGACTGCGGCACGTTCGTCAATCCCGAGAGGATCCAGTCGCAAATCGAGGGGGCCGCGATCATGGGGCTTAGTCTCGCCAAATATGGCGAGGTCAGCTTCAAGGACGGCAAGGTGCAACAGGGAAATTTTGACGACTTCCCTGTCGTCCGGATGGACGAGGCGCCGCTCGTGACCAACGTGCATATCGTCCCCGTCGACGCCGACACGCCACCGAGCGGCGTCGGGGAGCCAGGCGTGCCTCCCTTTGCGCCGGCGCTGATCAACGCCATCTTCGCAGCGACTGGCAAACGGATCCGGGCACTGCCGATCGGGAAGCAACTGGAGACCTGAGGCGAGGTCAGCGGGCTTCCGGCAGGGATAAAGATGAGGACGCTCGCGGCAGTAGCCTCGGGCGTCCTTTTGGCTTTTGGCGATGGTCAGTTCGGTATTGAAATCTCTTGATACGAGACTTCTCTTGACCTGAACGAGGCCTGCCGGCATTTGAGCAGTGGATCGCACGGCGGTCGCCGGCAAACGACCGCGGCCGTGCAGTCACGAGGGCAATCTCTGATGCGGGATTCGATCGAACATACGGCGCCGGTGGTGATCGTCGGCGGAGGCCCGGTAGGCATGGGCCTTGCGATCGATCTGGGTCTGCGAGGCATCCGCTGCGTCGTGGTCGAGCGCTACACGAAGCCCCAGCCGATCCCGAAGGGACAGAACCTCACCCAACGCACCATGGAGCATTTCCATTTCTGGGGTGCGGAAGACGAACTGCGCGCGGCGCGAACCATCCCGCGCGAATACGGTATCGGCGGCGTCACGGGCTATGGCACGCTGTCGAGCGGCTACAGCTATGATTGGCTGCAGCGCGAACTGGTGCGTCCGTTCTATTTCACCGACAATGAACGGCTGCCGCAATATGCCACCGAGGCTGTGCTGCGCCAAAGGGCGGCGCAGATCCCGGCCGTGGAAGCTCTATACGGGTGGACCTGCGAAGCGGTGTATTCGGGCGAGAACGGCGCAAGCGTCGACATCGTCGATCGCGAGGGAACCAAGCGGACCCTGCGCGCTGACTACGTCGTGGGATGCGACGGCAGTCGCTCGATCGTGCGCGAGCAGGCCGGCATCACCCAGACCCGGTCCGATCA
>JBGPSI010000299.1:0-5244 GCA_041490045.1 Bradyrhizobium sp.
CTTTCGGCGTCACAGCACCTGGCTGGACCGCTGGGCCGCCCCTGTAGCGATTGACCCGAAGCAAAACGAAACCAAACGAACTTTTACTCGTTTGCTTTTGGCCGCTATCTTCGGATCATGACTTGCTCCATACTTCTAGACCTCGACGGCACATTAATCGATTCGCATCCCGGCATTTTGGCAAGCTGCCTCGCGACACTGCGCGCCCTTGGACATGAACCGGATGAAACCCTCGATATAAGACGTACCATCGGGCCCCCGCTCGAAGATTTGATGCAAATCTTGCTACAGTCATATGGAGACGACAGAGTCGGTGAAGCAGTCGCTGCCTATCGTCAGCATTACGGTGAAAGTGGGTTTCTCGGAAGCGTGCCTTATCCGGGAATTGGCAAATCCCTTGAAGAGATGAAGCGGACCGGATTGCGAATCTATCTCGCGACGTCAAAAAGGGCGATTTTCGCAAGCCGCATTCTGGACCATCTGAACTTTGCCACATACTTCGATGGCATCTATGGCTCAGTGCCGGGCGGCGAGCTGGATCACAAGCCTGAACTGCTCGCCCATATTCTGTCCAAACATAGTCTTTCGCCGTCTCACAGTCTGATGGTCGGGGATCGCCGACATGATATTTCCGGCGCCCATGCGGTCGGAATGCGCGGTCTTGGCGTGCTCTGGGGTTATGGTACCCGAGACGAACTTGAAACTGCTGGCGCAGACCAGCTGGTGGATTCCCCTGCCGATCTCGCCTGTACGGTCCTCTCGATGGTCAATGGGAAGCAATCCCCAGGCTAGGGCAGCTACATTCAAGCAAGCAGCCTAATATCCGCTCCCGGGACTTAACGTCGTTTCGCTGCGATGCGGAATTTGGTCCGCTATCGGCGCATATCGGGCGAGGCAGCCGGCCCTCAGGTTTTGCCAAGGAGGCAGGTCGGGCGTCGTTCCGCAAACCGCCGGCGCTCCCAATTCACGCCTGCTCAACTACCGCTTCTCCGTCGCAAAGCCGTAGATCAGCGCCATGCGGTCGAGGCATTCGCGAAAACGCCGCGCAAAATAGTCGATCCAGCGCTGGCCGCTCAAGCCGCGCCGCTGCCCGATCTGCTCCATCGTCATGCCCAGGATCAACACCTCATGCACCAGCGCCGAGCCGTCGGCGCCGAGTTCACGCTCGGCGCGGTTGAGCCGCAGCACCGCCTTGCGCTGGCGTTCGGTGATCGGCTCGCGCGTTCGCCCGCCGTCGACATATTCCCGGGTCGGATCGACCGCCTGCGGCCCGCGCTCGGCTTTCTCCCAATCGTCCTGAAACGCCCGCCCACCCTGGAATTGCGCCTCGTCGATCTGGCGGCGTGAATGCAGCTTGCCCAGGGGATCGTTGCGCAGCGAACGCAGCGTGACGATCTTTTCACCCGGCTCGAGACCCAAGGGATCGTCGACTTCAACCGCCGCCACCTCGGCATTGCGCGGCAGATCCTTCGATCGCCGGTCATGAACCTTTGCCGATCGCTGGTGCTTGTTGCGCTTGGCACGTGCCATATTTGGATTACTCCCTTGCAGAAACAGGATTGAAACGCCGCTCATGTCGCGGGGCTAGCTTGTTCGCCTGGCGACATAGGCGGCCAGATCGGGACTGACGGCGATGGCGGGCTTTTCCGCTTGCTGTCCGGAATCGCCTGGCGCCGTGCCCGCCTGAAGAAGAGTCTGGTGTGAGTCTGGGTGTGAGTGGTCGGCGTTTGCCTGAGCCGCGCCCGACGGCTGCGCGGCAATTGCTCGCGGCGGGACGCGCCCGGAGCGCGACGCGTTTTCCAGCTTCATGCGTGCGAGCGCCGAGCCGATGCCGCCCTTTTGTCCGGCGATCGCGCGCTTTTGCGAAACGTGCAGCATCCTCTGAAGTTCGGCGTTGATCCGCTTGTGCTTCCAGCCCTGGTAGAAAAAATCCTGCAAGGTCGGGCGATACTCGCACCAGGTCCTGAGCGGCAGTTTGGTGATCTTGGAAAGCTGCCGGTCGTCGTCAGGCAGTTCGCCCTTGCGCCAGTAATGCATCATCAGGAGCAAATACGCCCCGTGCTGCGCCGTGGTCAGGTGGCCGGTGTCGCCGAGATAGTCGCCGACATAAAGCGGCATCCACGGACGGTTCATGTGGTGCACTCCTCACCAGGCGGCCGCGCAGTCATCTCGGCGCGCAGCAATGCCGCCAATCGCTCGCCGCGAAGGGAGCCGGCCGGTTGCCGCCGCAGCAGCGCGCGCAGATGCGCGATGCGATGGCAGCGCGGCAGCGGCTTTATTCTCATGAGGATGATCGCGACGGTATTCATGCCACCTCCACTAACCGAATTGAAGCCGTGCCGGCCGCCCGCTCCAACCGGATGTCGGGATTGCGCGTCAGATGAAAATGCGGCGCGCAATAACTCGAGCCCTCCCGCCGCGGATGGCCGCAAAAGGTGATGGCTTCGCCCTCCTCGTCGCCGCCATAGGGATAACGGCAATCGCCGGGCACCAGATCGACCAGCGAGAGGTGACGCGGCACGAGTTCGACGCAACGCAGCTTTGGCAGCTCTACCCGCTCGAAGACGGGTATCGGTCGGAAGAATTCGGGAATATGGCGCTCACGCGGCTGGTGCAGCCGCGACGCCTCCGCTGTCGGCGGCCGCTTCGGCCACTGCTCGAGGCTGTCGGCCGGCCGCTCCGGACCGGCCAGCCCCATACGCCTGGCGCGGCCGATCGCGGAACTGCGGGAATAGTTGGTGCCGAACCTCGCGTTGAGCGCGTCGGCGATTTCCAGATAGGACATGCCCCTGGCGAGATATTCGCGCAGCGCCTGCGAATGTGCCGCCTGCCAGCTCGATTGCATCGCCGCTCACCCTCGATGTTTCCGTTATGTTCTCAATTTCTGGTATTCCGAAATCAAAGTCAAGCTTGATTTCGGATAATCGGAATTGCAATCATTTCGGTAATTCGGAAAGGATGGCGTTATGCTGGATGTCGGGATGATCGAACGGGGGCTGCAGAAGCCGGGCAAGACCAAGGGGGGTCTGGCGGCGGCGATGGGCGTGCGCCCCGGCGCGGTGTCGGAGATCCTGTCCGATATCCGCCAGATCAAGGCCACCGAAATCCAGCCGATCATCGACTACCTGGAACTGAATTCGGTGCCGATCATGGGCCGCGTCGGCGCCGGCGCGACAATCGAGCCGGAACACGAGCAGGTGCCGCCGGAAGGCCTCGGCGAGGTCGAACTGCCCTTCCCCATTTCGGAGGAAACCATCGCCTTCGAGGTGGCGGGCGATTCCATGCTGCCGAAATACGAAAATGGCGACATCATCGTGGTCTACCGGGAGCAGCGCCATCCGGTCTCGAGCTTCTACGGCGAGGAGGCCGCGGTCCGGCTGAAGACCGGCGAGCGCTATCTGAAGACCGTCGAACGGGGAAAGTCCCCGACGCTCGTCAACCTCACGAGTTTCAACGCCAAGCCGATCAGCGGGGTAAAGCTCGAATGGATCGGGGAGATCTGCGTGACGCTGCCGCGGGGCCAGATCGAGCGTTTGCGGGCCAAGGCCGCGGTGCGGGCACGCAAGGCGGCCAAGACGCATGGCGGGCGCACGGCTGAAAAGTAGGGATTCGGAAATAGCTCCCCGGGGACCGATTCGCGCCCCGGCACGGACCGTTTGTCCCGAGGTGGCACCCTATTTCTGTTTTTCAGAATTTTCCACTTGACTTGTTTCTGATTTTCAGAAATAAGACGCGACGTCAAGAAGCCCCCGTTCGGGGCCAACAGAGCCGGCGCATGCAGTATTTCGTCGTGATGATCGATTATGGCCGACGCGGACGCGAGGCCATCGTCGATCCCGAGATCACCCGCCGCGAGGTCGTCTCGCGCGTCGCGTCCGGCGAATACAAAAACATCAGCTTCATCCACGAGATCGCCGATTCCGCCGTCGACGATATCACCGCCGAGATCCTGGCGGAGGCCGCATTACCGGAAATCCCGGTCACGGGCGCCGACCTGCAGGCCAGCCGGTTCGATCATGCCCGGGATCTCCGCAAGGTGGAGACGACGTGACCGGCGGACGGAGGCGGAAGTTTTTCCCTACATCTTGTCCGGCTTGTTCTGTGTGTTGAGCGGCCCGATTCCTCAGCGCGGCAGCGATCGGTTCGCGCCCGTTACATTGCCTTGGTGGGGCTCCTTGTGAGCAAGCGCCCCGGCAGGCAGCGCCGCATCGCGCTGCACCGAACGGGCAGCGATCTCGTCTTCGGCCTTGTGGTGCCACATCTCTGCTTCGGCGAGCAGCCGCCAGCTCTCAAGCGGGTGGAACACCGCGCTTTGGCGACACAGCGATTCCATTGCGCGGTAGCGAGCGAGATCTTTCATATCGCACCTCCAACGCTTGCCCCAATTACTTAAAACCGTTTTCAAGACAGAGTCATTACGATTCTGAAAAGACTCGACGATTCCGAAGAGACTCGGCGTTTGCACCGTTCGGGAACCCAACCTGACAGCAGCGTAACGCTCGCGATGGAACTCTGACGCCGCCCAAGGTTTATCCTGGTATCCGATCAAACCGCGCGCATAAGCGGTTCCCGGACGGAGGGGCGCGCGTGAGGGTGCTATGTCAAAAGCCAACAGTTCAAACGCCAAAATCTCTGGAATCGGGACCTTCGCGGCTGTCGCTCTGATGGCCGCTCTCGCGGGCGCCGCCTACGCGGGTCCGGGAAGGGCCGGCGGCGGTGGTGGTGGCGGATTTCATGGCGGCGGCGCCGGCGGCGCACCGCATATCGGTGGCGGCGCTCCCCATGCGATGGGCGGCGGTGGTGGCCACTTCGGCGGCGGCATGCATATGGGCGGAGCGCCTCATTTCGGCGGTGGCGCACCCCGCTTCGGCGGCGCACACATTGGTGGCGGGCCTCGTTTCGGCGGCGGTGGCCCTCATTTCGGCGGTGCCCATATCGGCGGTGGACCTCGTTTCGGTGGCGGGCCCGCGATGTCGCACTTCGCGGCGCGGCCCGGTTTCCACGGTCAGCGTTCGTTTGCGGTACATGGCAACCGGTTTGGCAACCGGTTTGCCGGCCATGGCCCGGCGCCGAACGCAAATCGAAATGCGCGCTTCGGCGGCAATCGCAGTGCGGCAGCTTTCAACGCGAATAGAAATGCGGCCATCAGATCAGCCGCAGTAAGCCACGCGTTGAACTCCCGTGCGGTCGCCGGCGCCTTGCACAACAGGGCCGCGCTCTTCAATCCGGATACCCGCGCCCACA
>JBGPSI010000300.1:0-5219 GCA_041490045.1 Bradyrhizobium sp.
CCGCCAGCGTTCGCTCTGAGCCAGGATCAAACTCTCAAGTTGGACTTGAAACTTCAAACCGGCTGATCACAACGTTTGACGAGGTCCCACCATATTTATCGCCTGCGATTCACATCGCGGACGACGTGACCTCAATTAAGAGGTCATGGTGTAACCTATGTAAACGTGTACCGCCGAAGTCTTTCGTCCAGCCTCGAAAGATGAAAACCGAAGTTTTCAAATATTCGAGACTCGCAAGGACTCCGCCGTCCACGTTTCTCTTTCTTCATCTTCACTTGTCAAACAGCCCGGGATCCAAAGACCCCTCTCCCATCGCTGGGAGTATCTTGGGCTCCCCATCGGGGAAGCCTTCGCAGCTCTCATTCGACGGCAAATGACAACCGATTGGGATCGGCTGTTGATTCACTCATCTCAATGAGGAGCTTCACGGGCACGAAAACATGCCTTGGCCAAGAGCCAAGACAGTGCCGCGCTCAGTGGTCGGTTTATAAGCCCGCCCGATCCGCCTTGTCAACGGTTGTTGTCAACAAATCGTCGCATCATCGAAGAGAATCTTGGACCGCCAAGAAGTCCCTGTTTTTAGGGGCTTTGCGCCGTACTTGAGCCACAATCCTGCGACGTTCTGGCGCTACGTATACATTGAATCGCCGGGTGCCAGTGGGGGCTGCCGGCGTTTCTCTACTAGGGGATCGGCGATACCAATGGAACCCGTCGCCTTTTCCTTGCGGCCTGGAAACATCGAGAGATCTTAAAGACCATTGTTGTTCGTGATCCCGGCCTCGCTTTGGCCATTGATTGCCGAACATCTATGCGGCACGCCGTGATTTCGGGTTCCCCTTTCCGAGGGCGAGCGCGGGTCGGAAATGGGCAAAGATCTCGTCGAATGTTGATGGAATTTGGGGGACGGCGGGTTGAGCCACAGGACGTCACGCGGGGGCGGCTACGGACGCGAGACCGGGATCATCGATCTCGGTCACGAGCCGCCGCTTTCCGTCGACGGTTCCGAAGCCGCGGTGATCGATCGCCGCCGCGTCTCCGTACAATGGTTTAGCGGTACCATCCTCACCGGCCTGTGCGGCGCAGCCCTTATCGGCGGCGCCGTTTTTGCTTCCCTCGACGGCGAAATGACCTTTGCCAAGGTGCCGGAACGGGTCGAGGGCGCGCTGCGCGGGGCATTCGGCGCCAACGACAAGACGGCCAGCCTGCACAAGAGCGATCGCCTGCCGCCGCCCGGGGAATCGACCGCGGCGCGCAGCGTGGTGCGGGTCTCCACGGTTGCCCGCGTCGGCAACCGCGACGTGATGCGGGTGCGGCCGTTCGTCCGCATCTCCGGCAACCTGTCGATGACGACCAGCGACCTCAGTTCCAAGATCCCGCCGTTCAACGCCCAGCGCATGCTGAGCGACGTCGGCAGCCCTGCGCCGGCGGCCTCCGACGATCCCAATGCCGCCGCCGATGCGGCAGACGCGGCCGAACCCGATGCCGAGGTTTCCTTCGTCACCAAGGACCTGGCGCCGGTGCTGCCGAAGGCGAAGATCGCCGCGGTGGTCGCCCTCGACGATATCCTGATGCGGGTGCGCGACGCCTCGAACTGGCGCGGCAACAGCGGCGTGCGCTACGCCGCGCTCGCCAATGCTGCCGCAGACGCCAGCGGCGCCCAGTCGGACATGAAACTGGCCTACGCCACCGAGGGCACGGCCATCGACCCCTATGCGGGCTTTGAAACCCGCGTGGTGCCGGAAAACGTCACGCTGCTGCCGAAGACCAAGGATCAGGTCACCGGCGGTAATCCGACCGGCGAACGCGTCCACGTCGTCAAGAAAGGCGACAGCGTCACCTCGATCCTGCGCGACCAGGGCGCGACGCCGGAAGAGGCGAAAGCCATCGCCGCCACGCTCGGCCCGCGCGGCCGCGACGGCGGACTGAAGGAAGGTCAGAAGCTGCGCATCCTGATGGCACCCGCCGGCGCCGGCCAGCGGCTGCAGCCCTGCCGGGTCATCGTCGCCAACGATTCCACTATCGAAGCCGTCGCCGCGCTGTCCGACCTCGGCAAATATGTCGCCGTCGACGTGCAGAGCATGAACACCGTCGCCGAGGCCCCCGAAAGCAGCGACGAGGATGATGACGACGGCAGCGGGGTGCGGCTCTATCAGAGCATCTACGAGACCGCGCTGCGCAACAAGGTGCCGCCCAACGTCATCGAGGACATGGTCCGCATCTATTCCTATGACGTCGACTTCCAGCGCAAGGTGCAGCCCGGCGACTCCTTCGACGTGTTCTATGCCGGCGAAGACGAAGGCGCCAACGCCAGCGACAAGAGCGAGGTGCTGTACGCCTCGCTGACCGTCGGCGGCGAGACCAAGAAATATTACCGGTTCCAGACCCCCGACGACGCGGTGGTCGATTACTATGACGAGACCGGCAAGAGCGCCAAAAAGTTCCTGGTGCGCAAGCCGGTCGGCAGCGCGATCATGCGGTCGGGTTTCGGCGCGCGGCGCCATCCCATCCTGGGCTTCGTCAAGATGCACACCGGCGTCGACTGGGCCGCGCCCTATGGCACGCCGATCTTCGCCTCCGGCAACGGCGTCGTCGAGAAAGCCGAACGGGAAGGCGGCTACGGCAATTATGTCCGCCTGAAGCACGCCAATGGTTACGAGACCGCCTACGGCCACATGTCGGCCTTCGCCAAGGGCATGGCGCCCGGCAAGCGGGTGCGGCAGGGCCAGGTGATCGGCTTCGTCGGATCGACGGGCATGTCCACCGGCGCCCACGTCCACTACGAAATCCTGGTCAACGGCCGCTTCGTCGATCCCATGCGTATCAAGCTGCCGCGCGGCCGCTCGCTCGACGGGCCGCTGCTGGCAAGCTTCGAGAAGGAACGCGATCGTCTCGACGGCATGATGAACAACCGCGGCACGGCGCGGATATCCGACGCGACCGGCTCAACCGGCGCGCGGCAGATCAGCAACCGCTGAAATCCGTTTAGAATTGAAGATTGAACCGTTTGACGGGGCGGCGCGCGGAACCCTGACCGTGGCCATCGGTTGACGATGGTTCGCGCCCATCGAGGCGGCGCGGCTGGCTCAGGGGTGAAAAGCGATGACGCGGCTTACTCGTGACGAAATCATCAAGGCGGTCGGCCAGGTCGACGACGTGACCATTGCCGAGATAATCGGAACCGGTGCCACGGCGGAGGAACTGGCGGAAGCCCAGGCCTGGGCGGTCAATGACGACCCGTTGCTGAACGCCGGCAGGGAGTTGCCTACCGGGCGGGTCCGCGAACTGATCGACATCCTCGCCGAACTCGAGCCGGATCAAGAGGATAGCGAGGAAGCCGGGCCGGTCGTGAGCGAAGGCTGAACCCCGGACCCGTTGCCGGGTCCAGGGCATGCCTTAAACTCAGTTCAGTTTGCGCTTCGGCGTCGGGGCTTCGAACTGCGTGATCTCGGCGGTCTGCGGCGCCTTGCCGTTGAAGGTCAGCACGTTGCCTTTCACCGAAATCGCGACGCGATCGCCGTCCTTGACGTCGCCGGCGAGGATCATTTCCGCCAACGGATCCTGCAGATTCCGCTGGATCACCCGCTTCAATGGCCTTGCGCCATAGGCGGGATCCCAGCCCTTGGCGGCGAGCCAGTCGCGCGCCGCGGCATCGAGCGTGAGCGTGATCTTGCGCTCTTCCAAGAGCTTCTGCAGCCGGGAGAACTGGATCTCGACGATCCGGCCCATCTCGCTCTTCTGCAGGCGGTGGAACAGGATGATCTCGTCGACGCGGTTGAGGAACTCGGGACGGAAGTGCGCACGCACCATGCCCATCACCTGCTCGCGCACCGCCGAGGTATCCTCGCCTTCCGGCTGGTTGACCAGGAATTCGGACCCGAGATTCGAGGTCATGATGATCAGCGTGTTGCGGAAGTCCACGGTGCGGCCCTGACCGTCGGTCAGGCGTCCGTCATCGAGCACCTGCAGGAGCACGTTGAAGACATCGGGATGCGCCTTCTCGATCTCGTCGAACAGCACGACCTGATAGGGCCTGCGCCGCACGGCTTCGGTCAGCGCGCCGCCCTCGTCATAACCGACATAGCCCGGAGGCGCGCCGATCAGCCGCGATACGGAGTGCTTCTCCATGTACTCGGACATGTCGAGGCGGACCATCGCGGTCTCGTCGTTGAACAGATATTCGGCGAGCGCCTTGGTGAGTTCCGTCTTGCCGACACCGGTGGGGCCCAAGAACATGAACGAGCCCATCGGGCGGTTCGGATCCTGCAGGCCCGCGCGCGAACGCCGTACGGCGGTCGCGACCGCGCGCACCGCTTCGGCTTGCCCCACGACGCGGTTGCCGAGGCTTTCCTCCATCTTCAGGAGCTTGTCCTTCTCGCCTTCCAGCATCTTGTCGACGGGCACGCCGGTCCAGCGCGACACCACCTGCGCGATGTGATTGGCGGTGACCGCCTCTTCCATCATCTCGCCGGCGTTTTCCTTGGCCTCGATGTCGGCGAGCCGCTTTTCGAGCTCCGGGATCCGGCCATAGGCCAGCTCGCCGGCACGCTGATATTCGCCGCGCCGCTGCGCGTTGGCGAGTTCGATGCGAAGCGCGTCGAGCTCGCTTTTCAGCTTCTGCGCGTTCGACAGCTTGTTCTTCTCCGCGCTCCAGCGCGAGGTCAGGGCCGCCGATTTCTCCTCGAGCTCGGCGAGTTCCTTCTCAAGCGTCTGCAGGCGGCTCTTCGAGCCGGCGTCGCTTTCCTTCTTCAGCGCTTCCTGCTCGATCTTGAGCCGGATGATTTCCCGGTCCATCGAATCCAGTTCTTCCGGCTTGGAATCGACCTGCATCTTCAGCCGCGCCGCGGCCTCGTCCATCAGGTCGATCGCCTTGTCGGGCAGGAAGCGGTCGGTGATGTAGCGGTTCGACAGCGTGGTCGCCGCCACAAGCGCGGAATCGGTGATGCGCACGCCGTGGTGCTGCTCGTATTTATCCTTCAGGCCGCGCAGGATCGAGATGGTGTCCTCAACCGTCGGCTCGGAGACGAAGATCGGCTGGAACCGGCGCGCCAGGGCGGCGTCCTTTTCGACGTGCTTGCGATACTCGTCGAGCGAGGCGGGGAGCGAATCGATCTCCGTGCGCAACCGCGCCGCGGATTCGTCGATGAGGTCGATCGCCTTGTCGGGCAGGAAGCGGTCGGTGATGTAGCGCTGCGAAAGCACCGCCGCCGCGACGATGGCGG
>JBGPSI010000301.1:0-5037 GCA_041490045.1 Bradyrhizobium sp.
AGAAGATGCGCGAGATCATCGCGCGCGACAAACCCTTCACCAAGGAAATCTGGGATCGCGAACAGACAAAGCAGGTGTTCCGCGACAACGGCGAGATGTTCAAGGTCGAGCTGGTCGACGCGATTCCATCCGACCAGACCATCAAGATCTACAAGCAGGGCGACTGGTTCGACCTGTGCCGCGGCCCGCACATGACCTCCACGGGCAAGATCGGCAACGCGTTCAAGCTGATGAAAGTGGCCGGCGCCTATTGGCGCGGCGACAGCAACAATCCGATGCTGACGCGCATCTACGGCACGGCGTTCGCCAAGCAGGAAGATCTCGATGCGTATCTGAAGCAGATCGAGGAAGCCGAGAAGCGCGACCACCGCAAGCTCGGCCGCGAACTCGACCTGTTTCACTTCCAGGAAGAAGGCCCCGGCGTGGTGTTCTGGCACGCGAAGGGCTGGACCATCTTCCAGGCCTTGATCGCCTATATGCGCCGGCGCCTGACCGGCGATTACAGCGAGGTCAACGCGCCGCAGATCCTCGACAAGGTGTTGTGGGAAACCTCCGGCCATTGGGACTGGTACCGCGAGAACATGTTCGCTGCCCAGTCCGCCGGCGACGAGGCCGAGGACAAGCGCTGGTTTGCGCTGAAGCCGATGAACTGTCCCGGCCATGTGCAGATCTTCAAGCACGGGCTGAAGAGCTACCGCGACCTGCCGTTGCGTCTCGCCGAATTCGGCGTGGTGCACCGTTACGAGCCGTCGGGCGCGATGCACGGCCTGATGCGGGTACGCGGCTTCACCCAGGACGACGCGCATGTGTTCTGCACCGAGCAACAGCTCGCCGACGAGTGCCTGAAGATCAACGACCTGATCCTGTCGACCTATTCCGATTTCGGCTTCGAGGGCGAACTGACCGTAAAACTATCGACCCGGCCGGAGAAGCGCGTCGGCACCGACGAGATGTGGGATCATGCCGAACGCGTAATGGCCACCGTGCTCGGGGAGATCGAGGCGAAGAGCCACAATCAGCGCATCAAGACCGCGATCAATCCCGGCGAAGGCGCGTTCTACGGCCCGAAATTCGAATATGTGCTGCGCGACGCCATCGGCCGCGACTGGCAATGCGGCACCACGCAGGTCGACTTCAACCTGCCGGAACGGTTCGGTGCGTTCTACA
This sequence comes from Bradyrhizobium sp., assembly GCA_041490045.1. Taxonomy (GTDB): domain Bacteria; phylum Pseudomonadota; class Alphaproteobacteria; order Rhizobiales; family Xanthobacteraceae; genus Bradyrhizobium. The sequence continues at coordinate 1,168 of JBGPSI010000301.1, forward strand.
TCGATGCCGACGGCTCGAAGAAGACGCCTGTCATGGTGCACCGGGCAATCTGCGGCTCGATGGAGCGCTTCATCGGCATTCTGATCGAACATTATGCCGGCAATTTTCCGCTCTGGCTCGCGCCGGTGCAGGTACTGGTCACCACCATCACCTCGGAAGGCGACGAATATGCCAAGGTAGTCGCGGCCGCGGCGCGACGCGCGGGCCTGCGCGTCGAGATCGACCTGCGCAACGAGAAGATCAACTACAAGGTCCGCGAGCACTCGCTGGCGAAAATCCCGGCGTTGCTGGTGGTCGGCAAGAAGGAAGCCGAGACGCATTCGGTTTCGATCCGGCGACTTGGCAGCGAGGGGCAAAAGGTGATGCCGACCGACGAGGCGATCGCCGCGCTGGTCGACGAGGCCACGCCGCCCGACGTGAAGCGGGCGAAGCTCGACACCTGATGGCCGAAGAACCGACAACCGAAGAACAGGAACTGCCGGCCTACCCGATCCGGGCTTACCAGCTGATCCCGGATCCCTATCAGCCGGCGGTGGTGGCGCTGGCCATCGAAACCGATCAGGGCCACAGCCTGTTCCTGGCGACCCGGGAGATTCTGGAGGATCTCGGGAAAGACCTGCTGGAGCGCGCGGCAAAGATGCCGATCAAGGCGCGACCGAAATAGTCCCGGTCCGGCGCGGCCGCTTCGGCCTCGTGGCCGCCCGCCTCGCGTGCTATTCGATCCCCCAATCAATCCCCGATCAGAGAGACCGCCGTGCCCGATGCCATCGACCTCCTGAAAACGCGCCGCTCCGTCAAGCCGCGCGATATGAGCGGGCCCGGCCCCTCGCCCGCCGAACTCGAAACCATCCTGACGATCGGCGCCCGCGTGCCAGACCATGGCAAGCTGGCGCCATGGCGTTTTATCATCTTCGAGGGCGATGCGCGCGCTCGGGCCGGCGAAGTGATCGCAAGCGTGTTCGCGCGGAAGAATCCGAACGCGACATCAGCCGAAATCGATGTCGAGAAGCGAAGGCTCACCGATGCGCCGCTGGTGATCGGCGTGGTCAGTTTCACCAGGCCGCATCCCAAGGTGCCGCCGTGGGAGCAGGAGCTGTCGGCGGGCGCGAGTTCGATGAACATCGTCACGGCCGCGACCGCGCTCGGTTACGGCGCCTGCTGGCTGACCGGCTGGTTCGCCTTCGACCGCGACGTGCTCGACGGGCTCGGATTGAAGGCGGATGAAAAGCTCGCCGGCCTGATCTATATCGGCACGCCGTCGAAGCCGAGCGAAGACCGCCCGCGCCCGGCGCTGTCAGACATCGTGACGCGGTTCTAGAAAGAAATCCTCATCCTGAGGAGCGCGCCCCTTTGCGCGCGTCTCGAAGGATGAGAGCCGTGCGGCCTCATGGTTCGAGACGGCGCAAGAGCGCCTCCTCACCATGAGGACCGACATCTGAACGTGCCTCAACGATATGTTCACGCCGCCTGCGACGCGCGGCGGCCGAACCTCGACAATAGCGCTTCGATCTCGGCGGCGGGCTTGGCTGCGCTGAACAGAAAACCCTGCACCTCGTTGCAGCCTTCGGCGCGCAGCCAGGTGAGCTGGTCCCTGGTTTCCACGCCTTCGGCCGTGGTGGTGATGTTGAGACTGCGGCCAAGGCCGGAGATCGCGCGCACGATCGCGACGCAATCGGAGCGTTGCGCCAGATCCTGGACGAATGAGCGGTCGATCTTAATCTTGTCGAATGGAAAGCTTCGCAGGTAGCTGAGGCTGGAATAGCCGGTGCCGAAATCGTCCATCGAAATGCTGACGCCGAGTTCGCGCAACCGATGCAGGATCGCGAGGTTGGCCTCGGTCTCCGCCAAGAACAGCGATTCGGTGATCTCGAGCTCCAGCCGCTTCGGCGACAATCCGGAATTCGCCAGCGCGGAGACAACGACCTGAACCAGGTTGCGGCTGCGAAACTGCACCGGCGACAGGTTGACGGCGACCTTGACGTCCGCGGGCCATTTCACCGCCTCTGCGCAGGCTTCGCGCAACACCCATTCGCCCAGCGGGGCGATCAGCCCGATGTCCTCGGCGATGGGGATGAAGTCGGCCGGCGAAATCATGCCCTTCTCGGGATGGCGCCAGCGCAACAGCGATTCAAAGCCCGAAATCCGGTCGGCGGCGATGTCCACCAGCGGCTGGTAGTGCAGCTCGAATTCGCCATTGGTGAAGGCGCGGCGCAGGTCGAGCTCCATGTCGCGGCGCTTTTGCGCCTGCCGGTCCATCTCGCGCTCGAAGAAACGATGAACGCCGCCGCCGTCCGACTTCGCCCGGTACAGCGCCATGTCGGCGTTACGCATCAACTCCTCGGTGGTTCCGCCATCGCCGGGCGAAAGCGCGATCCCGATAGAGGCGCCGATCACGACCTCGATGCCGTCGATCTCGTAGCAGGCGCTCAATATCTTGATCAGGCGCGAGGCGAAGTCGCTGGCCTCGTTCGGGGAGACGTCGGAGGCGAGGATGACCGCGAACTCGTCGCCGCCGAGACGGGCGACGAGATTGTTGCCGCGAACCTGCGACCGCAGCCGATCGGCCACCAGCCGCAAGAGACGGTCGCCCATCGGATGGCCGAAGGAATCGTTGACGTTCTTGAACAGATCGAGATCGACGCAGAGCACCGCCACGCGGTTGTTGCCGCTCTCGCTTTGCTCCAGCGCCTCGCGAAGCCGGTCCTGATAGAGCTCGCGGTTCGGCAGATTGGTCAGGCCGTCATGGTGGGCCATATAGGCGATCCGCGCCTCGGCCTTGCGCCGTTCGGTGATGTCGACCACGGCGACCAGATAGCCGTCGCGGCCCTCGAAGCTGACGCGCCGCCCGAACGTCAATACCTGGATTTCGCTGCCGTCGGCCTTGAGATGCCGCCAGTTACGCCCGGAATGATAGGTCTCGCCGGCCCGCTGCAGGGCCTCCGCGTGGCTAACCCATTCATCCTCCGGCCAGATCTCCTGCAGTTTCATGCCCAGAAAGGTCGCCCGGCTGTAGCCATAGTGCTGCACCGCCGCGTCGTTGACGCTGAGGAAGCCGGTGGTTTCGGCGTCGAACACCCACATCGGCATCGGGTTGTTGTCGAACAGCAGGCGAAACGAGGCTTCGCGGCGCTTCAGCGCCGTCACGTCCGAAATCGTCAGCGAGAGAATGTCGCCGAAGGCGGTCGCGCCGAGTTTCAGGTTGCGCTGATCGCTGTCGATTTCGAATTGATCGCGGTTGCCGCTCCTGATGACGCCGAGCAGGCGCTCGATCACCTCGTCCGAGCAAAGCAGGTTGCCGCCGGCTGAGAGCCGGCGCCACTGCAAGTCGGTTGCCGGCAGTCTCAACAGCCTCGAGGCGCCCTGATTCAGATGGACGATCTGGAAGTCGAACGGCTCGCTGGCGGAATCCCGGATCGCCGCGAGCGACAGCACACCCTCGTCGGTGGTGGAGAAAATCGCATCCAGCAAATTATACTGCGGGGCCCGCTCGTTGACATAGACACCGATCAGCGTGCTGCCCCAGCGCGACGACGTCGGCAGCGCCAGGACATCGTAGGTCTGGACCAGGCCGTCGCGCACGCAATGCGCCACTGCGAGATAGGGACTGCCATTGCGCACCGCGTTGACGGCGGCCTCGCTGAGCGCGGTGGCGCAATCCGGCGACAGCGCGCTCAAGGGAATGTCCCAGCGCGCGTCGTCCAGCCATTTCTGGATGTAGCGGCCGCTGCGCGATACTTCGATGGTGTCGTTGTTGTCCCGGAGCAGGACGATATGATCCGCCAGCCGGCCGAGGCTGCCCAGCATCACATCTTCATAATGCGGCAGCCTCTCGCCGGGCCGGAGTGCCGCTTGCCATTTACGCTGCAGGAC
>JBGPSI010000302.1:0-4965 GCA_041490045.1 Bradyrhizobium sp.
ATCCACGGTGCAACGTTTCCCTCGTCGTTGTCGGTCGGGTATCGCTTCCACAACCGCTCCTGGGCGAACCATCTGGTCGACAGGGGTTTCGATGTCTGGAGTTTCGATTTCGCGGGCTTCGGCGGCTCATCGCGCTATCCCCAAATGGATAGGCCTGCGGCAGGCATCATGCCGCTCGGTCGAGCGGGAGAGGCCGTCGTTCAGATCGCCGCCGTTGTCGCTCATATCCGGAGCCAATGCGGAGCGGACAAGGTTCATATAGTCGCGCATTCCTGGGGCACCCAGGCAGCCGGGCGTTACGCCGGCGAACATCCCGATGCGGTGAATCGCCTGGTGATGTTCGGCCCGATCGCACAGCGGCGGACGCTGGGATTGCCGCCGCCCGAACAATTGGGTGGATGGCGTTTCCTCTCGGTGCCGGAGCAACTCGCGCGCTTCGTGGAAGACGTGCCGCTGGATCATCCACCCCTTCTGATCGAGCCTGATCTCTGGGAGTGGGGCCCGGCGTATCTTGCGACTGATTCCGACGCGGCATCGCGAACGCCGCCGTCCGTCAAGATTCCCAACGGGCCGGTCGCGGACAACCTCGCCGCGCTTTCAGGGAAACTCGCCTATGATCCAGGCTGCGTCAGGGCGCCGACGCTGATCGTGCGCGGCGCGTGGGATAATCTTTGCCAGGACGCCGACGCGGCGTGGCTGATCGATGCGCTCGGCGCAAGGGAAAAAGCTGACGTCGTCGTTCCGGCGGCGACCCATCTGATGCACCTCGAACACGGGCGGGAAGGCTTGTTTGCGGCAACCGCGGACTGGCTATCCGGGGGGCAGCATGATCGAGGTGAGCAAGGCCGGTCCGCAACCTCCCGCCATCGCCGTCGAACTCGCGCTGCTCTTGCAGCTCGCGACGCTGTGGGGCGGGTCGTACACCTTCATCAAGCTCGGCGTGGCGACGATACCGCCGGTGACCCTGATCGCGGCGCGCACGTCGATCGCCGGCCTGCTGCTGCTCGCGATCATGCATGGGCGCGGGCTGCGGTTGCCGAAGGACGCCGCGACCTGGCGGCGTTTCCTGTTCCAGGCCTGTCTCAACAGCGTGATCCCGTGGACGCTGATCGCCTGGGCCGAACGCGCGCTCGACGCGGGGCTTGCGACCATTCTCAATTCGACCTCGCCGATTTTTGCGTTCTTCCTGACGCTGGCCCTCACGCGCCATGAGCCGGTGAGTGTGCGAAAGCTGTTCGGCGTCGTCGCCGGGATGGCCGGCATCTGGCTGATCGTCGGCGTGCAGGCCCTGGCCGGCCTCGGCGAGCAGCTCGCGGCCGAGGTTGCCACGGTGGTTGCGACCATCTGCTATGCCGGCGGCGCCATCTTCAGCCGCGGCTTCAAGGGCCTCGACCCGATGGCGCCGGCGGCGGGCTCGCTGCTGTGTGGCGCCGCGATCCTTGTTCCCATCGGTCTCGTGGTGGACCGGCCATGGACGCTCGCGCCGTCGATGAGCTCGCTGCTCGCGCTGCTCGCTCTTGCGGTGTTCTCCACCGCGCTGGCCTTCGTGATCTATTTTCGGCTGGTGCAGGCACTCGGTTCGGTCGGCACCACGGCGCAGGCCTATTTGCGTGTGCCGATCGGGGTCGCGCTCGGCGTGGCCTTTCTCGGCGAAAGGCTGACACCGACGGCATGGATCGGCCTCGGCTGCGTGGTGGTCGGCGTCGCCGCGATGACCATTCCGGACCGGAAGCCATCAGCGCTCAGTGCCTCTTCCTGACGGCGGCGCGCAATCCAGCTCCGCTTTTCGGCATCGCTGCTGCCCTTGCCGGCCAAGGGCAATTGTCGGCATCCTCCCCGGCAATCCGGGCGCTCGCAAAAGGTGGAACGGCTCGATCATCAACGAGATCAAATCCGGCGCCAATGGCTCGATCGCCGCCGAGGAGGTCGCGCGCGCGGCGCCCGACGGCTACACATGGCTGCTGGTGACGACCTGCTTCAGCACCAGCCCGTCGCTGTACAACAACCTGCGCTGGGATCCGCAGCGCGATTTCATCACGGTCGGGCAGATCTGCCGGGCGCCGAATTTCTTCTTCGTTCCCTCGAGCCTGCCGGTGAAGAGCGTGGCCGAATATGTGGCGCTGGCGAAAGCAAAACCGGGCACGCTGAACTACAGCCATCCGGCCTCCGATTTGCGCTAGGCCACATGGCCGGTTTCCGGCAGAAACCCGCCGTTTTCCGGGCCTGCCTACTGCGCTAGCCACACCCGCTCTTGGTGGAACGGGAATCCGGCGCCCAAGGCCGAATACCGACGGCATCAGGCACCTGGGCGGCACAGCCGAGCGAGCATTCCCGGGCGTCCGGCGGTCTCCAGCATGTTCCCCCTGACATGCATTACGTCGTATATTGCGGCCCATTGGAGCCCGGTTTCATTAACCATGCCATCTGCATTCACGGCATTGCTAGCAAGGATAAGATCGCACTCGCTGTCGATCGGTCAGCTGACCTTTGGCAGCTTTCTGCTGTTGCTGGCGGTGATCACGGCGACCAGCATGGCGAGTGTCATCGCGATCGGGCACATCGATGCGACCTTCGCCGAGCTGCAGCGGCTGCAGGATGTCGGCGACCTCGCCGAAGGGATCGACCGGCGCATGAACGAGCTGCGGCTTGCGGCGCGGGATTTCGTCACCAGCCAGGGCGCCCGGCCGGACCGGGTTGGCGAGGCCGCCTCCGCCCTGACCGCGCTTCTGAAAAAGACCCGGCTCGAGCTCGCGCCCGAGCAGCAGGACATGATCGACGGCGTCAGCGCCCGGCTGCAGAATTACCGCGATGGCATCGAGCGCGTCACCGCCCTGATCGCGCGCCGAGCGGAATTGATCGACGCGCTGCCGCCGGTGCGCGAGCGGTTCGAGACGGCAATCGCCGCGGTGCCGGAGCGGGCCACCGCCAGGAGCCTGTTCCGGGCGCAGAACCGGATCGCCGCCGCACTTCTGGCGCACGATCCCGACGGGGCGGAGCGGTCGGCGCAGAGCATGCGGGCGCTGTCGATCGATGATCCGCCGCTGCGCGCCGCGGCCGACGCCTATGCCGATGCGATCACGGCGATTTCGGGGACCGAAGCCGAGATCGCCAGGCTCGACAAGGAGGTGCTGGGCACCGAAGGCCGGCTGATCGGGCGCGTCACCGAACTGTTGCGCGAAGTCAGCGCGCGGCGGGGGCGCGTGCTGTCGCGCGACTTCGCGCGGACGCTGGCGGAGACCAAATGGCAGAGCATCGTGCTCGGCACGGCCGGCGTCCTGATCGGGATTTTCGCGGCGCTGTTCGTGGTCAGCCGCACCGTGCGTCCGCTGGCCTCGATCGCAACCTCGATCCGCGCGCTGGCCGGAGGCCAGAAGAATGCCTCGATTCCCCTGACGGACGTGAACAACGAGATCGGTGACATCGCGCGCGCCGCCGAAGTGTTCCGCCGGACTTTGGCGGAAGCCGACACCGCGCGTGAAGCGGCGGTTCATGCGCTGGCCGAGCAGCGGCTCGCCGAGGAAAGCTATCGCAAGCTGTTCGAAGGCTCGGTCGACGGGATTTATGTGACGACGCCGGCCGGCGCGCTGCTCAATGCCAATCCGGCCCTGGCGCGGATGATGGGATACGACACGCCGGACGATCTGATCCGCGGCATCGGCGATATCAGCCAGACCATCTACCTGCATCCGGAGGCGCGCGCCGAATACCAGTTCCTGATGCAGCGCGATGGCATGGTCCGCGAATTCGAATATCAGGCGCGGCAGCGCGGCGGCACGGTGCTCTGGCTCTCCGACAGCGCCACCGCCGTGCGCGACGAAAGCGGCGAGATCATCCGCTATGAAGGCACGGTGCGCGACATCACCGATCAGAAGCGCGCCGAGGATGCGGTCGCTGAAGGCCGGCGGCTGCTGCAGCAGGTGATCGACACCGTGCCCGCAGTCATCAACGTCAAGGACAAGCAGCTGCGCTATATCCTGATGAACCGCTACATGGCTGGTATCTTCGGCGTCGAGCCCGCCGACGCCATCGGCCGAACCACCACCGACCTGATGTCGCGCTACGGGGCGCAGAAGACCGACGAGAACGACAAGCGCGTGCTGGCGGCGGGCACGGGGCTTGGATTCTACGAAGAGGAATATCTGGATTCATCCGGCAATCTGCGGCATTGGCTGGTCAACAAGCTTCCGCTGCTCGACGCCAACGGCGACATCGAGAGCATCGTCACCGTTGCGCTCGATATCGGCGAGCGCAAGCGCGGCGAAGCCGAGATGCGCAAGGCCAAGGATGCCGCGGAAGCGGCATTGCGCAATCTGCGAGAGACCCAGCAATCCCTGATCGAGGCGGAAAAGCTCGCCGCCCTGGGCCGGCTGGTGGCCGGGGTCGCCCATGAGGTCAACAACCCCGTCGGCATCAGCCTGACGGTGGCCTCGTCGCTGGAGCGCAAGACCGCTTTGTTCACCGCCGAAGTCGCCCGCGGCGATCTCAGGCGATCGAGCCTCAACGACTTTCTGGAGGCGAGCCGCGACGCTTCCTCGCAATTGGTCGCCAATCTCAACCGCGCCGCCGAACTGATCACCTCGTTCAAGCAGGTCGCCGCCGACCGTAATTACAGCGACCAGCGCGTCTTCGACCTGGGCGATCTGACCGAGCAGGTGGTGATGAGCCTGAGGCCGGGATTGCGGAAGCACCATCTGACGCTCAACGTCGACTGCCAGCCGAATCTCATCATGAATTCCTATCCCGGGCCCTACGGGCAGGTGCTGACCAATCTGTTCCTCAATGCGGTGGCACACGCCTTCCCGGACGGCAAGCCCGGAGCGGTCGATATCCAGGTGCGGGAGTCCGGCAAGGACAATGTCGAGATCATCTTTTCCGACAATGGCTGCGGCATGTCGCTCGACGTCCGCCGCCGCGCCTTCGATCCGTTCTTCACCACCCGCCGCGACCAGGGCGGCACCGGGCTCG
>JBGPSI010000303.1:0-4913 GCA_041490045.1 Bradyrhizobium sp.
ACCGAAACGCTCACGGTAGCCTCTCCAAGGTGCGATGGCAGTGGGCGGCCACCCCCCTCGTGTATGTTGTCGCCTAAAATTGGCGTCTAATCTTTCGCGCCCGCGAATCCTCCTGTGTGACACTTCCCATGTCCGAACAATTGTCGGCTGCAAACGCTTGTTCTGTCGCGATCTTTCGTTAATCTGAAGTGCTGGATGAAGGAGCCGAGGGTGTTTTGTCAGGTTTGTCTCTCGACCCTGAAGGCAGGTGATCTGTATTGCCCGTCCTGCGGGTCGGCGGTCCCGGAGAACGCTCCAAGGCCGCAAGCCGCGGAAGTCCGGGGTCGCATCGCCGGCGAGCGGAAGTACCTCACCGTCCTCTGCGCCGATTTGCAGCGTTCCACCGACCTGATCTCGGAACTGGATCCGGAGGCAGCTATTTCGCGGCTCGAGCCAGCCTTGGCCGCCATGCGCATCGCGGTTCGCCGCAACCGCGGCATCGTCAGCAAGGAAGGCGGCGACGGCCTGATCGCACTTTTTGGTGCGCCGCACGCGGATGACAATCATGCCGTCATGGCCTGTCATGCGGCCGTCGAACTGGTTCACCGCGTCAAGCTCCTGAACGATCCGGCGCTGCGGGTCCGGGTTGGCGTTCATTCCGGCTATGTCGTCGCCCATGTCATCGAGGCCGATCTCTCCTCGATCTATGAAGCCGGCGGTCCCGCGGTCCACCTGGTCAAGCGGCTCGAGAACGCGGCGCAGGCCGGCCAGATCCTGGTGTCGGAATCCTGCCAAAGCCTGGCCGCGGGGCTCGTGACCTTCAACGCGCTGCCCCCGAAACGGCTGGAAGGGTTTGCCGCCCCTGTTCCTCATTACGAGCTCGTCGAAATCAGCGGCCTGACCCGCTGGCGGGCCCGGTCGAGCAAGGGGCTTTCGTCATTCGTCGGACGCGGGGAAGAGATTTCCCTGCTCGAGCGGGCGGCAGGGGAGGTCGCTGCTGCCGGGCAGGTCATTGCGCTCGTTGGCACGGCCGGCATCGGAAAATCCCGACTGGTCCACGAATTTGTCGCCGCGCTGCGGCAGACGAACTGGCAGGTCCTGGAAGCGGAGGGCAACCCGCTGGAGCAGGCCGTTCCCTATGCGCTGGTGAAGAAGCTGCTCCAGAGCGCGCTGCGGGTAGCCAACATCGCGCCGGAAGACAGGCCACAGCTGCCTGAGGGGCCGCCGCCGCCGCATTCGGATCTTTGGCCCGCGGCCCTTTGCGCCGCACTCGACCAGCCGGTCAGCGATCCCCGCTGGAGCGATCTCGAGCCGCTGCTGCGACGTCGCGTGATCACCGATGCCGTATGCAACGCAATCGACAGGGCGGTCTCGACGCGGCCGACCGTATTGGTGCTGGAGGACCTTCACTGGAGCGACGGCCAAAGTGAAGGCGTCATCGAGGCGCTGATGTCGCTCGCCGCCCGCCGCCCGCTGCTGATCCTGCTGACATGGCGGACGGAAGACACCCCGGAATGGCTGGCGCGGCTCGATGTTCGCAGGATCTGGCTACGGTCCCTCGATATCACCTCGGCGAATGCGCTGCTCGGCGATCTCTTGGGCACGGCGCCCAGTCTCGATGCCCTCAAGGCGCATATTCTTCGCCATACCGGCCAGGTTCCGCTCTTCATCGAGGAGGTCGCCCGCCAGCTCCTCAATCGCGGCGTCATCGATGGCGACACCAGCCGGTTTGCCGCCAAAGCGCCGTGGGACGCGCTGGGAATTCCTCCCACCATACAAGGGGTCATCGCATCCCGAATCGACCGGTTGTCGAAAGAGGACAAGTCCCTTCTGCAGCTCGCAGCCGTCGTCGGGCCACGAATTTCGCCGGCCTTGCTGGCGGCCGTGACCGGCATGCCGGCAGCTCAATTGCAAAGTCGCCTTTGGTCACTGGAGATTCTGGATTTCCTCGTCGAGTCGCAACGGCTCGCCGCAGTGGAATACGAATTTGCCCACGATCTGATCCGCGAGGTTGCCTATGATTCGATCCTGCGGCCGCAACGCGAGGAGTTGCACCGGCGGATTTTGGTCGCCATGGAGGCGATTTCCCAGGGGCGTGAAGAGGAGGTGGCAGAAGCGCTTTGTCATCACGCGGTCCAGGCGCGGGACTGGGCGAAGGCCGCCCATTATGGCCAACTCGCGGCGCGCAAGGCGCTGGCCAGATCGGCGTTCCGGGATGCTACCGGGTATTTTGAGTCCGCAATCAATGCCGTCGACAGGCTGCCCGACACGGTCGAGCGCGAACAGCAGGCGATCGACCTGCGCATCGAGGCTCGTCTCGCATTTGCGCCGCTTGGAAGCATGGAGCAGTGGTTCGGGCTTTGTCGCGAGGCGGAAGCACGCTCCGAGAAAATCGGCGACGAAGGGCGCCGGCTTGCCTCAATCGTCGCCAAGGCGGTGGCGCTGAATTTCTATGGAACACCCTTTGAAGGCATCACCGCGTCCGAACAGGCTGTTGCCCTGGCCAGTGCCGCGTCCGACAAGGCGTGGCTCAGCTACGCGGAGTACGCGCTCGGTCAGGCTCATTTTATCGCCGGCCATTATCGCGACGCAACGATCTGTCTCGATCAAGCCAGCGCGCGCCTTGCCAGCGCGCCGGAATGGGCGCCGCCGGGGACGACGGGGTCGAGCCTGCTCGTGCTCTGTCATATGATGCGTGCGATCGTTTATGGCTGGTTGGGCGAATTCGATGAGTCCGAACAATGCCTGCGGCAGGCGAGCGATCTCGCCGAAAAGAACGACCGGCCTTACGATATGATCGCGGCGGATTATGGCCGCGGTCTGGTGCAGATGATGCGGGCCAATCTCGTGGAAGCCGAAATCGCTCTCAATCGGGCGTCCTTGCTTTCGCGAGAGAACGAAGTTCGCCTGTTCCTGCCCCTCGTGAAGCTCGCGCTCGGCAATCTTTATACGCAGCAGGGCCACGCTGCACGCGCGCGCGACATCCTGCTTCAGGCCAAGGACGAGGCCGAAGCAGTCGGCCATGCAACCAGCATGGTTGCGGTGTCGGCCTATCTTGGCTCGGCATACTGTCAACTCGGCGACGTCCAGCGCGGGTTGGCGATGGTGCGGGCCTGCCAGGCCAGCGCCAAACAGAAGGGCTACGGAGGTATCGAGGCGATCGCGGTTCTTGCCGAGGCCAATGTTCTGGCGTCACAGGGGGCGTCCGCGGCCCCAGAGGCCATCGGGTGCATGAACCGGGCAATCGAAATTGCGTCCAGGCTCGAGGCGCGGCCGCTGCTGGGTGCCGCCAGGGGATTGCTGGCGCGCGTCCTGGCCGCTTCCGGCAGGACGGCCGAGGCTCGGGAAGAACTCGCCCAGGCGATCACGCTTTTTGACCGGTCCAAAATGACTGTTCACCTGGAACGTGCTAAGGCAGCGTTCTCCAAGTTCTCGAACTCGTGATTTATTGCAGGCAGCGGTATATTCAGCGACATATCAAGGAGTGAAAAATGGCATTCACCTACGGCGGAAAGTTCGAAAAGCACATCAACGATTTGTACAGCCCAAAAAATATTCACAAGACCGCGAAGAAATTTGCGGAGTACGAGAAAAAGCACGGGCCTTACAAATTTGGCCAGAGTTATACGAAAGTTCTGGTCCCCAAGACCGAACACTGGAAGGACGAAAAGGGATCGACCAAGGGACACAGCGGCTGGGAGAAAAACTCCGGCCATATCCCGCCGAAGATCCGTGACAAGCTCACCAGGCTCATCCGGTCCAATATGCGCTCCAAGAAGCCGAAACCGATGGTCCTGAAGGTCGGCGAGAATGTGGACACCTCCCACGACCTGCATGTCAAGACGTTCAGGCACAAGGGTCACGAGCATATCGGCCTGCACATGCTTTGCCCGAACACGTCGCTGAAAAAGTGATCTGACGATCAGGAACTGCCCGTTCGGGCACCTTGCCCTTCGGTAAACTCAGGAGCCGCGGCCATCTGGTCGCGGCTCTTGTGCTTTGCCGAGGACAGGCCTGAAGAGAAACGGCAAGCCGAGAGCCAGCCCGGCAACAACAGTTGGCGCGGTCATTCGCCCCCGTCCTGATAAGCGGCGAACAAAGCCGAAGCCAGATACATGAAGCATGTGGCCGGCTGCCTCCTGTTTTCGCGCTGAAGGCCTGACGACGAGAGGCGTCGCGCCGGGTGTTGGACGGGAACCCGAATGGGAGATGATGCTCACCAACAACATCGGTTTTGGAGACGCCCGGCTGGTGCTTATCCAGCTGTCCCAGGAAGATACCCTGGTGTGCTTCGTCCAGTTCATGGCCGAACACCAAACGGAGATCGGCGCCGTCCTCGGCAACACGGGAAATGCGGGATCGGACAAATTTGACGAATGCCTGGGCGTCACATTGCGGCTCGTGGTCCGTGCAGACGAGGGCTGTCTGCTCGTTTGTTGGCCAAATCGCAGCAAAAGTTGCTTTCCAGTTGAAAATGCTGTCAGCCTTGACTACGGAAGGAATTGGGCCTCCCAGCCCCATCCCGGAGTTCGATCCGCCGTGTCCCAGGACAACAAAGGTGAAGCTCGGCCGTTTTCGAGCAGCAAGCTTTCGGTCCTGCGCAAGCATCCGTATTTTTGCGATCTCGAGCCGGAGGCGTTCGATCAGCTCTGCCGTTATGCCAAGCACTCCACGCTCAAGCGGGGAGCCACCATCGTCTCCAAGGGGGACCCCGGCAACAGCCTGATCGCGGTGATCAGCGGCACGGTGAAAATCAGCGTTTCCTCGGCCGGCGGCCGCAGCGCGATTCTGAATCTGATCGGCCCCGGCGAGATCTTCGGGGAGATGTCGGTGCTCGATGGACAGCCGCGCTCCGCCGACGCCACGGCCAATACCAATTGCGAGATTTTTGTCATCGACCGCCGCGAATTTCTGCCGTTCGTCCGAAGCCAGCC
>JBGPSI010000304.1:0-4871 GCA_041490045.1 Bradyrhizobium sp.
AATTGCCCTAACCAAGCATGAATTCGGCGGCGCCCGCCCGAAAATGCCGCCTGGGCCGTTGACAGTCCCCGCCGGCTCACGCGAAATCGTCAATGATTTGATATAGCCTCACTGAATGATCCCGACCAAATCCCACCGCCCAAAGCCTTTCGCCGCACGCTTGACCGCCGGTCTGCTCCCGGCGCTGGCGCTGGTTTTCCTGTGCCTGTGGAACAATCCCGCGGCGGCGGACTTCCGCCTTTGCAACAACACCTCGAGCCGGGTCGGCATTGCGCTCGGCTACAAGGACGCCGACGGCTGGACCACCGAGGGCTGGTGGAACGTGTCCTCGCGGGCCTGTGAAACCCTGCTGAAGGGCACGCTGGTCGCACGGTATTACTACATCTATGCACTCGATTACGACCGTGGCGGCGAATGGTCGGGACAGGCCTTCATGTGTTCGCGCGACAAGGAATTCACCATCAAGGGCACCGACAATTGCCTGGCGCGCGGTTTCGATCGCACCGGTTTCTTCGAGGTCGATACCGGCGAGCAGCGCGCTTGGACGGTGCAACTGACGGAATCCAACGAAACCCAGCCCGCGCAGCGGGTGCCGGGCATTCCGGGAACGGTCGGCCCCGGCGGCGCTGGCAACCTCCCGGGCATCACCAATCCGCCGGCCGGAACGGCTCCGGGCGCGTCTGGTCTGCCGCCAGCCGCAGCGCCCGGATCCAAGCCATGAGACGACTTCGCCGCATCAAGATCCTGGCCACGCTCGGCCCCGCCTCCTCCGACAGCGCGATGATCCGCCGTCTGTTCGAGGCCGGCGCCGACGTGTTCCGCATCAACATGAGCCACACCCCGCACGACAAGATGCGGGAGCTGGTCAAGACCATCCGCAATGTCGAGAGCAGCTACGGGCGGCCGATCGGGATTCTGGTCGATCTGCAGGGCCCCAAACTCCGGCTCGGCTCGTTCGCCGAAGGCGCGGTCCAGCTACACAACGGCGAGACCTTCGTGCTGGATTCCGACAGGGCGCCCGGCGACAACACCCGCGTCCAGCTTCCGCATCCGGAGATTCTGGCGGCGCTGCGGCCCGGCCATGCGCTGCTGCTCGACGACGGCAAGGTGCGGCTGATCGCCGAGGAAACGTCTCCCGGGCGCGCTGTCACCCGTGTCGTGATCGGCGGCAAGATGTCCGACCGCAAGGGCGTCAGCCTGCCCGACACCGATCTGCCGGTGTCGGCGATGACGACGAAGGACCGCGCCGACCTCGAGGCGGCGCTGGTGACCGGTGTCGACTGGATCGCGCTCTCCTTCGTGCAGCGCGCCGAGGACGTCATCGAGGCCAAGAAGATGATCCGCGGCCGCGCCGCCGTGATGGCCAAGATCGAGAAGCCGCAGGCGATCGACCGGCTCCCCGAAATCATCGAAGCCTCCGACGCCCTGATGGTGGCGCGCGGCGATCTCGGCGTCGAACTGCCGCTGGAGCGCGTGCCTGGCCTGCAGAAGCAGATGACGCGGCTGGCGCGCCGCGCCGGCAAGCCGGTCGTCGTGGCAACCCAGATGCTGGAATCGATGATCCAGAGCCCGGTGCCGACGCGCGCCGAGGTCTCGGACGTCGCGACCGCAGTCTATGAAGGCGCCGACGCCATCATGCTGTCGGCGGAATCGGCGGCCGGCAAATTCCCGGTCGAAGCGGTCTCCACCATGAACCGCATCGGCGAGGAAGTGGAACGCGATCCGACCTATCGCGGCGTGCTCAATGCGGAGCGCGCCGAACCGGAGCCTACCGTCGGCGACGCTATCGCCGACGCCGCGCGGCAGGTTGCCGAGACGCTCGATCTGTCCGCGATCATCTGCTGGACCAGTTCGGGATCGACGGCGTTGCGGGTCGCCCGCGAGCGGCCGAAGCCGCCGGTGGTGGCGATTACGCCGAACCTCTCGACGGGGCGCAAGCTGTCCGTGGTCTGGGGCGTGCATTGCGTGGTCGCCGAAGACGCGCATGACCAGGACGACATGGTCAACCGCGCCGGCCGCATCGCGTTCCGCGACGGTTTTGCCCGCGCCGGCCAGCGCGTCATCATCGTCGCCGGCGTGCCGCTCGGCATCCCCGGCACCACCAACATGGTGCGTATCGCTTCCGTCGGATCCGACAGCGACGCGGATATGTGAGATCAACATCATCGTTCCGCGGCGCGCGAGCGCCAACGCGGAATCTCGCGCCACAACTTCTGGATTTCGCGTTCGCGTCTTCGACGCGCCCCGGAATGACCAGCTAAAGCAACGTCGCGTCCAGCGTAATCTTGGTATTCAAGACCTTCGACACCGGGCAGCCGGCCTTCGCCATGCCCGCGAGCTCCTCGAACTTCGCCTTGTCGGCGCCGGGGATCTTTGCGCTCAGCGTGAGGTGCACCGACGTAATGGCAAAACCATCGCCGACCTTTTCCAGCGTGACGTCGGCCTTGGTCTCCATCTGCTCGGCGGTGAGCTTCGCCTCGCCTAATATCAGCGACAGCGCCATGGTGAAACAGGCGGCGTGCGCCGCGCCAATCAGCTCTTCCGGGTTGGAGCCGGGCTTGCCCTCGAAGCGGCTGGCGAAGCCGTAAGGGTAATCCTTCAGTGCGCCGCTCTTGGTCGAGATGGCGCCCTTGCCGTCCTTGATGCCGCCCTGCCATTTGGCCGATCCGAACGTCGTCGTCATGCGAGGCTCTCCTGAGATGAATTGAACAGCTAACGCCTCCAGCCGATCAAATCGGCGGGAGATGTCAATTCACGAGGGCGCTATGGAACGGTGTTTATCTCTGTGACGGCGGCTTGAATTGTTCTTACGCGCCGACCAACGTCTTCGCCGGCAACACCGCCTGCACCACGAGGCCGCGGGCGCGGGCGTCCATCACGCCGACGGCGCGCAGCGCGAGCAGCGTCACGGTCTGCACGGCGTCGCGCAGTTTCGCCTGGTCATCGAGATTGTCCGGCGCCAACGGCCCGACCAGCGATTCATGCAGCGCGCCGAGCAGCGCGGTCGCAGCGAGTGCGGTGTCCTGCGCGGGCAGATGCCCGGCACGCACCGCGGCATCGATGCGGGTTGCGATCTCGCCGGCGATCTCGCGGCGGCTCGCCAGCCGCGACGCCGTGACGTCGACGTCGACCGGCTCGGCCAAGATGCCCCAGGCGAGCCTGCGCTGCGACAGCACATGCACCGCGACCGTGGTGACGGCGGCCGCCAGCGCCGAGGACGGCCCGGGCGCGGCATCGGCGGCGCGGCGGATCGCGGCCAGCTCATCGCGCGAGACCTCCGCGATCAGTTCGGAAATCAGATCCGCCTTGGACGGGAAATAGCGATAGACGGTGCCGGCGGCGACGTTGGCGCGGACCGCGACCGGGGCGATCTGCACCGCGGACATGCCGCCTTCGGCGGCGGCGTCCCGCGCCGCTGCCAGAATGGCGCTGCGCCGCGCGGCGAGGCGTTTTACAACTTGGTGGGTCCGCCGGTAGACCATGGCCGCGCTTCTCGTCCCTCAACGCACTTTCCGGGGTCGCAGAAGCCCAGCCGGGGAAGCACGCCTGTTCACTGTTTCTGGCGATTTTGGAAAAATCGCTTTGAAGAACTGAACAACTATTCAGGGCGAATGACAAGCCGCAAAAATGGCCATTTCGGAGCTGCGTCTCAAGCGCTGGCGCCAGCGGCCTGCACTGTCGGCACCGGCTCATGCCGCCACCAGGAACCGGCGCGGCGCAGCACCAGGGCTGCCACGAGCAGGGTGATGCCGAGCCCGACCGGGGTTCCGGTAAATGTGAACACAAAGCACAGCGCAAGCGCGCACCCCAGCGCCGGCAGCTCATAGCGGCGAAAGTCCTCCTTCAGCCCGACGCGGACCAGGAAAGCCATCGGCACCGCCAGCACCATCAGGTCGTACATGAAGAGGTAGGGCGTGGTCAGCAACGTGCCCACCGCAAGCGCCGCCGCCTTCAACGTATAGCTGATCCGGCTGCGCCACATCAGCGCCAGCACCACCGCGACCGACGCGGTCAGCACCCATTGGAAGGCCCACGCCAACGCCTCCGTGCCGCCGAAATAACGCACCAGCGAGAACAGGCTGTGCATCTTCCACCAGGGGGCTTTGCCCTCGGTCAGGAAGGCCTGCGAGAACATCGGCATCCAGTGGAAGAAGGCCTGCCAGCTCTCGGTGCCGAAGGCGAGCCAGGATGCGAACGCCAAACCGACAGCGGTGACAGCGGCGGTGAAAAACACCGTCCACTGCGAGGCCGCGATCAGCACGATCGGAAACAGCAGACCATATTGCGGCTTGTAGCTCAGAAGCCCCAGGCAAACGCCGGCGAGGATCGGACGCACCGGAATCAGATAAAGCGTGCCGCCGATCAGCGCCGCGGTGAGAAAGCCGTTCTGTCCGACCAGCGCGTTGTTGAACACCATCGGAAAGGCCATTGCCAGGAGCCAGCCGAAATTGCGGCCGACGATCGCGCGCATCATGACGAGATAGGGCACGAAGCTCGCCGAGACCCAGCCGATGAAAGCGACGGCGTAAGGGAACTGCGCCAGCAAGGACGCGACGAACAAAAACGGCGGCGGGTAGTGCCAGGCAAAATAGCCGACGAAATCCTGTTGCAGCAGTGCGAGTTCGACCTGCTTCTGGATGTTCCAATCCCAGGCCTGCGCCGGATGGCCTTCCAGCACCAGCCTTCCGGCGGCCCAGACGTTGACGAAATCGGTCGGGATTCCCCGGCCATCCGGATCCCAGATCCACCAATGCGCGAAATACGCCGTCGGAAAAAAAGCGACGTTGATAACGCACAGCACGAAGCACACGTTCAGCAGTGCCGCCGGTATCGCGCGGTCGGGGATCTTCGCGGCGGGTATGGACGCGGCC
>JBGPSI010000305.1:0-4822 GCA_041490045.1 Bradyrhizobium sp.
CCTGCAGAACATCGTCGTCAGCTTTTTCGAAGCGGAAAAACCGGTGGCGGCGATCTGTCATGGCGTATTGCTGGCGGCGCGCAGCATCTCGAAACGCACCGGGCGCTCGGTTCTCTCGGGATATCGAACCACCGCGCTGACCTGGGCGTTCGAAAACAGCGCGTGGTCGGTCGCGCGCTTCACGCGGTTCTGGGATCCGAATTATTACCGGACCTATCTGGAGCGGCCCGGCCAGCCCAGGGGTTTTATGTCGGTGCAGCAGGAAGTGACCCGCGCGCTGGCGCGCCCCGAAGATTTCCGCGACGTGCCCGGCGATGATCCGCATTATCGCCGCAAGACCTCGGGCCTCGTGCGCGATACCATGAATGATGAGACCCCCGCCTTTGTGGTGCGGGATCGCAATTACGTCTCGGCTCGATGGCCGGGTGATGTCCACAGCTTCGCGAAGACCTTTGCGAGCATGCTGAAATAGCCAGGACCAGGCCCCATGAAAATTCTCATCGTCCTCGCCCATCCCGAACACCGGAGTTTTAATGGCGCCATGTTCCGAACCGCGGTCGAAACGCTGTCGGTGGCCGGCCATGAGGTCAGGACGTCCGACCTTCATGCCATGCCGTTCGACCCGGTGTCGGGCAGGCACAATTTCCTGGGTGCGAAGGATCCGGATTATTTCAAGCAGCAGATCGAGGAGATGCACGCCACCGAGACCTACGGTTTCGCCGAGGACATCGAGGAGGAAATCCAGAAGATCGAGTGGTGCGACCTGATGATCTGGCAGTTTCCGCTGTGGTGGTTCGGTTTGCCCGGCATTCTCAAGGGCTGGGTCGACCGGGTGTTCGCGATGGGACGGACCTATGGCGGGGAGCGGATCTACGCCAACGGTGTTTTCAAAGGCAAGCGCGCGATGCTTTCGCTGACGACGGGAGGCCCGGCGCCGGCCTACGTCAAGGGCGGCTTCAACGGCGACATCGACGCCATCCTGCGGCCGATCCAGCGCGGCATGCTGCAGTTCGTCGGCTTCGAGGTGTTCGCGCCGCAGATCGTTTACGGACCTGTGCGATTGCAGCAGGATGAGAGAACCGGGATGCTGGGCACCTATGCCGTGCGCCTGAAAAAGATCGCCGGCGAGACGCCGATCGACGTCGGGATTTATTGAAGCTGCTGATGCTTCGGTCAATGCGTCACGCGCCAGATCGTGCCGTTGCCGTCTTCCGAGATGAGAAGCGCGCCATCATGTGCCACGGCGACGCCGACGGGCCGCCCCCACACCTCGGAATCGCTGACCACGAATCCGGTGACGAAGTCTTCGTATTCGCCGGTGGGCACGCCGTCCTTGAGACGGATGCGAATGATCTTGTAGCCGGTTCGCCTGGACCTGTTCCACGAGCCATGCTCGGCCGCAAACCCGTCGCCGCTATATTCGGCAGGAAATACGTTTCCCTCGTAGAAGGTGAGCCCGAGCGAGGCCGAATGCGGCTGCAGCAGCACATCGGGAATGGTCACCTTTTCCTTCAAATCGGGGCGCCGGCCTGAATGGTGCGGATCCTCATTGCTGCCGATATAATACCAGGGCCAGCCGTAGAACGCGCCTTCGCGCACCCGCGTGACGTAGTCCGGAACCAGATTGTCTCCGAGACCGTCGCGCTCGTTGGTCGAGCAGTAGGCGTCGCCGGTCTTGGGGTGAACGGCGAGGCCGACGCAGTTGCGGATGCCGGTGGCGAAGACGACCGGATTTTTTCCGCCGGGATCGAACGCCAGCACGTCGGCGCGGTTGGTCTCACGGCCCCAGCTTGCTCCCAACGGGTGCTTGTCGATCCACGCGGGCAATCCGCCCGGCGGGTCCCGCATGCCTTCCGCGGCGTTGCTTTCCGAGCCGACCGACACCAGCATCAGCCTGTCACCCGGGGTAAAGGCGATGTCCCGCGTCGAATGGCCGAAGCCGTGCGGCAATTCCGCGACCACGGTCTCGGGCTTTTGCGTGGCCTTGAGATCACCGGGATTGTAGGGGAACCGAATGATGCGATCGGTCTCGGCGACATAGACCCATTGCGGATTGTTGCCGCTCG
This sequence comes from Bradyrhizobium sp., assembly GCA_041490045.1. GTDB lineage: Bacteria > Pseudomonadota > Alphaproteobacteria > Rhizobiales > Xanthobacteraceae > Bradyrhizobium. Next base: position 2,067 of record JBGPSI010000305.1, read on the forward strand.
GAAAGAAGGCAATGCCGAACGGCTGATGGAGCCCGCTGGCGTAGATCTTGTTTGCCGAAGGTTTTGGACTTCCATCGGCCGCGCGCAGGACGCGAATTCTCCCGGGGCTGGTTTCCGAAACGAAGATGTCCCCGTTGGGCGCCACCCGCATCTGGCGCGGTCCGCTCAGTCCGTCGGCGAACAACTCGATCTTGAACCCCGCAGGGACTTGCGGAAGCGCCGAAGGCGGCCGGCGCACGATATGGGGGAAGTTGGCGGAGGAGGGCGTTGCCCCCGGCTTGGGCAAATCTTCGGGCCGGATCAGCCGGATCACGCCGGGCTTGTCGGTGCGCCAGTCACCAAACGCGGCGGCGCCCTTTAGAGGTTCCGATTGGGCCACTGCGGGACCAATAAGCACGACAAATGCCCACGCGGCGAGACCAAAGCAACTTCGTCGATGTTGCATCGTCTATTCGACCGCGGCGGGTACGCGTTCAAGGGCGTTGTCCTGGCGGATGATAAACATTCGCTTCACCACCGCGCCATCGACATGAAATGACGGATGAGTTCGTTGATGCTGGCGTGATGACGGTGGTGGCGGACATGCGTCGGTGCCGCGCTCGATTGATGGGAAGCCGCCGAGCGGTCCGGGCCGATCGCCTCGAACTGCGCCTTCTGTTCGTCGCTCAATTTTCCGTAGAAATCGTCGAGCGCCGTGCGCACGCCCTTGACCGCCTGCAGCATGACGTCGAGCCGTTTGTGGACGGCCTCGAGCCGCGCCGTCGGCGTGATGGCTTCACTCGTCTGGCAGGAAGCCTTGAGCATGTCTGCCGCCTTGGCGGCGGCATCCCGCAGCGCCGCAAGGCTGGCGCGCTGCGTGTCGGTCGGATGCAGCTTCGCGTCGATTTCGGCCGATGGCCAACCGGTCACGCCCGGTTGCGCGGCGCCGCAGTTTTCGACCAGCGAGCCGTTTTTCTTTGCGGCATCGGCGCGCCGTTGATCCTCGCCGAGCGCATTCAGCCGCGCCTTCTGGTCGTCGGTGAGGAGGCCGTAGAATTTCTGCAGCGGCGGCTGAACCGTGTCGACCGCCGATATCAACGCCTCGATCCGCGTTTGCATGGCGGCGAGGCGGGCCGGAGCGGTCAGCGCGATCTTCGTCGGACAGGTGGCTCTGATGTCCTGCGCCGCTTTCACCGAAGCGTTGGCAAGGTCGTCGAGCGCGGCGCGCTGGGCGTCGTCGGGCTGAATAGCTTTCTGGATTTGATCGATCGGCAGGCCCGCGATGTCGCGGCTGTCCTCGCCGCACAGCTCTGCCAACTGGTCGGGCGTCGCGGTCTTTGCGCCGGAGCTCTGGCGGGCGCTGACCTGACCGCCGCTGCTGCCCTGCGGCCAGTAACCGGCAAGGTCGTCGTAGCCGTAGGGTGAGAAGATACCGGCGTAGATATCGCCGTAGCCGTAATCCCAGAACGAGTCGTCGTAGCCGTAGCCCCACATCGCATAGTCGTAGAAGTCATAATAGGCGAACGGCCAGAATACCGGACCCACCCAGCCATAGCCGCCATGGCGATGCCGCCACCATCCGTCTCTGCCGCGGCCCTGATGCCATCCGGCCGTTGCGGCCGCCGCGGCAATGTGGGCGCGGGTATTCGGATTGAAGAGCGCGGCCCTGTTGTGCAAGGCGCCGGCGACCGCACGGGAGTTCAACGCGTGCTGTACCGCGGCTGATCGGATGGCTGCGTTTCTATTCGAACTGAATGCTGGCGCATTGCGATTACCGCCGAAGCGTGCAGTTGAGTTCAGCGCCGGGCCATGGCCAGCAAACCGGCTGCCATGTACCGCAAACGAGCGCTGACCGTGGAAACCGGGTCGCGCGGCGAAGTGCGATACCGCGGGCCGGCCGCTGAAATGCGGTCCACCGCCGATATGGGCACCCCCGAAATGGGGGCCACCGCCGCCGAAACGAGGCCCGCCGCCGATGTGAGCGCCGCCGAAGTGGGGGGCGCCACCGCCGAAATGAGGCGCTCCGCCCATATGCATGCCGCCGCCGAAGTGGCCTCCGCCGCCCATCGCGTGGGGAGCGCCGCCGCCGATATGCGGTGCGCCACCGCCACCGCCATGAAATCCGCCACCACCGCCGCCATGAAATCCGCCTCCGCCGCCGCCCCTTCCCGGACCCGCGTAGGCGGCGCTCGCGAGAGCAGCCATCAGAGCGACAGCCGCGAAGGTGCCGATTCCAGAGATTTTGACGTTTGAACCGTTGGCTTTCGACATGGCACCCTCACGCGCGCCCTCCGTCCGGGAACCGCTTATGCGTGCGGTTTGATCGGATACCAGGATAAACCTTGCGCGCCGCCGGAGTTCCATCGCGAGCCTTACAAATAGTGTCAGGGTGGGTTCCCGAACGGGCAAAAGCGGAGTCTTTTCAGAATCGTAATGACTCTGTCTTGAAAACGGTTTTAAGTAATTCGGGAGGCAAGCGTTGGAGGTGCGACATGAAAGATCTCGCTCGCTACCGCGCAATGGAATCTCTGTGCCGCCAAAGCGCGGTGTTTCACCCGCTTGAGAGCTGGCGGCTGCTCGCTGAAGCAGAGATGTGGCACCACAAGGCCGAAGACGAGATCGCTGCCCGTTCGGTGCAGCGCGATGCGGCGCTGCCTGCCGGGGCGCTTGCTCGCAAGGAGCCCCACCAAGGCAATGTAACGGGCGCGAACCGATCGCTGCCGCGCTGAGGAATCGGGCCGCTCAACACACAGAACAAGCCGGACAAGATGTAGGGA
>JBGPSI010000306.1:0-4811 GCA_041490045.1 Bradyrhizobium sp.
CGATGGCCTTGCATTCCGGTCCCTTGGCGAAAGCGCTTTGCGTGAGGACGCAGAGCACCAATAGCGCGAGAGTTGTTTTCATCTGGCTTCCTTTGCGGGCGACATTACCCACCGCTTACCCGCAGTCGAAACAGGCCGCGTCCACAAGGCGACGTCGCGCTCGGCTCCAATACCGATCGCGCAGCACGCGGCAAAAACAATCGCACCGCTACTTCTTCTTGCCGGAACCAAAGCTCGGCTGCCATCCCGCGGTCTTTTGGCTTGGCGCGGCGGCTATGGTCTTGATCTTCTCTTTCTTCGGTTTCTTTGATTCCCGATTACCCTTTTGTTCACCCTTGGCCATGCGGATCTCCTCACATTTGATGATGCAGTAACCGAACAGATAGTTCTCACATTGACGCGTAGCGCGCCGCGGTCTTTATCGCACCGTCGATCTCGTCCGCGAGTTCGGCTTCGCCGATTTCGTGTAGAACGGAAGCCATCGTCGATGCCTGCACCGCACTCATCGAGAGCGGCTCTTCCGTTTCGTAGCTGAACTTGATGCGCCAAATTCCTCCGGGGTTGCGGTGCGGCTCGATCAGCACCACCGGAAGATTAGGCAGTCCATTCTCAAAAAGCAGTGCCGATAGCGTCAGCATCACTGCACCAGATTGACTTCGTGGAGTACCCGGAGCGCTCGGTTCAGGAGCTTTAAAAGCGCGCGTGCGGCGCAATATGTCCCGCATTCAAATACTCTGCGCCCTTTGCCGGCCAATAGCTATGCATTAGTTGAGACCTGATGGCGGCCAAAACAATTCCAGTTGGCTCGGTCATTGCCGCCGCGAGATGGCGATCAAGCCCTCATCGACTGCATCAGCGCCGAAATCTTGATGGTCGCGAAGTTGGAGAAAGTGTCCGACACCGCATATGGCAAGATGATCTGGTCGTTGTGCCGCATCGCGCCGCAGGTATAGACGACGTTAGGAACGTATCCTTCGCGCTCGGACCGTTCGGGCCGCAACAACGGCTCGCGGGAGCGCGCCAGCACCTTGGACGGATCGGTCTTGTCGAGCAGCGCCGCGCCGATCGAGTATTTCCGGACCGGGCCGACGCCGTGTGTCAGCAGCAGCCAGCCTTCATCGAGTTCGATCGGCGACCCGCAATTGCCGATCTGGACGAACTCCCAGGGAAATTCCGGCTTGAGAATGGCCTGACCACCGTTCCATGTGTACAGGTCGTCCGAATAGATCAGATACAGGTTCTCATTGTCCTGGCGCACGATCATGGCGTATTTGCCGTTGATCTTGCGTGGGAACAGCGCCATGCCCTTGTTCTGCGCGGCGTCGCCCCGCAATGGCGCCAGCCAGAACGACATGAAATCGTGAGTCGCGATCAGTTCGGAACGGATCGCCCGCCCGCTGTAGGCGGTATAGGTGGCATAGTAGGTTTTCCGGCCCTCGTCGCTGAACTCGACAAAGCGTGCATCCTCAATCCCGTTCGACTGGGAATCGGTGACCGGAAAGATGACGCGCTCGCTGAGTTCTTCGTTGTGATTGAAAGTCAGTTCGATGTGGTCGCCGTCGGGTGCGGACAGACGGCGGCTGATGCGGGGGCTTGAGGCAAGGCGAGCGGTCGGATCAACGCTCAGACTGCCGTCGGCTGCGATCGTGCCGGCTCGAAAAGTCAGTGACGACACATGTCCTTCGCCGATGGCACGCAGACTGAGAATGAAGCGCAGTCCGCCTTTCGGCGCGTCCGACTGGTCCGGGTGCCGCACGATGCTGGGGTTGAACAGGGCCGAGGCTTCGAACGAATATTCGTTGAGGAAATAGGCACCGATCAGCTGGCGCTGGTCCTTGGAAAAGGCGCCGTGAGCCGCGAAGGCCTGTTCCATGACCTCGGCGCGGGCCTCGAACGTCTCCAAGAGGTTGCGGTGCCGGCCCTCGAAATTCTCCAGGACGTCGGCGAGCTGGGCGGCAACAGCCTCGGAATCGAGTGCCAGAACCCGGCCGACGATATGATTGGCGCGCGTCTTGTCGGTCGGGTTGAGATCGCGGGGTTCGGTGGCTGGCTTGAACGGGCGCACGATGACCCGCGCGGGGTCTGGACGCAGAAAAAACGCCTGCCGGTTCAGGAAGGTGGCTTGTGACACATTGTCCTCGGTCGCTTGAGCAGGAGGTGAACTTCAGGCCCCCACGGCGCGCAATGCCGGGGGTTTCGTCAGGCCGGCGTTGACGCGCGCGAGCTGACGAATCTCCGCGAGTCCAAGCAGGTAGCACACAACTGACTCGCCGCCGCGATTTTCGTTGGCCCGATCAGGGTGCAGGCCGTCGCGGCAACTGCCGGTGTGCGGATCGACCAGCGCCACGGACAGATCGTTGCCGCCGAGAAACCACGCGAAAGCGCCGTTGGCGAGGGCTTTCCACTCGGCATCGCCATCCGCGCGCCATGCCGTGAGGCACGCGGCGATCGTCGCCGTTGCCTCCAGGGGCTGCTGATCGAACGCGCGGGGTGGTTGCCGCTGCTCGCCGAAGCCGGCCGTGCCGACGGGGCGGAAATGACCCGACGAATTCGTCTGTTGCGTCATCAGCCAGCGCAGGGACCTCAGGCCGGCATCGACATAGTCAGGCGTTTGCGTCGCCAAGCCTGCCATCATCAAGGCCTGCGGCAGGCGCGCGTTGTCATAGGCCAGCCCTTCCTCGAACCACACCCAGTCCGGCGTCTCGACCGAAGCGAGAGCGGTCATCAATCTGTCGGCAAGGGAATGCCGGACTTCCCCGGCGTGGAGATCATGCGGAGCGACCGCGCAATAAGCATCCAGACCCAGCAGCGTGAACGCCCACGCCCGGGGGGAGCGAAAGGCCGCCGCGGTTGGCAATGCCTGGGCGAACAATGCGGCAGCCCACCGGCGCCGCGACGGACTTGCGTCTCTGCGCGCGGCCTCACCCAATGCCCAAAGGGTTCGCCCGTGACTGTCTTCGGAGCCGCTGTCTTCAAGCCAAGTTCGGTTGAAGCCCATGAAGTTGCGAAACCGCCCGGTGTCGGGATTCCAGGCATGCTGCACGAAAGCCGCAAAGCGGGCCGTCAAGACTTCCGACAGCGGCTGTTCACCCGGATTGTTGAGGGCGCAGGCCAGCAGCAACGCGCGAGCATTGTCGTCGACGCAATAACCGTGCAAACGATCGGGCACCGATTGCACCGCATGCTGAAACAGGCCGGTATCGTCGCACATCGACAGGAAATGGCCGATTTGCATGTCTGGCGCCGCAGGGCTGCGTGGCTCCGGCGCGATAACGTCGGAGCGCGCAATGACTTTGAGCCAGTACCCCTGGCGCGCATTCTCGAAGACCGCCATGTAGCGCTCGGCGGTGCGTTGCCAAGTCATCGTTCGGCTGACCGAATAGGCGCGCTTGCATATCGCTTGCCGGCGAGCGTCGTCGGTGAGCAATTCCGCGATTTCGTGGCCGATCGCGGCCGCGTCGCCAAAAGGAACCAGAACGCCGCGTCCATCGGCCAGCAGCTCGTTGGCGTGCCAGTATGGTGTCGAGATGACCGGCTTGCCGAGCCCGAAGCTGTAGGCCAACGTTCCCGACGTCATCTGCGCCTCATTGAGATAGGGCGTGACATAGACGTCGCACATCGAGATGAATTCGAGCAGCGTGGCCTGATCGACGAACTGGCCGAGGAACACCACATGATCCTCGACGCCAAGTTCGCGCACCCGCGCCATCAGGCTTTCGCGATAGGCCTCGCCCTGGTCCCGGACCAGATTGGGATGCGTTGCGCCGAGCACGACGTAAACCGCGTCCGGGCGGCGTTCCAGAATCGACGGCATGGCGTCGATCACGACCTCGATGCCCTTGTTGGGCGACAGCAGGCCGAAGGTCAGAATGACCGACTTGCCGGCAAATCCGAGCCTGGTCTTCGCCGCGTCAGGCGTGACAAAGGCGACGTCCGGAATGCCGTGGGCTATCACCTCAATCTTGTCGTCCGGCACCCGATAGACGCTGCGCAGCAACTCCCGGCCCTTTTCGGCCATCACCACCACCTTCGACGAGGCCTCGACAATGCGATCCATCACCGCGCGCTGCGCCGCCGTCGGATCGGCCAGCACGGTATGGAACGTCGTCACCACAGGCATCGTGAGACGCGACAGCAACACGAGGATGTGGGCGCCGGCCTCGCCGCCGAAAATTCCGAATTCGTGCTGCAGGCACACAGTGTCGAACCGGCCAGCATTCAGGAAATCCGCCGCACGCATGTACTCTTCGATATTGTCGTCCTTGATCTGGAAACCAACCGCCGCAGGATAATCATAGGCCTGACCGTGATCGGTCATCGCCACGATACAGGTCTCCGGATTCGGTCGTGAGGTCGATATCGCCTGCTGCAGGTCGGTCGTGAAGGTTGCGATCCCGCAGCGGCGGGGCAGCGAATTGCCGATAAGCGCGATGCGGCGGAACGGCGTCATGTCTGTACCTCGACAATCTCTTTCGGCTCTGGCGAGGGGCTGACGGACGCACCGACGGACTGGGTCATTTGTTCTCCGGCTTCCTGCAGCAACGCCATCGTTGGATCCGGTCCCGGATAGGCGAGCAGGCCGCTCATCCCGGCGGGCCCGGCTTCGATGTCGGCGCGATCCGCTTCGGCGAAGACGGCATCGCTGACCGAGGCGCTGATGGAGCCGATTCGTGCACGCCCTTCGATCACCAAGATCCAGGTTTCCCGCTTCGCATCGAGCGACCAATTGGAATTCGCCGGAAGGTCGATCCGCTCGAGCACGAAATGCGGGCTGGCGATCAGGGCCGTTCGGGCCGCGGTGAGACGCCGCG
>JBGPSI010000307.1:0-4656 GCA_041490045.1 Bradyrhizobium sp.
ATCGCCAGCATCCAGGGCATCACCGGCGAGACCCGGCAGGCTATGGACGACATATCGAACACGATTTCGGAAATCAGCGCGATCATGTCCGGTATCGAAGTCGATACCGCGCAGCAGCGAAACGCGACCCAGGACATCTCCAAGAGCGTTCAGGTTGCCGCCAGGGGCACCCTCGACGTCTCGAACCATATCGTCCAGATCACGTCAACGTCGTCCGAAACGGGACGCATGGCGGGCGATGCCCGGGATTCGGCGGTCGATCTTTCCCAACAGGCCGAAACCCTGAAACGGGAAGTCGACGGCTTCATCATGAGCGTCCGGGCCGGATAAGCCGCGAGGCAGGAACGGCGGCTCAGGGCAGGGGACCGGCAGCGGCCGCCACGGCCGTAACCCTTTGGGCCCCTGCGATAAACTGCCGCATTTGGATACCCCTTCATTACAAAAGTTTAATTCCGCCGCCAGCGCGCCGTAAGGCGGAAATCCCCATCTTCAGGTCTGTAAGGTGCTTGTCCCCGCATCATCGATTCAGGCTCTGGAGATTTTTTGCATGAACGACCGTCCGACCGATCTTTCGTCCCGTCCGCCTGTCCAAACACCCCGCCGTTCGCCGTTCTCCGCGCGCAAATTCGCGCTGATGGCCTCCGTTGTGGCTGGCCTCGGGGTCGCCGCTTATGGCTTTGGCCCCTCGCATGGCCCGGTCGACATTTTCAGCAGCACCGCACAGGCCCAGGTCAACAACGAGGTCAGCAAGGTCGAGAAGCCTGTCGGCTTTGCCGATATCGTTGAGCGCGTGAAACCGTCGGTGATTTCGGTCAAGGTCAACATCAACGAGAAAGTCGCCAAGGACGATAGCGGCAACGATGACTCGCCGTTCCAGCCGGGCTCGCCGATGGAGCGCTTCTTCCGCCGCTTCGGCGGCCCCGATGGCCTGCCTCCGGGCCTGCGGGGCATGCCCAAGGGTCGCGGCGTGGTGACCGGCCAGGGTTCCGGGTTCTTCATTTCCGCCGACGGCTTTGCGGTTACCAATAACCATGTGGTCGATGGCGCCGACAAGGTCGAGGTCACGACCGACGACGGCAAGGTCTTCAAGGCCAAGGTGATCGGCACCGACGCGCGCACCGACCTGGCGCTGATCAAGGTCGAGGGCGGCTCAGACTTCCCGTTCGCCAAGCTTTCCGACGGCAAGCCCCGGATCGGTGACTGGGTGCTCGCGGTTGGCAATCCGTTCGGCCTCGGCGGCACCGTGACCGCGGGCATCGTCTCGGCCAGGGGCCGCGACATCGGCAACGGCCCGTATGACGATTTCATTCAGATCGACGCGCCCGTGAACAAGGGTAACTCCGGTGGCCCGGCCTTCGACACCTCTGGCGAGGTGATGGGCGTCAACACCGCAATCTATTCGCCGTCCGGCGGCAGCGTAGGCATCGCATTCTCGATCCCGGCATCGACCGTGAAGAGCGTGATTGCCCAGCTCAAGGACAAGGGCTCGGTCAGCCGCGGCTGGATCGGCGTCCAGATTCAGCCGGTAACCCCTGACATCGCCGACAGCCTCGGGCTGAAGAAGGCCGAAGGCGCGCTGGTGGCGGAACCGCAGGCCAACGGTCCGGCCGCCAAGGCCGGCATCGAGTCCGGTGACGTGATCACCAAAGTGAACGGGGAAACGGTCAAGGATGCCCGCGAACTCGCCCGCACCATCGGCGGTTTCGCGCCCGGCGCCGCCGTCAAGCTCGACGTGCTGCATAAGGGTCAGGACAAGGTCATCAACCTCACCCTCGGCCGGTTGCCGAATTCGGTGGAAGCCAAGGCCGATACCGGCGGCGACAGCGACAAGGGCGGCGCCACCCGCGGCACCGACGTACCGAAGCTCGGCCTGACCGTTGCGCCCGCCAACAGCGTCGCCGGTGCCGGCAAGGATGGCGTCGTGGTGACCGAGGTCGATCCGAACAGTGCGGCGGCGGACCGTGGTTTCAAGGAAGGCGACGTCATTCTCGAAGTCGCCGGAAAGAGCGTCTCCAGCGCCGGTGACGTGCGCGATGCGGTCAACGCGGCGCGCACCGACAACAAGAACAGCGTACTGATGCGGATCAAGAGCGGTGGATCGTCGCGTTTCGTCGCGGTCCCTCTGGCGAAAGGCTGAATGTTTTACCAGATGGAGGGTGTCGCCGGCATTAGTCGCCCCCGCCGACGGCTCTTTCCGGGGGGCGGGTCAAAAGCCCGCTCCCACCAGTTCCTTCTGATGGAATACGCCCCCCTCCGTCGGAAGGTTCAAAGGGCGGTGAGGTCCCCCCAGCTTCACCGCCCGCTTTTTTGCCGAGAGGAGAGACGGCCGGTCGCCTTGCATCAGTGTGTCGACCGCGCCATGGTGATAGAAGGCTAGCCCAGTTGAGTGCAACCGACCAAAATATGCGCCTCTTGATCATCGAAGACGATCGCGAATCCGCCGATTATCTGGCCAAGGCGTTTCGCGAAGTCGGCTATGTCGCGGACCTCGCCGGTGACGGCGAGGAAGGCTTGTCGCTGGCCGAGACCGGTGACTACGACGTGCTGGTGGTCGACCGGATGCTGCCGAAGCGCGACGGCCTGTCACTGATCGGCTCGCTTCGCGACAAGGGCAACCGCACGCCGGTTTTGATCCTCTCGGCGCTCGGACAGGTCGACGACCGCATCAAGGGCCTGCGTGCCGGCGGCGACGATTATCTGCCAAAACCCTATGCATTCGCCGAACTGCTGGCGCGGGTCGAAGTGCTGTCGCGCCGCCATGGCGGCCCGGCCGAGGAAACCACCTACCGCGTCGGCGATCTCGAACTCGACCGCCTCTCGCATCGGGTCGCGCGCGGCAAGGACGAATTGACCCTGCAGCCGCGCGAGTTCCGGCTTCTGGAATATTTGATGAAGCACGCAGGGCAGGTGGTGACGCGAACCATGCTCCTGGAAAACGTCTGGGATTATCATTTCGATCCCCAGACCAACGTTATCGACGTGCATATCTCGCGGCTGCGCTCCAAGATCGACAAGGGTTTTGAACGACCCTTGCTGCACACGATCCGCGGGGCTGGATACATGATCCGTGACGGCGTTCGGTAAGCTGGTCCGGACCACGGCGTTTCGGTTGACGCTGGTCTACCTGTTTTTGTTTGCGCTGTTTGCCGCTTCGCTGCTCGGCTATTTCGCCTGGAACACGCGCCGTCTGATCACCGAACAGATCGCCACGACCGTCAATGCGGAAACCGGCGAATTGTCCGATATCTTCGGACACTGGGGTCTGCGCGGGCTAGTTTCCAATATCGAGAGCCGGGCGCTGCGGCCGGGCGCCAACCTCTACCTCGTGACCACGCCGCAGGGGCGGGCCATTGCCGGCAATGTCGGCTCGCTCGCGCCTGGCGTGATGGGAACCACCGGATGGTCCGAGACCGCCTACCGGCGGCTTGATGACCAGGACAAAGCGGACCATCGCGCGCTGGTGCTGGTCACCGAGCTCGATGGCGGCTTCCGGCTGCTGATCGGGCGCGATCTGGAGGAACGGCGGCGGCTGTTCGGCATTGTCGCCAAGGCGGCGCAATGGTCGGTGCTGATCGTGGTCGTGCTCGGCCTTGGCGGCGGCATCTTCGTCGCGCGGCGGGTGTTGCGACGGATCGATGCCATGACCGGCACCACGCAGACCATCATGGCGGGCGATCTGAGCGGCCGGCTGCCGGTCGGACGCAGCGGCGACGAACTCGACCGGCTCGCGGAAAATCTCAACGCCATGCTGGAGCGGATCGAGGCCCTGATGATGGGGCTGAAGGAAGTTTCCGACAATATCGCCCACGATCTGAAGACGCCGCTGACGCGATTGCGCAACCGCGCCGAAGAGGCGCTGGCGAAATCCGCCAGCGAAGCCGAATACCGCACCGCCCTGGAACGGACCATCGAGGAATCCGACGGCCTGATCCGAACCTTCAACGCGCTGTTGATGATCGCGCGCGCCGAGTCCGGGCAGGCGCGCGGAAACATGGACGATTTCGACGCCGCCGACGTCGCCAACGGCATTCACGAGCTCTATGAGCCGCTGGCGGAAGACGACGGCATGACCCTGCGTGTCAGGACCGTGTCGACGCCGCTTCATGGCAACCGCGAATTGATCAGCCAGGCGCTGGCTAATCTGGTCGAGAATGCGATCAAATACGGCAAGCCGGATCCGGTCGTGCAGCCGCTGAGCGCCGCCACCGACGCTAAGGAAATCCTGATCGAGGCCCGGCGCGAGGGCGACATCGTGCTGCTCAGCGTCACCGACCACGGCCCAGGCATTCCCGAAGCCGACCGCAAGCATGCCGTGGAGCGCTTCGTGCGGCTCGAGGCGAGCCGCACCCAGCCCGGTTCCGGCCTTGGACTGAGCCTCGCGTCAGCGGTGGCGACGCTGCATGGCGGCGAGCTGAGGCTCGGCGATGCGCATCCCGGTTTGACCGCGACGCTGGCGATACCGGCGGCGGCAGGGGTCAGCGACAGGCTTGCGGCTCAAACACCGGATGTGCCACAGAAGGTGGCATGACCTCATCCGCGAAGGGCGACGCGGACCGACATTGCCTGGCCGCGCGGTTCGTGGACAGACCGCATGTGTCCGCCCCTGATAGTGCCGAGCAGCAGCTGGCAGGCTGGCTCAGCGATGTTGCGCCAGGC
>JBGPSI010000308.1:0-4627 GCA_041490045.1 Bradyrhizobium sp.
CAGGAGAGATGACACAATGGCGATCAAATTCGGGCGACCGATCGAAATGCGCGATGCGCCGCGGCACCAGACCGCGCAGGCCGCCCCTCCCCTCGACCTCGTGGTTCGCCCGCGCCGCAATCGCAAGGCGGAATGGGCGCGCCGGCTGGTCCGGGAAAACGTCCTCACCACGGACGACCTGATCTGGCCCCTGTTCGTGGTCGACGGCCAAAATGTGCGCGTGCAGGTCGCCTCGATGCCGGGCGTGGAGCGCCTCTCCGTGGACCAGGCGGTACGTGACGCCGAGCGCGCGGCCAGGCTGAACATCCCCTGCATCGCGCTGTTTCCCTATACCGAACCCTCCTTGCGCGACGAGCACGGCTCGGAAGCCACCAATCCCGACAATCTCGTCTGCAAGAGTGTGCGCGCGATCAAGAAGGAATTTCCCGACATCGGCGTGCTCTGCGACGTCGCGCTCGATCCCTTCACCAGCCACGGCCATGACGGGCTGATCGACGACGGCCGGATCCTCAACGACGAGACGGTGGCGGTGCTGGTGCGGCAGGCACTGGTGCAGACCGAAGCCGGCTGCGACATCATCGCGCCCTCGGACATGATGGACGGCCGCGTCGGCGCCATCCGCCAGGGGCTGGATGCGAGCGGCTTCCTCGACGTCCAGATCATGGCCTATGCCGCGAAATACGCCTCCGCCTTCTACGGCCCGTTCCGCGACGCCATCGGCTCGGCCAAGACGCTGACCGGCGACAAGCGCACCTACCAGATGGACAGCGCCAATTCGGACGAGGCGCTGCGCGAGGTCGAACTCGACATCGCCGAGGGCGCCGACATGGTGATGGTGAAGCCCGGCATGCCCTATCTCGACGTGCTGCGCCGGGTCAAAGATACCTTCGGCGTGCCGACCTTCGTCTACCAGGTGTCCGGCGAATACGCGATGATCGCGGGCGCCGCCGCCAATGGCTGGATCGACGGCGAGCGGGCGATGATGGAAAGCCTGTTGGGCTTCAAGCGCGCCGGCGCCGACGGCATCCTGACCTATTTCGCGCCGCAGGCGGCGGAGAAGCTGAAGGCCGAGCGCTGAGGGATTACCGTCATTCCGGGGCGCGTCGAAGACGCGAACCCGGAATCTCGAGATTCCCCGATGTGCAATTGCACATCTGAGGTCTGGTCCTACGGACCATCCCGGAATGACGAAGTGCGAGACGCGACGCGGTGCTTTCAGCCGCCGAATCGCCCGAATATTGCGGTTAGGTAATTTTCGCGGGGCCTTGCGGGCGCGCGGCCGGTTCCCATGTCCTGCGTGGTGACGGCACAGTCGGGAGGACTGATCATGTCTGACAGCGGTTCGGGGTATTCCGGGAGCGCCTGGCGCAGCGGCGGCGGGGTTCAGCCGCATGCCTTCGATCCTTATCTGCAGCCGGAATTGTTTCGCGGGGTGCTGACGCGGCGGGTGTTCGCGTTCCTGATCGACCTCGTCGTGCTCTCGGTCCCGGTGATCCTCGGTTACCTCTTCATCGCCGTGTTCGGGCTGATCACGCTCGGGCTCGGCTGGGCGCTGTTCTGGCTGGCGTGGCCGGCTACCGTGATCTGGGCGGTGGTCTATTACGGCGCCTCGATCGGCGGGCCCTATTCGGCGACCTTGGGCATGCGCGTGATGGATCTGGAGCTGCGCACCTGGTACGGCGCGCCAGGCTATTTCGTGCTCGGCGCCATGCACGCGGTGCTGTTCTGGATTTCGATTTCGTTCCTGTCGCCGTTCGTGCTGCTGGTCGGCCTGTTCAACGGCCGCCGTCGGCTGCTGCACGACATCGTGCTGGGAACCGTGGTGATCAACAGCTCGGTCCGTACCGTGGCGCAGCCGGCGCGAACCGTCTGACTGCAAAACCGCATTGACCGTCGGCCCCCGGGGCGCGATGCTGACGTTTTACTTCGCCTTTCGGAGACTGACGACATCCCGTGACCCAGCACTCGCGTGACACCCCGCAATTCTACCTGACGGCGCCCTCGCCCTGCCCCTATCTGCCGGGCCGGCACGAGCGCAAGGTGTTCACCCATCTGGTCGGCGACAAGGCGGGCGATCTCAACGACCTTTTGACCCATGGCGGCTTCCGGCGCAGCCAGTCGATCGCCTACCGGCCGGCCTGCGACCAATGCCGGGCCTGCGTTTCCATCCGCGTCATCGCCAACGAGTTCCGCCCCTCGCGGAACCTGCGCAAGGTTCTGGCCCGCAACGCCGACATCGTGGGCGAGCAGCGCAGCGCGGTTCCCACCTCCGAACAATATTCGGTTTTTCGCGCCTATCTCGACCAGCGCCACCGCCATGGCGGCATGGCCGACATGACCGTGCTCGACTACGCGATGATGGTGGAGGACAGCCACGTCGAAACCCGCATCATCGAGTACCGCCGGCGCGGCGAAGGAAGCGGCCTCACCGGCCGCGGCGAGGAGCTCCTGGCGGTAGCGCTGACGGACGTGCTCAGCGACGGCCTGTCGATGGTCTATTCGTTCTTCGAACCCTCGGAAGTCAGCCGTTCGCTCGGCACCTTCATGATCCTCGACCATCTGGCGCGCGCCCGGCGGCAAGGCCTGCCTTACGTCTATCTCGGCTACTGGATCGAAGGCTCCAAGAAGATGGACTACAAGGGCCGCTTCCTGCCGCAGCAGCGGCTCGCCCCTTCCGGCTGGCTGCGCATCGACGCCTCAGGCGACGTGTCGAGCGAGCCGCAGGATTAGCCCCTGCTGTCGTCACCCGGCCTGACCGGGTGACCCCGTGCGGCTTCTCGATTGATTTCTGCCGTCTCTGGAATACTGGGTCGCCCGGTCAAGCCGGGCGATGACAGTTGAGGTTGCGGCAGCGCTTCAGCTCCTCACCAGCCGAAATAATCCCACAGCAGCTTGACGTTGAGAACGACGATGATGCCGGCCACGATCCACGCCGCGGCGGCGAGCGGGCGGGAGATGGCAAAGTCGCCCATCTTTCGCCGATCGGACACGAACCGCACCAGCGGAATGACGGCGAACGGAAGCTGCATCGACAGCAGGACCTGACTGAAGACGAGAAGCTGTCCGGTGCCGCGCTCGCCATAGAGCGCGGTGACGGCGATGACCGGGACGATGGCGATACCGCGCGTCACGAGCCGCCGCGCCCAGCTCGGCAGGCGCAGGTGAAGAAATCCCTCCATCACGATCTGGCCCGCCAGCGTCGCCGTCACGGTCGAATTGAGCCCGGATGCGAGCAGCGCCACCGCAAACAGCGTCGATGCCATTCCAAGACCGAGCAGCGGCGACAGCAGCTCGAACGCCTGGTCGATTTCAGCCAGGTCGGCATGGCCGCTGGTGTGGAACGTCGCGGCGGCGACGATCAGGATCGCGGCATTGATGAACAGGGCCAGCATCAGCGCGATGGTGGAGTCCGTCGTCGCCCATTTGATCGCATCGCGGCGTCCTTCGTCGGAGCGTGGATAGGCGCGGGTCTGAACGATCGAGGAGTGCAGATAGAGATTATGCGGCATCACCGTTGCCCCGATGATGCCGATGGCGACGTAGAGCATCTCGGGATCGGTAAATATCCCGCTGGACGGTACGAAGCCGCGCAGCAGCGCCGCGACTGGCGGCGCGGCGGCGGCGATCTGGATTGCAAAGCAGACGGCGATGACGATCAATAGCGCGATGACGAAGGCTTCGAGGAAGCGAAAGCCCCGGTTCATCAATACCAGCAGCAGGAAGGCGTCCAGCGCGGCGATGAGCGCCCCGCCGACCAGGGGAATGCCGAACAGAAGTTTCAGCGCAATCGCCGTGCCGATCACCTCCGCGAGATCGCAGGCGATGATCGCCGCCTCGCAGGCCAGCCACAGCAGCAGATTGACCGGCCGGGAAAACGTGGCGCGGCAGGCCTGCGCGAGGTCGCGATCGGTGACGATGCCGAGACGCGCCGCCAGCGCCTGCAGCAGGATCGCCATCAGGTTCGAGAGCAGGATGACCGACAGCAGCGTGTAGCCAAACCTCGATCCGCCCGCGAGATCCGTCGCCCAGTTGCCCGGATCCATGTAGCCGACTGAAACCAAATAGCCGGGACCGGCAAAGGCCAGCAGCCGGCGAGACCAGTGGCCGCCCCGGGGGACCGCGACGCTGCCGTAGACCTCGGGCAGGCTCCGCTGGACATCGGCCGCGGCGTCGGCGCGCCAGCCGCCGGCGCTCACCGCCTCGGGCGAAGCATCAGGGGGCAAACGGGAGGCTCGTGCATCCATTTCAGCAGGATGACGGAGTTGGGCTTTTATTGCAACTCATTTGCAAGTGCATCTAGTTCCATCCGGGGGGTGTCGGGAAGCGGGTGGCCTGGCCGTCCTTGGGGCCGGACAATGCCAGCCTACCCCCAATGCAAGGGACCGAGCCATGATCGCGATCAATCAGACGCCCCATCTGCCCCCGACCTTCAACCGTTTGGCCTGGTCCAACCTTGCGGCGCAATCGGCCGAACAGGTCGCATTGGCGGCCGCGCCCATCGTCGCGGTGCTCCTGCTCGGTGTCGGCGAGGGCCAGACCGGCCTGCTGCAGACCGCGCTGACCCTGCCGTTCATCCTGTTTGCGATTCCCGCAGGACTCTTGGCCGACCGCATCTCGCGGCGGCGAC
>JBGPSI010000309.1:0-4559 GCA_041490045.1 Bradyrhizobium sp.
ACCTATTCCATTTTCGTCGACCGCGCCATCGGACTGATCGCGCTGGCCATCATCATCGTGGCGAGCCTGCCATGGAGCTACAACCTGATCGGCGATCCGCACGGCCGGTCGGCGCTGTTGCTGGTCGATTTCGCCGCGCTCGCGGGCGGCGTGGGATTTCTCGTGCTTGGCGCACTGCCGTGGCCCTGGCTGAAACGCTGGTGGGGAACGCATCATCTCCACGCCTGCGCGGTAATCGCGAACCGCGTGATCTTCAGCCGGAAGCACGGACCTGCGATTGCGGTGCTGTCGATACTCGTTCACGTCCTGGCCGTCGTCATCGCCTGGTGCGTGGTGCAGTCGATCGCGGCGCCCGTGGTGTTCGGCCAGATTTTCCAGCTGGTGCCGCCGGTCATGCTGATCACCATGCTGCCCATCTCGATCGCGGGCTGGGGCGTGCGCGAAGCCACCATGGGACTGGCGTTCGGATATGCCGGGCTGTTGCCGAATGAAGGCGTCAACATCTCGCTGCTGTATGGCGCCGTCACCTTCCTCGTCGGTGCGTTCGGCGGGCTGGTCTGGATCTTCAGCGCCGAGAAGGCCGCCCAGGGCGCGGCGCCGATCGAGGTTCCAGAGTAATCAGCGGCATTGGATAGAATGACGATTTCCCAATTGCTCCCATCAATTGTAGCGGTCCTCGTCGCAGCCCTGCTTTCGGCCGGCATCATTTGGGCGATCCGGCCCTGGCTCTTGCAGTATGCACTCGCCAGGCCGAACGCCCGCTCGTCGCATCGCATTCCGACCCCTCAGGGCGCCGGCGTCGCCGTGATCGCGGCTACCCTTCTGGTCGCGGGCACCATCGCGGCTTACGCCACCATACCGGCCCTGAGCATACCGCCCGCGATCTTCGCCGCGGCGCTGTTCGTCGCCATGGTGGGATTCGTCGACGACATCAAATCCATCCCGGTGCTGCCGCGGCTGTTGCTGCAGGGGGCCGCAGTCGCGGCGATCCTTTTTACGACCCCGGACGATGTCAGGATCGTCGCGGCCTGCCCGCTCTGGATCGAACGCGGCCTGCTTTTGCTTGCGAGCCTCTGGTTTGTGAATCTCGTCAACTTCATGGACGGGCTCGACTGGATGACGGTCGCGGAGGCCGTGCCGATTACCGGCGCGATGGTCCTCCTGGGCTGGCTCGGCGATTTGCCCGCAGCCGCAACCATTGTCGCAGCCGCCCTCTGCGGCGCGATGCTGGGCTTTGCACCCTTCAACCGACCGGTGGCAAAAGTCTTTCTCGGCGACGTCGGCAGCCTGCCGATCGGCCTGCTGCTCGGCTGGTGCCTGCTGCAACTGGCCTACGGCCAGCACTTCGCCGCCGCCCTGCTGTTGCCGCTCTATTATCTGGCGGATGCGACGGTGACGCTGCTGCGCCGGATGATCCGGCGGGAACCCTTCTGGGCGGCGCATCGGTCGCATTTCTATCAGCGCGCGACCGATAACGGATTTTCGGTGTTGCGCGTGGTGAGCGAGGTGTTCGCGCTCAATGTCGGCCTGGCGATACTGGCGATCGCCTCGACCCGGACGCAAACGGCCGGCATCGACGTCATGCTGACGATCGCCGGCGGCCTCGGCGTGGCGCTGACGATGTACCGGTTTTCGCGGCGCCGTCCGACGGCATTCTAGTCAGTCGTTGTATGGTTAGTCCTTGTACGGCCTCGTTGCGCGGCGCAGCCCTTCGTCGAGGCTGACCGGCGGTTGCCAGCCGGTGGCCGCGGCTTTGGAAACATCCAGTTCCAGGGAGCCAACCGTGCTGTCATACGCCTCCGGAGTTCCGATGAGCCTGAGGATCGGCCTCAATATGGACACCGGCACCGGCAAAAGGCGCGAAGTAGCACCTGCCGCTTTTGCCAGTCGCCGTACGAACTCGGGTGTCGAGACCTGTTCGGCGTCAGCCACGAGAAAGACGTCAAACCCGGCGTTCGCCCTGGCAAGCCTGTCCGCGATGAACTAACTGAGATTTTCAACGGACACGAACGCGCGCCGATTACGGACCAGGCCAAACGGCAGCGGGATGCCGCGCCTCACGGCTCTCACCAGCAGATCAAAGTTTCCCTTTGCGCCGGCACCGTAAACCAGCGGCGGCCGCACCACGGTGATATGCATGCCCTGATCCTGCGCCATCGCTCTGAGGCCGGATTCGGCAGCAGCCTTCGATTTACCGTATACGCCGCGGGGCGTCAGAGCGTCGGCTTCGGTGAACGGGCCACGGCCTTCCGTGCTCCTGCCATTCACGTGGATACTACTGAGAAAGATGAACTGGCGCACGCCCATGCTTGCGGCGGAGCGCGCAAGATGCAAGGTGCCCTCGACATTGACGTTGCGATAAAGCTCGACCGCATGCTCTTCATTTGGATGATGAACACGCGCCGCCAGATGAACCACGGCGTCCACGCCCTCGAGCGCGTCTCGCCAGTCGGTCTGCGGACCGATCGACTCGATCAAGACATCATTGGGACCGGTCGCTGCGGCCCGCACCGTGCGGCGGACCGTCCATCCGCTGCTTTGCAAAACCGGTTCGAGATGACGGCCGATGAAACCGCCGGCGCCGGTGACGAGGACCACGGGTCGGCCGTCCTTCATACAGCCCGTCCCGGCTGATTTCGACCGCGCAGAAGCCCCTGAACCAGGCTGGCGTAGCTCGCCAGCGCCCGGTCAGAACTGAAATGTCCGGCTATTGCGACGGCTCGCTCACCCATCGACGGATCCTTAGACAAAGAGGCAACGCGCAATGCTTTTGCTAGTTCATCAGGCATGCCCGGCGGAACAACCCAGCCAAGATCATTTTCCGTTATGGTTACCGCCGCTTCGGCACTGGGCTCGGAAATAAGGACGACGGGACGACCTATTGCAAGGAGATTGTAGAAACGGCTCGGAATCGAGACGCCGGCGACGTTCTTGCGGTACGGAACGACCCAGACGTCGGCGGCGGACAGCAGCAGTTCGAGATCCTCGTCCGCAACACGCTCGACCAAAGTAATGTTCGGAAGGTTCGCCTCCGACTGCTTTGCCTTGAGTTGATCGAATCCGATGCCCCAGCCCGAAAGAAGAAAATGAATGGTCGGATCGTCCCGAAGAATTTTCGCCGCGTCAAAAACGACGAGCGGATCATGTGTAAATCCGAGATTGCCGGAGAGGCCAACGATAAAGTCCGCCTTGCAAAGCCGCCGGTAGCGATTATCGGCCGCCAAGGCCCGCACACCGAGCGGCAGCGTGGTCCAATTGGGGATGAAGCAGATCTTGTCGCGGGTCGCTTCGCCATAGCGCGAAAGCAGCCGTTGGGTATCCTGCCCGATCACAACAATCGAATTCAGGGCCCGGAACATCAGAGAGTTCGCTCCCCGCATTGCTTTTGCGACAAGTGAATTCGTGCGGAAAAGCCCCGCCACGACAAGAGCGTCCGGGAAGAGATCGTGCACGATCACGACGGATTTCGCCCGCTTCAATTTTGCCGCCGCAACAACCCCATAGGGCAGCACAAAGGGTGCCGTAACGGTGAGGGCCACATCTCCACGCTCGAGTCTCATCAGGAGGGCCAGGAACATCCGGGCTGTGAGCAATATCTCGGCGGCAGCACGCCTGATGAGTGCGGCTTTCGCTGGCACCCAGTTCTTGACTTCGACCACCGAAAGTTGGGACGCGCGCCCGAGCGACACGGATCCGGCTGTTCCGGAGAGCACCAGAACCGGCGTTTCCCTTGCAAGGTGCTCCGCGATTTTAGAAAGGATTGCCGCCGTCGTATTGCGGTCTGGCGGATAGTACTGACTGACGACGACAATTTTTCCTTTGTCCCGCATTGCTCTCCTTAATGGTCCATCAAAGCCGGCGCGCGGCCGCAAACGGCAAAGGTGCTACTTTCCACTCAACGCAAACTCGGGAATGGCGTCCTTCAATACGGCTCCTATGGTGGCGCGATCGTTCTTTTCGACAGCTTGGTTGAGCGCAGCAATCCACTCGCGCAACGACCGCATCGGCGGTTCGTTGGGCTTGGCCGCCATGATGCCGGCAACGCCGATCTCGATCGTGGGCTCCTCGCTGGCGAACAGGATTTCATTCAGCCGTTCTCCCGGCCGCATGCCGGAGAAGACGATATCGATATCGTGACCCGGCTCGAGGCCGGAAAGCCGGATCATCCGCTCGGCAAGATCGACGATCCTGACCGGCTGCCCCATGTTGAGCACGTAAACCGAGACGTCCGGACGCGCCGGCGCCAGCGCGTGCGTGGCGGCCGTAATGACCAGGTCGCAGGCCTCGCGGATGGTCATGAAGTACCTCACCATATCCGGATGGGTGACCGTCACCGGGCCGCCGGCCTCGATCTGGGCCTTGAATTTCGGCACCACCGAACCGTTCGAGGCCAGCACGTTGCCGAACCGCACGGAGATCAGGCGCATCCGCTGCGCGGCGCCCGGGCCCGACTGGGACGCCAGGTCATGATCGAGCGCCTGGCAATACATCTCGGCAAACCGTTTGGTCAGACCCAGCATCGAGACCTGCTCGATCGCCTTGTCGGTCGAGATCATCAC
>JBGPSI010000310.1:0-4554 GCA_041490045.1 Bradyrhizobium sp.
CGGTTTTGACGTTATGCGCCTTCATGTGCTGGTACAGCACCTTGCCCATGATCGGGATCGGCTGCGGCATCGACACCGACCATTTGGCGCGCTCCGGCGTGATCGGGAACGGCGCCAGGCCGATATGGGGAATGCCCGCCTCATTGGCGACGTTGGACACCGCGACGGTCGGCGGCGTGGTCGACGAGCCCATGATGATGTCGGCCTTGGACTCCGTGACAAAGCGCCGCGCATTGGTGGTGGCGTTGGTCGGATCGCCGCCGTCGTCGAGCACGATGACCTTCAACGGTACGCCGCCAATCTCCTTCGCCACGAACTCCAGCGCGTTGCGCTCGGGAATGCCGAGCGCCGCCGCGGGGCCGGTGGTGGTGAGCGTGATACCGATGGTGATCTCACTGGTCTGTGCCAGCGCCGGCAACGCCGGCAAGGCGAGCGCCGCTGCGACCACCGCCGCCGACAGATAAAATCTTTTCATTGCTTTCTCCCTGTAAGTGTTGTTGTCAGTCTAGATCAAAATTCGATTGTGAAATCAGCCCCTTCTTTAGGTCATAGTGTCACGGCGGGATAGCCCCGCCGGGTCAGCCTGCATGAACCTGGCAATGATTTCCGGCGGCACCGCCGCCGATTTCAGCCGGTCCGGATCGTCCGGGTGACGGCCGACCAGCACCCGGGTCTCGAACGCCTCGATCGCCAGCGCCTCGCCCTTGAACACCTTGTGGGTCACCTCGAAGCTCGAGCGCTTGAAGCTCTCGACCCGGCTTTCGATGGTGATCCAGTCGCCATGGGTCGAGGCGATGAAGAACTTCGCCCGCGTATCCACCATCGGTATGCCGACCAGCCCGTAGTTTTTGATGATGTCCTGCTTGGAGAAGCCGGCTGCCTCGAACATGATCGAGGTGGAGTCGTCGAACATCGCGAAGTAGCGCGGGTAATAGACGATGTTGGCGGGGTCGCAATCGCCCCACTGGATCTGCACGTCGCGGCGGTGGACGAACATGCGAAAAGACCTTATTTCGGCGCCATGCGCAGCGAGGCGTCGAGCCGCACCACTTCGCCGTTGAGATAGGGGTTGTCGATCATGTGCATCGCCAGCGAGGCGAACTCATCGGGCTGCCCGAGCCGGTGCGGGAACGGGATCGCCGCGGCGAGCGAGTCCTGCGCCTCCTGCGGCAGCCCGCCCAACAGCGGGGTCAGGAACAGGCCGGGCGCGATGGTGAGCACGCGGATGCCGAACTGCGCCAGTTCGCGCGCGATCGGCAGGGTCATGCCGACGATGCCGCCCTTTGAGGCCGAATAGGCCGACTGGCCGATCTGGCCATCATAGGCCGCCACGCTCGCGGTGGAGATGATGACGCCGCGCTCGCCGGTCGACTGCGGCTCGAGTTTTGCCATCTCAGCCGCCGCCAGCCGCAGCATGTTGAAGGAGCCGATCAAATTGACCTTGATCACCCGCTCGAAATCGCCGAGCGGCATCGGGCCGTCGCGGCCGACTACCCGCTTGGCGACGCCGATACCGGCGCAATTGACCAGCACGCGCGCTGGGCCGTGGGCCTTGGACGCGGCGACGATGGCGGCTTCCGCGGAAGCCACGTCGGCGACGTCGCACATAACCGCGACGCCCTTGATCTCCGCGGCGAGGCTTTCGGCGAGTTTGACGTTGAGGTCGCATACGGCGACCTTGGCTCCCGCCGCGGCAAGCCTGCGGGCGGTGGCGGCGCCCAGTCCCGATGCGCCCCCGGTGACGATGGCGGCCTGATCCTTCAACTGCATGATATCCCCCTTTGGGTGCGACTGGTGTTTCGAATTCGGCTAAAGCGTTATCACGTGGTCCGGCGGCGCCGGCGCATAGAGCTGTTCGATCAGCGCGGCGCGCGCATCCAGTACCGCGCGCTGGTTGATCGAACCCTTGTCGGTGACTTCGCCGCGGTCGATCGACAGCGGCGAATCAAGCAGCACAGCGCGGGTGATCCGGGTCGACGAGCCGGTCGATGTCGCCAGGAATTTCGTGAAGCGCTCGCGAAACGCTTCGCGGATCAGCGGATCTGCCGCCGTGAGCGAGAGGTCGTCGATCGGAGTAGTCGGGTTGATCAGACGGCAGCCGTCGAGATCGAGCACGACGATCGCCGAAATCTCGTCGCGGTTGATGCCGGCAATGACGACGTCGCGCACCAGCGGCGCGCAGGCCGCGATGAAACGCGCGCGTAAGGGACCGACGCTGACCCAGGTGCCGGAGGCCAGCTTGAAATCCTCGGCGATGCGGCCGTCGAAATCGAAGCCGGCGTCGAAATCATTGGCGTCGGCCGGCTTGATGGCATCGCCGAATTTATAGAAGCCCTCCTCGTCGAAGGCCTTCGCGGTCAATTCCGGCTGCCGCCAGTAGCCCGGCGTGACGTTCGGGCCGCTGACGCGGACCTCCAGCTTGCCGTTGTTGGGAACCAGTTTGGCGTCGTTGCCGGATACCGGAAGCCCGATATGGCCGGAACGGCTGGTGCGGGGATTGACCGACATGAAGAACGGCGCGCTCTCGGTGGCGCCGAGCCCGGTCAGCATCGGGACGCGGAAGCCGGTCGCCTGCACGGAAAGCTCGTCGAGGCTGTTCCAGACGAACGGCGACAGCGCCGCGCCCGAGAAGAACATCGCGTGCAGCCGGCCGAAGAATTTTCCGCGCAACGCCGCGTCGTCGCGCAGATAGGGCAGCAGGGATTCATAGCCCTTCGGCACGTTGAAATAGACCGTCGGCGAAACCTCGCGCAAATTGCGCACGGTTTCCTCGATGCCGCCGGGCATCGGCTTGCCGGCGTCGAGATACATCGAGCCGCCATTGTACAGCACGAGCCCGATATTGTGGTTGCCGCCAAAAGTGTGATTCCACGGCAGCCAGTCGACGATGACCGGCGGCTCGTCCTTCAGGAACGCCATGGTCTCGCGGATCATCACCTGGTTGGCGCAGAGCATCCGCTGGGTGTTGATGACGGCCTTCGGATTGCCGGTCGAGCCTGAGGTGAGCAGGAATTTCGCGATCGTATCGGGACCGATGGCCTGATGCACCGCGTCGAGGCCGCCATGCAGCGGCGTCGCCATGAGATCGGCGAGCATGGTCACGCGACGTCCGGGCAACGCGCCATAGGCGGCGGCGATCTCGACGCCTGCGGGAACATTGGCCTGCAGCGCATCGGCGAATTTGTCGGCGTCGTCGGCGAAGACGAGGCCGGGGGTCAGCAGCTTCATCAGATAGGAAAGCTTGCCGTAATCCTTCGACACCAGCGAATAGGCCGGCGACACCGGGCAGAACGGAATCCCCGCATAGAGCGCGCCGAACGCGATCAGGGCATGGTCGATCGAATTGCCGGAAAGGATCACGACCGGCTTCTCGGCGGAAAGGCCGCGCGCCAACAGGCCGGATGCGATATGCCGGCTCGAGGTCAGCAATTCGGCGTAGGTGATTTGCCGCCAGCCGCTGCCGCCGTCGCGCTCCGCCATGAAGATGCGGTCCGGCGCCGTTTGCGCCCAATGGTGCAGGCGATCGGTGAGGCGCTGGGGATATTCGCCGAGCGTGAGCCTGGGACGCAGATAGATGGTGCCATCATCGCGGCGCTCGATTCCGACCGCGGGATCGTTGAACGAGATCGCGCGCAGCGGCGCATCGTTGCGCGCTTTCGGCATGGAGGTGGTGGGTTGCGCGCTCATGTCAGGTCGGCTTCACCTTTGCGGTCTTGCGGTCGAGGAACGCGCGAATCCGCAGTTTTGCTTCCTTGTCGCTCTGCGCCACCGTCGCCATCAGCGATTCCATCAAGAGGCCGGTTTGCGGATTGGCTTCCGCGATCAGCGGCAGCGCCTGCAGCACCGCGAAATTGGTCAGCGGCGCATTGCTCACCACCTTCACGGCGAGTCCCATCGCCTTGTGATAGGAGTTGCCTTCTTCGGTAAGGTATTGCGAAAAGCCGTAGGACGCACCCTCGGTCGCGGAATAAACCCGTCCGGTCAGCATCATGTCGGTCATCCTGGCCACGCCGATCAGCCGCGGCAGCCGCACCGAGCCGCCGCCGCCGACGAAAATGCCGCGCTGGCCTTCAGGCAGCGCGAAATAGGCCGACGGCTCGGCGACGCGGATATGGGCGGCGCAGGCAAGCTCAAGGCCGCCGCCGATCACCGCGCCCTTCAGCGCGGCGATGACCGGCACGCGGCAATACTGCACCTTGTCGAACACCCGGTGCCACATCTGCGAGTGCCGCAGGCCGTCGGTGGCGTCCTGCTCGGTCAGTTCAGACAGATCGAGCCCCGATGAGAAATGATCGCCGATACCGTGGATGACCACGGCGCCGATGCCGTCAGGCAGATGCGAGAAACAGTCCTGGATCGCGAGGATAATGCCGTCGTTCAGCGCGTTGCGCTTGGCCGGCCGGTTGAGGCCGACGCTCAGCACCGGACCTGCAATCTCGATCTTGAGCAGCGCGGATCGGTCCGCGGCAGCGGCGGTGGCGGCGTTTCCCATGGGATCTATTACGTCCTGTTCAGAATAGTTATGTTTTATAACGAATGGAGGGGGAGTCAACA
>JBGPSI010000311.1:0-4534 GCA_041490045.1 Bradyrhizobium sp.
GCAATGGCGAGATCGAAGCGAGAAATTCCGCACTATTATTTGGAGCACCAGGTCGATGTCACGGCCTGCGAGCAATGGCTGACGCAAAAGAACGCGACGCGGCCGCCCGACAACCGATCGCTGATCGGAGCGCTCGCCATCAAGGCGGCCGCCTTGGCTGCGCGTCATTTCCCCGCCTTCAACGGCTTTTACCGCGATGGCAAATTCGAACCGGCGAGCGCGGTGCATGTCGGCGTTGCGATCGCCATTCGCGGTGGGGGATTAGCGGCGCCAGCGCTGCATGAAGCCGATCAAATCTCGGTCGACGCGCTAATGGCAGGTATGCGCGACCTCGTTCAACGGACCCGGGCCGGTCGCATTCGCAGTTCGGAACTCTCCGATCCGACAATCACCGTTACGAGTCTTGGGGAACGCGGTGTCGAAACACTATACGGCATCATCTATCCGCCGCAGGTGGCGATTGTCGGTTTCGGCAAGATCGTGACGCGGCCATGGGTCATTGACGGCGCCATCAGACCACGCTCGGTGGTCACCATCACGCTGTCTGCCGACCATCGGGTCAGTGACGGACACATGGGCGCGCTGTTCTTGGCCGAGATCGGCAGGCTGCTGCAGGAGCCAGACAAGCTATGAATGACCTCGACATTCGCAAGGTGGTGCTGGAAGAGCTCAACAATATCGCGCCGGAGATTGATCTGGCGACCATCGACCCTGCCGGGGACTTACGAGAAACTCTCGACATCGACTCCATGGATTTCCTGAACTTCATCACTGCGATCCACCATCGCCTCGGCGTCGAGATACCCGAACTCGACTATCCGAAGCTCGTCACACTCGACGGGGCGGTCGCCTACATCGCGGCGAAACTCGGATCGAGCAAGACGTAAGGGGTTTCCGGCCTGCCTGGCGCATCGTCTTAATACCATTGTTCCATTGCGAATCGAGCTGGCGAGCAAGGCCGCCCGTGGCTATGATCTCGCCAATGATGCTGCGCTCACCGCCCCAGTGGCTGCGCCTGTCCACATCGATCCAGCCATGACGCCGCACTTTCACCTGATAACTGCAATCATTCTCGGAATAGGTGCCGCGCTGCTTGAGATCACGGTGCGACCCTCCAATATTAGGCAGACTCACCGCCTGACTTGACGTCACGTCTGTCAGCGAGCGCCGGTCAAGTATCTAGTGACTGCTAGCGACGCCGGCATCCGTGAGAAAATCGACAAGCTGTTTGCGGGCATAAAACATCCGGGTCTTCATAGTGCGCTGCGGTATCCCGATCATCTCTCCTGCTTCTTCGACCGACCTCTCGTGGTAATAGACGAGGTCGGTAATTTCGCGATAAGCCGGCGAGAGTTGAGCAACGCATTTGCGCAGGATGGCGTTAGTTTGGTTGCGATCCAGCGGGCCTTTATGCGTAGTGGGATTAAGAGAACCGGACCACCGGATTGAAAAAGAATCTCCTGTGGCATGGTGTTGTCGCACGTATCGCGATCGGCCTCGGGCTGCAGCACGATTGTCAGATCGTACAGCCGTGCCGAGGCGGCGGCCTCGACCGGAAGATCCGTGAGCGCCTGTAGGCCATAGCTTATGCCAGCGTTGCGCGCTTCGGTTTCGAAGAGCGCAAGCGCGGCATTGGCCCGCGTTAACGCGCGCTCACGTTCGATCTCAAACACCGCCGCGACTGCCGCGCCGCGTTGACAGCGAGACCTACATTTGCGGTTTCATAGCCGACCGAGCCGCATCCAGATGCGCGGCGCGCGCCACCGCCAGCGAGACCGCCCCGTCGACGACCGGACGTATCAAGCTTTCAGAGGGAATGTAGACGAGCAGATCTTTCAACATGGATGTGCTCCGCACGTTCTGAAATGACACCCGCTACCGGGGCCATGTTGTCCTTAAAAAGGCGTGAGCACGACTTGATCCAACTCAAACCGGCACGGTCTCCCCCGCTGGCTGCGGGGACTGCCGCGGAACGCCCGGCCTATTCGAAAGATATGCCCATGAACGTGTCTGATATTATGCGCCGTTCCTTTGCAACGATCAAACCCGATGCGCCGCTGTTGGACGCCGCGCATTTGCTGATTGAGACCAATCAGCGCGGTCTGCCGGTGATCGGCCACGACGGGGCGCTTGTCGGCGTCATTTCGGAGGGCGATTTTTTGCATCGGACCGAGCTCGATATCAGCCCGCCAGCTGGAAACTGGTTGGAAGATTGCTTGGCATCGAAGAAGACACACCGGCTCGCCGGCGCATGCGTGCCCGGCTGGCCCGTGAGGTGATGACGCGCGACCCGATCTGCGTCGACGACGAAGCGACCCTCGACGAGGTCGTCGCATTGATGGATGCAACTTCGCGCCGGTTGCGCCCAGCTTCCACGTGAGAGCCGCTCGACGCAACCTCGAACGATGGTCTGTCGGCGTGGCGACTGGTAACTTTTGCAGATCACATGGCCATTTCCGGCTCAGCCGGCCGTTCTCGCTTGGTCTCCGGAATTTCCGTCATCGTCGCTTCGGTAAGCAGCAGCACGCTGGCCACCGAAACTGCATTTTCCAATGCGGTACGAACCACCTTTGCAGGATCGACGATGCCGGCCTCGACGAGGTCGACATACTCCTTGCGCGCCGCATCGAAGCCGAAATTGCCTTGGCCGCCCAGCATCCGTGCAACAACGACGCCGCCGTCGACGGCAGAATTCTCCGCGATCTGACGCGCCGGTGCTTCGAGCGCCCGTTTCAGGATCTGAACGCCGGTCCGTTCGTCGCCTTCGCAAGCGGCTTCTTCCCGAGTAACGGCTTCGATGCACTTCAGAAGCGCGAGACCGCCGCCGGGCACGATACCCTCGGCCACCGCGGCCTTGGTGGAACTGATGGCGTCGTCGAGCGCCTCCTTCTTCGCCTTCATCTCCGCTTCGGTCGGGGCGCCGACGCGGATCACCGCAACGCCGCCGGACAGCTTGGCGAGCCGCTCCTCGAGCTTTTCGCGGTCATAGTCGCTGGTGGTCTTTTCGATTTCGCGCCGGATTTGCGCAATCCGGCCGTCGATCCGGGCCCGGTCGCCGCCGCTGCCGATCAGCGTGGTGTTTTCCTTGTCCGCCACCACCCGCGCGGCGCGCCCGAGCTGCTGCAGCGTCATGCTCTCCAGCTTCAATCCCAGTTCTTCGGAGATCACCTGCGCCCCGGTCAATATCGCGATGTCTTCCAGCATTGCCTTGCGCCGGTCCCCGAAGCCGGGCGCCTTGACCGCGCAGCCCTTGAGAACTCCGCGAAGCTGGTTGACGATCAACGTCGCCAGCGCCTCGCCTTCGATATCTTCGGCTACGATCAGCAATGGACGGCCCGATTTGGCGACCTGTTCGAGCACCGGGATCAGGTCGCGCAGCGCGCCAATCTTGTGGTCGCAAAGCAGCACGAACGGATCTTCCAGCACGGCCTCCATGCGCTCGGCGTCGGTGACGAAGTAGGGAGATATGAAGCCGCGGTCGAATTTCATGCCTTCGACGACGTCCAGCGTGGTTACCGTGGTCTTGGATTCCTCGACCGAAATCACGCCTTCGCCGCCGACCTTCTCGATGGCGTCGGCCACCAGCGCGCCGATCGTGGGGTCATTGTGGGCCGATAAGGTTGCGACCTGGGCCTTCTCCGCTTTCGTCTTGACCGGACGAGACATGACACGCAGCGTCTCGATCGCCACGCGTGTGGCCCGATCCAGTCCTCGCTTGAGATCGATGGCGCTGGCGCCCGCCACGACATTGCGCACTCCGTCGGCAAGGATGGCATGGGCGAGGATGGTCGAGGTGCTGGTGCCGTCACCGACAACATCCCCGGTTCTCTCCGCCGCTTGACGAAGAATCTGGGCTCCAAGATTCTCTTCTGGGTCTTTGAGATTGATTTCCTTGGCGATGGTGACGCCGTCATTGCAGACGATCGGCGCGCCCCAGCTCTTTTGGATCAGAACCGATTTCGACTTCGGGCCGAGCGTGACGCGCACCGCATCGGCCAGAAGCGTGGCGCCCCGCAAGATCTTTTCGCGGGCGGCGGAATGAAACAGGATTTGCTTGTGGGCCATTCGCCGCTTCTCCTTGGAATCAAGTCGTCACCGTGTGCGTCGCCCTTGCCAGATTGCCGTGCGGCCTCGCCGATCAAGATATTGATGCGGCGAGGCCGAGAGCCTGCTCATTTTTCGCTGACCGGAATGGTCTTTTCTTTGAAACCAAGGTCACGGCGCCAGAACGACTCTATGTCGGGCAGCGGACGAAAGAACGGGCCCTGCAGAAATCCGGTCTGGAAATCATGAAACAGCCGATCGACCTGATTGCGCAGAACTTCAAAGGGCTGCCAGTCCGCGGCCTTGGCTGGCTGCGTCGCTGGAGTCGCTTCGGTCTTGATGGGTAACTTGGTTGCAGCTTCTGCCATGACAAATACTCCCTCGATATTATTCTAGAAATGATATGCCTGCGGCAGCAGGATTCATTGATTCTCGTCAAACATCGAACCGATGTATGGATCTCGGCGCGAGCGCGAAGCAGGCCGTGCGA
>JBGPSI010000312.1:0-4499 GCA_041490045.1 Bradyrhizobium sp.
CAGCGACCACCCTCGTGTTCGATCTCGACACCGGCGACCTCGCCGGGCAGCTTGCCGCGCAGCGCATTGAGGATGTCCGCCAGGGAGTGGATCTCGCCGCTCTCGACCGCGCGGCGGACCTCGTCGCGGCGCGCCTCGTCGCGGCGCGCCTCGTCCTGATCGCGCGCGTCCGCTATTTGCGGCGCCGCCGCAGCCAGCACGGCCGCCGCGAGCACCATTGCCAATACCGTTGCAGTTCGACTCGAGCGCATGGCCTATACACCAAATAATCCAACATTATGCCGGACCCGACCTGACAGGTTGCTGACATGGATCAACAGGCAGCCGTCAGCGCCGCTCTGGCACGCTCCCGTCTTCGTCCGCCGCGCGCTGTGGCAGGACTTTCAGCAGGGGAGACCAGAAAATGGCTTACGTCTCATCGTTCAAAACGGTCGCCGGGAGGATCGGCATCGCGGCCCTGGCATCGATTCTGACGGCCGCGCCGATGGCTACAGCCAATGCAGCCGACCAATCGGCGCTGCGGGTTCCTCAATCCGTCAGCTATGAGCACGAGCAGATCATCAAGGATCTGACAAACTTCGCGAAGCGCGAGGTTGCCCATGCCGCTGCTGCGCAAAAGGCTTTGATCGTCATCAAAGCCCACTACGCGAGGGAGGAAGCATTTGTGCTGCCCCCGCTCGCGTTGCTTCCAAAAATCGCCAAGGGCGCGGTTTCGAAAGACATGATTTCGAAAGAATTGGAGCCCGCGATCGCAATGGCGGACCGCACCAAAGCGGCACTGCCGGAATTGCAGAATGATCACGTCCAGATCACTTCGTTGATGAACGAATTGATCGAGGCCGGCAAAGCCGATCACGACGAGGAATTGACTCGGCTTGCAACCCGGGTTGCAATTCAGAGCCTCAACGATTTTGAAATGACGCAACCGACGACAATTCTGATCGGCGACTATTTGCGGCTGCGGCTCGCAACAGGCGACTGACCGCAGGCGATGTCCAAAGATCAAATCGCAAAGGAAGCCGGCCGCGATGCTGCCGGCTTCCTTGTTTTCCGGACTGCGGAGATTGCTGACGAAAAGCTGACATCGATCAACAGGCAGCCGTCAGCGCCACTCCGGCACACTCCCGTCACCGTCCACCGCATGGTGCGGCAGGACCTGCAGCACGGGAGACCAGACAATGGCTAACACCTCATCCTTCAAGATGGCCGCCGGCATATTCGGTATGGCGGCCCTGGTGAAGATCACGGTTTTCGCAATCGCCTTGGCGATACTCGGCGTTGCGAGTTCGGCGCAAGCGGGCACCCTCGGGAAGCCATGTACCGCCGCCCCGCAAAATCAGTGGCTCTCGCTCGAGGCCCTGCAGAGCAAGGTCGAAGCGCTCGGCTACAAGGTGCAGAAGGCGAAGCTGAAAAACGCCTGCGGCGAGTTGTACACGCTCGACAAGAACGGCAACCGGGTCGAATTGTTCGTCGATCCGACCAGCGGCCAGATCGCCGGCCAGCTCTGACGGCGCCGCCATGACCAGCGTTGACAATACGATCGGAGCCGGCGGCGTTACGCCGCCGGCGACGATCAAAATCTGGGACCCGTGGGTGCGGGTGTTTCATTGGTCGCTGGCGACGCTGTTTCTGACGGCGTACGTGACCGGCGAGGATGCCGGGCAGATGCACATCGCCGCCGGCTACGCCATCGCCGGGCTGATCGCACTGCGCATCGTCTGGGGATTCGTTGGTCCCCGCTACGCGCGGTTCAGCAACTTCGTCCGGTCGCCGCGGGAGGTCCTCGCCTATCTGCGCGACGTGGTCCTGCTCAGGGCGCCTCGGTTTCTCGGCCACAATCCGGCCGGCGGCGCCATGATCGTCGGGCTTCTGGTCATGCTCTCGGGCACCGCCATCACCGGATACATGATGACGACCGACGCCTTCTGGGGCGCGAAATGGGTCGAAGAGGTCCATGAGACCGTCGCCAATTTGACCGTGGGATTGGTCGTCTTTCACATCCTCGGGGTGCTCATCTCCAGCTTCTTGCATGGAGAGAACCTGGTGAAATCGATGATTACAGGCCGGAAACCGCGTTCTTGATCGACCATGTCCAAAAAGATGCGCCGGCGGACCCCACCAAGGCGGCCCGCCGGTTCCGGCCGTCCCGGCAATTAAGGTAAACAAAGGGTTTAAATTGCCCGTCGCAGTTTAAGCGCGTTACCTCGCCCGCAAAGCCCGGGGCTCGCTTGCAAGCCCGCGGGACAACAGCGGGAAGCGGCAATGTCGACCAACTGGCGGATCAGTTCATTCAATGGCGCGCTGCTCGCCGCCTATTTCATTCCGACCTGGACCATCGTCGCCTTCAGAATCATGGTGGCGCCGGTCCACGGGCTCTATGAGCGGCCGAACGTCGCGGTCGGATTGTTCATCAGCGATCATCTGCAACTGACGGGTATCACCGCGGTCCGCATCGCCTGGCTGCTCGCCTTGGGCAAGCTCACCGTGGTGGCGTTCTTTGTGCTGTTTCTGGCCTTCATCGTCCGCGCAGCGATCCGCAAGGGCGGGGCCGTCGACGAACCGCTCGCCATCGCGCTCGCCATCGGCAGCGCGATCAGTTTCGGCAGCATGGTGATGGCCTCGCAGGTCGGCGAAACCCAGGCGCTTCGGCTGCATGCGACCGAACTGTTGATGCTGCTCGGCACCGCGATCGTGTTGCTGGTCGAACGTCCCGCGCAGCCTCAGGCCGATCGTGGCCTCACGTTGGACGCGCTCAGCCCCGATCGGCGCCAGCTCTTGAACAATCACTGAGGCTGCGCGGCCCCTAGCGCTGCGTCAAAAAGCCGACCACGGCGTCGGTGAAGGCGTGCGGCTGCTCGACATTGGAAATATGCGCGGCGTCGAGAATCGTTAAAGCGGCGCCGGGAATCTGGCTGCGGATGAATTCGCCGGCCGCGATCGGCGTCGACATGTCATGGCGCCCGGCGATGACCAGTGTCGGGCTCTTGATGTCAGGCAGCAGCGCGCGCTGATCGAGCGTGCTCAGCGCCTCGCAACAGGCGAGATAGCCCTCAACCGGCGTGGCCAGCAGCATCGCCTTCAGATTAGCCGTGATCTGCGGCTCGCGTTCCCTGAAGTCTGCGGTCAGCCAGCCGGCAATGACGGTGTCGGCGACGGCGGCGATGCCGCCTTCCTTTACCGCCTTGATGCGGTTTTGCCAGTTGGTCGGATCGGGATAATAGCAGGCGGTGTTGGACAGGATGATCTTGCCGAAGCGTTCCGGCGCATTGGCCCCCAGCCATTGCCCCACCATGCCGCCCATCGACAATCCGCACCAATGCACCTTCTCGATGTTGAGATCGTCGAGGATCGCCAGCACGTCGCGGCCGAAGCGCTCCATGGAATAGGGGCCGGGCGGTACGCTGGATTTGCCGTGGCCGCGCCGGTCGTAGCGGATGACGCGGAACACCTGGGTGAGCGCCTTCATCTGCGGCTCCCACATCTGCAAAGTGCAGCCCAACGAATTCGACAGCATCAGGGTCGGTCCGCCGTCGCGGCCCTCGACCGACACGTTGAGCAGGCAACCGTCGGCATCGATCATCGGCATGGGCTTGAACCTTCTGTCATGCGCGGACCAAGGCGCGTCATCGCGCTGGAGATCCGCGCATCCATCCAAAGTCTCTATTCAAGAGGTTGGATTGCCGGGTCAAGCCCGGCAATGACGTTCCGGGGGAGAACCGCCGGTTTCCATCAACTTATTTGCGCTCCTAAGGCCCCCGGCGCGGGCTTGCTGCGCTGCGAATATGCATCGCTCACCCTCCATCCGTCCTCTTCCTTTTGGGCCAAGCGTGCTTTACTTGGGAGCAACAGACGAGCAATCCGGGAGGCACCCCAATGGCCATGACGATGAATGGTGAAGTTCAGCTTGCGGCACCGCGTGAGGCGGTGTGGGCCAAACTGAACGATCCCGAAGTGCTCAAGGCCTGCATCCCCGGTTGCGAGGAGCTGGAAAAGACCGAGGATAACGGCTTCCGCGCGGTCGCCAAGATGAAGGTCGGGCCGGTATCGGCGCGCTTCAAGGGACGCGTGACGCTGAGCGATCTCGATCCGCCCAATGGCTACAAGATATCGGGCGAAGGCGAGGGCGGCGTCGCCGGCTTCGCCAAGGGCGGCGCCACGGTGGGGCTGGCCGACAAGGACGGCGGCACGCTTCTGACCTACAATGTCGAGGCGCAGATCGGCGGCAAGCTGGCCCAGCTCGGGCAGCGGCTGATCAACGGTGCGGCCAAGAAACTGGCCGACGAGTTTTTCGCGAATTTCGCCAACGCGGTGCAAGGCTAACTACAAGGCTGACGGCGAGCTTTTCTGCCGAAAAGGCCAATCCTGCCAAGGGCCGCCAGGCCATCGGGCCGTGCCGAAGGTGAGGTTGCTCATTGCCGGGATGGCCCATATTATGCCGCCCGTAACGATTTTAATGACTGTGCTGCCGTGCAATGCGGCAGTGCAGATGAAGAGAGTGC
>JBGPSI010000313.1:0-4402 GCA_041490045.1 Bradyrhizobium sp.
CGCTGGTCGGGCTTGCCGAAACCACGGCCTGCCGGCGCACCCGCCTGCTCGGCTATTTCGGCGAGACGCTCAAGGCAGCCAAATGCCGCAATTGCGACAACTGCCTGTCGCCGCCGGCCCTGCGCGACGGCAAGGTGATCGCGCAAAAGGTGCTGTCCTGCGCCTATCGCACCGGACAGCGTTTTGGGGCGATGCACCTGATCGATGTGCTGGTCGGGCGCCTGACGGAACGCGTCCAGCAATTCGGGCACGACAAATTGTCCGTGTTCGGCATCGGCCGCGAATTCAATGAAAAGCAATGGCGCGGCGCGATCCGCCAGCTGGTGGCGCTCGGCCATCTTGTGCCGGACTCCGAGGCCTTCGGCGCCTTGAAGCTGACGGAGACGGCGCGCGGCGTCCTCAAGGGCGATACCGAGGTGATGCTGCGCGAGGAAACCCCCGGCTCCCGGATTCGCGCCGGCCGCGCCAAATCACGGCGCGGCGATCTGGCGCCCGCTTCCGGCGGCGCGGACAAGGCCGGCGATCCGAGCTTGCTCGGCTCGCTGCGGGCTTGGCGGTCGCAAGTGGCGCGGAGCCGCGGCGTGCCGGCCTATGTCGTGCTGCACGATTCGACGATCGACGGCATCGCCGCCTCACGCCCGACCACGCTGACGCAGCTCCGGGACATCCCCGGCATCGGCGACAAGAAGCTCGAACATTACGGCGACGAACTGATCGCGCTGGTGAAGGCTGGCCGAACCGGGGCATGAGCATCTTCCGGCGAGGCGAAATTCGCCCCGCCGGAAGCAACACGCTTACTGTCTTACGCTTAAACTCACGCTTTAGTGCCGATCATGATCATGACGATGATGATCGTCATCGCCACCGGTGACGGAGATCACGGCTCCAGTGGTCTCGTCGAGCACCACCTTGCGCGGGTTGCGCTCGTCGCGGTCGTCGAAGTCGAACATGTTGTTGAGCGGGCCGGCGATGGTGTCGAACGAACCGCCGTGCTGAATCCGCTTGCCGGACAGCCAGTTGTCCTCGATGAAGCGAAGCACCGAGGTCTGGTCGGTCAGCGTGTGATCGACGTGGTTGCGTTTCGCAAACGGCGACACCACCAGCAGCGGCATCCGCGTTCCGTAGCCGCAGCGTCCCCATACCGGCTTGCCGGAGTTACCCTTGAGCGGCGTGGTCGAGACCGGCTCGTCCTGCTGGAATCCGTTGCTGGTGTTGCAGAGACCGGGACCGTTGAGCGTATCCACCACCGCGCTGAACGAGGGATTCACGACCGGCGGCATCTGATGGTCGTACCAGCCGTCGGAGTCATCATAGAGAATGATGACGGCAGTTTCCGACCATTCCGGGCTCTTCTGCAGGGCATTGATGACGCGAACCATGAAATGCTGCTCGTCGAGCGGGTCCGAATATCCGGCATGCCCGTCCTCGAACGCCGCGGCCTTCAGGAAACTCACGGCCGGCAGGTTGCCCGCCTTGAGCGTGGCGAAGAAGTCATTGATGTCATAATTGTGATTGGCCGGATCCGGCGTGTCGGTATGCGGGATCAGGCTGTGACCGATGGCCTGAACCGAACTCGGACGGGCGTGGGTCAGATTGCTGGTCGATGCATAATACTGGAACCATGCATGGTGCGGGATGTAGTCCACCGACGTGAATGCCGGCGTGCCCGGCACCGCCGGATTGGTGTGCCGCAGGCAACCGGTCGTACCGTCGGGGTTGACGATCGTCAGATCGAAGCCGCCCATGAACGAACCCCAGGTGATGTTCTTTTCATTGAGGAAATCACCGATGTTCTTCCCCGCCATCGTGACCTGATCGAGCGTGGGATTGGAGCAGACATCCCCCAGCGGATCGCCATCGCCGATCTCAGTCATGTTGTCGAGGGTCTTCAGCGCATCACCGAAAGCTTCGTGGGTTGGGAATTTCAGCGTCGTGGGATTGGTGGGATCGACAAAGACGTTCTTGATAGCAGCGAAGCCGTTGGTCTGGCCCGAGATCAGGTTGATGGCGCCGGGCGTCGAGGGGCCGAACTGCGTGGTGTAGTTATTGTCGTTCAGCGCGAAATGCTGGGCGTAATTCCACAAGGCGGTGACGGTGTTGCCGTCATAATAGCCCATCACCAGCGCCTTGCTGCCGATGCCGGCCGGCGGCGGACCCGCGGTTCCGACGAAGGCCGGGAAACCATCCATCCGCCCATTGTTATAGGCGCTTTCCTCCGGGCTTTCGTTGTGCCCCTGATCCGCGGTCAGCGCTTGGGACGGCGACAGGCGGAACGGGTTCGACGCCCCGGTGCCGTTGATCTTGCTGTTGTTGGGCGCTGCCGGATTGGTGGGGTTGCTGTTGGGATTGTTGTTGAGGAGATCCAGGCCCGCGAGCGGCGCGAAATGATGGTTCACGTCGAGCGGGGTGGCGAGGCTGTTGACCTTCGGCGTGCGCGGCGACGCCATGAACTTCGTCTCGCCGGACAGGTTGAGGGCGTTCGGATAGGTGCCGAAATAGTGGTCGAACGAGACGTTTTCCTGGAAGATGACGACGACATGCTTGATCGGCGTCGTGGTGGGTGAGTGATCGTCGCGATCGTTGGCGTGCGCGCCTCCGCACGCGGCCGCGAGGGCCAGCGCGGAAACCAAACCTAGAGCTTTTGGCAAACGCATCGGGATTGCCTCCTTGTAAAGAGCTGAAATTGAACTGAGGTTGCGAATGGCGACCGAGAGGCGCCGCGCGGAACTTTTCAGACCAGCGTCACAGCCCGACGAAAATTTTGTGACAGCTCGTTAAATAGCGATCCTGCGTTCGGAGGATTCACAGCATTGGCGACAAGGGGTCAGGCCCGGTAACGCCGAACCGGTCGCGTCGGGCGAGGTGCCTTCGGCGTGGCACCGACCTCTGCAATCCCGCAATCTCGGGCTCGCCGCGCCGAAGCGCAGCGAAGGCGGGTGCCGGAATCGTTGTGCACAGGGCGGGAATCACGGAATGTGATTCTCCACCCCCCAGGGACGACCAATCCGTGCCAGCGGCAGCCGCCTACCTCGAAAGCCTCAATCCGGAGCAGCGGCGGGCCGTCGAGCATGGCGCGTCAGGCGAAGGGCCATTCGCGCCGCTACTGGTGATTGCCGGCGCGGGCTCCGGCAAGACCAACACGCTGGCCCATCGCGTGGCCCATCTGATCGTCAACGGCACCGACCCCCGACGTATTCTGTTGATGACGTTTTCCCGCCGCGCCGCTTCCGAAATGACGAAACGGGTCGAGCGGATCGCCCGCAAGGTCATCGGCGACAACGCCGGCGTCATGACGGACGCGCTGGCCTGGGCCGGCACCTTCCATGGCATCGGCGCGCGCCTGCTGCGCGAATATGCCGCCCAGATCGGTCTCGATCCCGCCTTCACGATCCACGATCGCGAGGATTCCGCCGACCTGATGAACCTGATCCGGCACGAAATGGGGCTTTCGAGAACCGAAAGCCGCTTTCCCACCAAGGGCACCTGCCTTGCGATCTATTCCCGCTGCGTCAATGCGGAGACCCCGATCGAACAGGTCCTGGGCCCGTCGTTTCCCTGGTGCTCCGGATGGGCTGCGGAACTGAAGGAACTGTTCGCTGCCTATGTCGAAGCCAAGCAGCGCCAGAACGTGCTCGATTACGACGATCTGCTCCTGTACTGGGCGCAGACCATGAGCGATCCGGCGCTCGCCTCCGATATCGGCGGCCGGTTCGATCATGTGCTGGTCGACGAATATCAGGACACCAACCGCCTGCAGTCCTCGATCCTGCTGGGGCTGAAACCGCAAGGCAACGGCCTCACCGTGGTCGGCGACGACGCGCAATCGATCTATTCGTTCCGCGCCGCGACCGTCCGCAACATCCTCGAATTCCCCGGAAAGTTCTCGCCGCCGGCCGACATCATCACACTCGATCGCAACTATCGTTCGACGCAGACGATCCTTGCCGCGGCCAACGGCGTCATCGACCTTGCCAGGGAGCGTTTCACCAAGAACCTGTGGACCGACCGGACCTCGGGCTCAAAGCCCCGGCTCGTCGTCGTGCGCGACGAGGCCGACCAGGCCCGCTGCATCGTCGAGCGCATCCTGGAGAACCGCGAAACCGGCACGCTGTTGAAGCAGCAGGCGGTATTGTTCCGCACCTCCAGCCACTCCGGGCCGCTGGAAGTCGAACTCACCCGGCGCAACATCCCCTTCGTCAAATTCGGCGGCCTGAAATTCCTCGATGCCGCGCATGTCAAGGACATGCTGGCGCTGCTGCGTTTTGTGGAAAATCCGCGCGACCGCGTCGCCGGTTTCAGGCTGATGCATCTGATCCCGGGGGTCGGGCCCGCCTCGGCGCAGCGGGCGCTCGATGCCATGACCGGCGCCGCCGATCCCGTCGCAGCCCTTGCCGACGCACCG
>JBGPSI010000314.1:0-4383 GCA_041490045.1 Bradyrhizobium sp.
GATAATTCCTGCTCTCATGCCGAGAGATTGAACTGCTTCGGTCGATTTGGGAATCGTCCGAATGAATCAGACCACTAGTTCGGCGCTAGCGCCTGCTGACACGGCTTGGAGTCCTTGACGTCGAACTTGCCGAGCACGCCGGAAATGACGAAATCATTGTAGTCGAGCACCAGCGCGCGCGAGACGCCGTTCTCGAACAGTTCGAACGACATCGCATAGACCGGCGTCTGCTCGCCTTCCTTGGCCTTGGCGTCGCGGTCGTAATAGCTCACCGTCACCGGCCATCGCGTCAGCGATTTCATCGCGTCGCTGGTGGTGGCGGGATCGGGAGAAGCAACCGCGCGGTCGCCGGCGATCGGCGCCCCGATCACGGTCAGCGTGTTGTAGACTTTCTCGCCATTGTCGGAGCCGTCGTAGACCGTGAGCTCGAGCAGGGATTTTCCGTCTTTCGCGGCGGCGATGATGCGGCGGATCTGTTCGGTCGGAAACACCGTCGAGCCGTCGAGCGTGAAGGTCTTGGCTTCCGGCTGCGTCAGCTTGACGGTGATGTGATCACCGGTCCGCTCGGCAACCCCGTCGACCGGGCTCGAATCGGTATCGTTCATTCGGGTATCGATCTTGAACTTGTAGCTCTTGCCGCCGGCATCCTCCCAGGAGGTCGAGCGCAGATCGCTCAGCGTCACCTTGCCCTCGCCGCTGTTCAGCTCCGAGACCTGCCGGAATTCCGACGTGTAGCCCTCGCAGGCACTGCCGGAGAAATTGTACAATATGCGCCCGCGCGCGTTGTCGATCGAGGCCGAGCCGCGCGACTTCACCAGGCTGAGGTCGTAGAGCGCCTGATGCGGAAGAAAGGCGGCGTTGGCCGCGTTGGCGGCCTGCCCGTCGCTGACGCCCGCCCCGACAGCGATGGCGGCAACCGCCAGCAGCGATGGAGTACGCGGAATACGGAGCCAACGGGCCATGTGTGTTTCCTTGGGAAATGCGCTGTGATTCATCACATTATTGACCGCGCCATTGCGCCGCAACTAGGGCCGCTTCACGAAAATGTACGAATCGGCGCTCCGAAACGGCTCGTTTTTCGGCATATCCACACGGGTCCAGCTCCCTTGCAAGTGAAGGCGCGATGCGCGAAACAAAGCGGCCCGATCAGGTATCTTTCGGGCGCAAGTCATATCAAACGGGGACGAAACATGGCGGGTACGGTCGAGCAGAAACTTGCGGCACAGGGCGTGGTCTTGCACGCGCCTGCGAGCCCAGTGGCAAACTACGTCGGTTTTGTCCGCACCGGAAATATGCTGTTCGTCTCCGGCCAGGTCTGCTTCGACCCGCAGGGCAAGCTGATCGCCAAGGGCAAGCTGGGCGCCGGCGTCAGCGTTGAACAGGGCAACGCCGCGGCGCGCGGCTGCGGCATCAATCTTCTGGCGCAGGTCAAGGCCGCGCTCGGCGACCTCGACAAGGTGGTCCGCGTTATCAGGCTTGGCGGCTTCGTCAATTCGGCGCCGGATTTTCTCGACGGGCCGAAGGTGCTGAACGGCGCGTCCGACCTGATGGTCCTGGCCTTTGGTGACAAGGGCCGCCATGCCCGCACCACCGTCGGCGTTGCCTCCCTGCCC
The DNA here is from genome assembly GCA_041490045.1 of Bradyrhizobium sp. GTDB lineage: Bacteria > Pseudomonadota > Alphaproteobacteria > Rhizobiales > Xanthobacteraceae > Bradyrhizobium. The sequence continues at coordinate 1,614 of JBGPSI010000314.1, forward strand.
GCCGATGCGGCGGTGGAGGTCGAAGGGGTGTTCGAGGTCTCATAGCGGGGACGCGAGGTGGACGCCCCTGCCTGGCTGACGGCGCGGCCGGTCGCTCATCGCGGCCTGCACGACGCCGCGCGCGGCATTATCGAGAACATGCCGGCGGCCGCGGAAGCCGCAATCGCGGGCAATTTCAGCATCGAATGCGACATCCAGCTCACCGCCGACGGCGAGGCGATGGTGCATCATGACGATGCGCTCGGCCGCCTCACCGAAGGCAGCGGCGCGCTGCTTCAGAAGACCGCCGCCGAACTCAGGGCGGTCAGGTTCAAGGATACGCCCGAGCGCATGATGTCGCTCGGCGATCTCTGTACGCTGGTCAATGGCCGGGTGCCGCTGGTGATCGAGGTGAAGAGCCATTTTGACGGCGACCGCAAGCTGGTCAGGCGGATGGCGCAGGTGCTCGCCTCCTATTCCGGCCCTGCGGTCGGAATGTCGTTCGATCCCGACCAGGTGCAGGCGCTGCGCGAGACCATGCCGGCGCTGCCGCGCGGCATCATCGCCCAGCGCAATTACGACGACGATTACTGGAAAAACCTCACGCCCGACCAGCGCCGGAGCATGCTTTATCTGCGCCACGCGTTCCGCACCCGGCCGCACTTCGTCGCCTACTGGGTCAACCAGTTGCCGGCGCCGGCGCCCTGGATCGCCCGCAACCTGTTCGGCCTGCCGCTGTTGACCTGGACCGTGCGCACCCCGGAACAGCGCGAGCGCGCCGCCCGATACGCGGATCAGATGATCTTTGAGGGGTTTGTGCCGGGAACTTGAGTCGGCCCTGGCTGCTCTTGAAGTCGCCGCGGCAATGCACGATCTTTGCATTGGTCACCATGCGCGCCGTCGGGTGCGTCAGCATGAGCGATGGCTGATCGTAACGCGTGACCGGTTCAAACCGCCGATGGATTCATCCGAAATAACGCTCGAAGCCGTCTCTTCCGTCAGCCAGATTGCTGCCGGGGAATGGAATGCCTGCGCCAATCCGGCCGCAGCTCCGGACAGCCTCGCTGGCTTCGACAGCCTGGCTTCATCAGATAGCGCGACCAATTCGGGCGACGGTTCCAAATCCCCCTATAACCCCTTTGTTTCACATGCATTTTTCTCCGCTCTGGAGACCTCAGGCTCGGCCTGCGCGCGGACCGGATGGGGACCGCGGCATCTGCTCGCCCGGATCGACGGCGAGGTCGCCGGCATCGTGCCCTGCTATCTGAAATCGCATTCGCAAGGCGAATACGTGTTCGACCGCGGCTGGGCCGACGCCTATGAGCGCGCCGGCGGCCGCTATTATCCGAAGCTGCAGGTCTCGGTTCCCTTTACGCCCGCCACGGGCCCTCGCCTGTTGATCCGCGACGGCGTCGACAAGGATGAGATCGGCACTGCGCTGGCGAGCGGACTGGTCGCGCTATGCGAGGCGACCAAGGCCTCCTCGGTTCACGTCACCTTTGCGCGCGAGGCGGAATGGAAATTTCTCGCCACTCACGGGTTCTTGCAGCGGACCGACCAGCAGTTTCACTGGCACAACCAGGGATTTGCCAGTTTTGATGATTTCCTCGCCACCCTGAACTCACGGCATCGCAAGGCGATCAAGCGCGAGCGGCGCGATGCCGTGGCAAGCGGCATCACCATCCACGCGCTCACCGGCCAGGACATCACCGAGGACGCCTGGGACGCATTCTTCGATTTCTACACGGAGACCGGTTCGCGCAAATGGGGCCGGCCTTACCTGAACCGCGCGTTCTTCTCGCTGATCGGCGAGAGCATGGCGAAGGACGTGCTGCTGGTGATGGCCCGGCGAAATGGACGCTGGATCGCCGGCGCCATCAATTTCATCGGCTCCGATACGCTATTCGGCCGCAACTGGGGCGCGATCGAGCATCACCCGTTCCTGCATTTCGAGGTCTGCTATTATCAGGCGATCGATTTTGCCATTCAGCGCGGCCTGAAAGTCGTCGAGGCCGGCGCGCAGGGCGAGCACAAGATCGCGCGCGGCTATCTGCCTCAGACCACCTACTCCGCGCACTACATCGCCGACCCCGGCCTGCGCCACGCGATCGCGGACTACCTCAAGCGCGAACGCGCCTATGTCGCAGCAGCGGGACGCGAACTCGGTGAGGCCGGCCCGTTTCGCAAGACCGACGAACCATCCTAGAAGAAAAGCTCGATTTCCGGAGACGCCATGACCGCCTACGACCCCCAAAACCCCTTTGCAAAGATCCTGCGCGGCGAATTCCCGAGTTACAAGGTCTATGAGGACGACCACGTGCTGGCCTTTCTCGACATCATGCCGCGCAGCCCCGGGCATACGCTGGTGATCCCGAAGGCGCCGGCCCGCAACATCCTCGATATTTCACCTGAAGACTACGCCCATGTCGCCCGCGCCGCGCACAAGATCTCGGCCGCTGCCATGAAGGCCTTCAAGGCCGATGGTATCACCGTGCAGCAATTCAACGAACCCGCCGGCGGACAGGTGGTGTTTCATCTGCACATGCATGTGATGCCCCGTCACCACGGCGTGGCGCTGCTGCCGCCCGCGAGCAAGAAGGAAGACGGCAAGGTGCTGGAGGAGAATGTGGCGAAGCTTAAGGCAGCGTTGAAGTAGTGTTGTCCATGTTCGTCATTCCGGGACGATGCGAAGCATCGAACCCGGAATCTCGAGATTCCCCGATGCGCAATTGCGCATCTGAGGTTCGCGACTTCGTCGCGCGCCGGAATGTCAGGAAGAGATTACTCCGCC
>JBGPSI010000315.1:0-4368 GCA_041490045.1 Bradyrhizobium sp.
TGACGATGGCCAACGCCCCTCTCTCGGAACGGGATGGCCGGAGATAAACAGGTGATTTGCGCAAAACGTGAAGCGGAATATTTTTTCGACGAGGACTGGACAGGTAGAAACAGCTTGATCCGGCTGGAGAAATTCGATTTTGCGTGCAAGTCCGTAAAGGAGACCGCGGCGCCAGGATTTTTGCCGTGTCACTGCTCGGACAGTTGCGGAGGCAGCGCCGGCATGACGCGCGCTGCGACCCACGCCAACACAGGCCGGCCAAATATCCCGGCCAGTCCGGCGATCAGGGTGGCAACGCCGAGATTCCAGATCAGGATCATGATCGTCGCGTCGAGGTCGTGGATCAGCGACAGCGCAAACGACGTCATCGCCGCGATCGCCAGACCCCCGGCCATGCTCACCGCCGTTGGCCGCAGCAGGGCTGCGTGACGAAGCATGATCAGCATCGCGATCGACAGGGGAACGCTGGTCAGAAGCAGGGTTGCAAAGCAGCGGACAGCCTCGCCCATGCGTACGCCGTCGGGGCTCATGGTGACCCAATCGGTCAGACACCCGTAACCAATCGTCGAGACCCACATGGCGAGCGCCGGCGTCGGCAGCAAAACCCACCAACGCGAACTGTCCGGCAGGCTCAATTTGAAAGAAGCCCATGCCGCCAGGATAGCTGTGACAAGCGCTGCGACCATGCTCACGACGAACACCGGCTGCTGCAAGCGGATGGAAATGTCCGGTCGCACCCCGTGAGCGATGCAAAGCAGCCCCAGCACGCCGACCGCAAGCGCAAGCCACAGGGCGGCGCGCAGGAACGGCGGAGACAGCCGCCGGACCGGGGTCGCCGAATCGACGAGCGCATCAATGAGGTCGGATGTCCTCCTCATGACCGCCCACCTTTCAGCATCTGGCGCAAGTTCCTGATGGCGCGATGGGTCGCAACCTTCAGCGCCGCGATTGACCGTCCACTCGCATTTGATGCCTCCTTCAGGGACATCTCGTTGAGCTTGAGCATTCTGATGGCGTCCCGTTGATCCGGCGGCAGCTTGTCGATCGCACCGGCCAGCGTCAGCTCTGCCGGTATCGCACTATCAAGGTTCGCTGGTTCCTCGGCAAAGGTTTCATGTTCGGTGGACAATTCGACTTCCCGAGCCTTCTGACGGGTATGACGGCGCAGCCGATCGATGATGCGACGATTGGCGATCGCGACGAGCCAGGGCGCGAACGATCGTTTCGGATCGTAGGTATGGCGAACGGCATGAACGGTCAGCAGCACATCCTGAACGGCATCTTCGGCATCGGCCGGCCGATTGAAACATCTCGCCGCGACCGACCGGACATAGGGTTCGATCTGTTTGAGCAAAACGCGATAGGCGTCACGATCGCCATCCTGCGATCTTGCCATCAATGCCGACCAGTCCGGTTGGCTATTGGACGTTCGCGTGTCGTCCGACCCGGCCGAAGCGACAAGCGTCAACCTTGGCGCATTGGGGTACGGAGGATTTTCCTTGCTGCAACCCGGCATGTCTGCCTGTTTCCAACGCCGATCGAGGCGGTCCGGGTGACTGGATACACCGGGAGCGGGTGCTGCGACAGAAAAGAATTTTCCACAATGCCGCTAACCTTTTCCGATCCGAGGTCGAACCTCATCTTGTGCGTTCCGCGATGGGACACAACAGGAGAGGAAGACATCATGAACCGCCGTCTGCTTGCCATTTCCACCTTGACGACCGCCGTTGGCCTCGCGCTTGCCATGCAGGCTCCCGTCGTTCACGCCCAGGGCATGAAAAACCCGCCCCAGGTCGTGAAGGACAACATGGAACGCATGGGCAAGAACAAGCTCGAAAAGTGCTTTGGCATCAACGCCGCAGCAAAGAACGACTGCGCGGAAGGCGCGCATTCCTGCGCCGGCCAGGCGACCCAGGCGCGCGATCCCAAATCGTTCGTGCTGTTGCCGGCAGGCGACTGCGGCAAGATCCAGGGCGGCAAGACCACCGCGAGCTGAGATCGTTACGCTGATGCGCGTCCCCGACATCAGCCAGGCCAGCCTGATCCCGGCGAAAGCCGGGATCGGGCTGCGCTTTCAGCACCACCAGGCCGTGCTCGACACGCGCCCGGAGGTGGCCTGGATGGAGGTTCATACCGAGAATTACATGGGCGGCGGGACGCCGCTGCAATATCTCGACGCCATCCGGCGCGACACGCCGATATCGCTGCACGGCGTCGGGCTGTCGCTCGGCAGCGCCGAAGGGATCGATCCGGCGCATCTCGAGCGCATACGGAAGGTTGCCGAGCGGATCGAGCCCGGCCTGATGTCCGAACATATCGCATGGAACGTTGTTGGCGGGACTTACCTCGCCGATCTGCTTCCGCTGCCGATGACGGAGGAAGCACTTGAAGTTGTCTGCCGCCACGTCGACCAGACCCAAAACTATCTGAGGCGCCGGATTTTGGTCGAGAATCCTTCAACCTACATTGCGTTCGGCAACTCGATCATTCCGGAATGGGAGTTCATGGCGGCGGTAGCCGCCCGCACCGGCTGCGGCATCCTGTGCGACGTCAACAACATCTGCGTCAGCGCCCACAACCACAGCTGGGATGCCTCGGCCTATATCGCCGCCTTGCCGCCCCACGCCGTCGGCGAAATCCATTTGGCCGGACACAGTATCAAGACCCTCGCCGACGGAAGCAGCTTGCGCATCGACGATCACGGCTCCCGCGTCAGCGAGGAAGTCTGGTCGCTCTACCGGCAGGCAATCGCGCGCTTCGGAGCTGTCCCGACCCTCATCGAGTGGGACAACGATGTGCCGCCGCTGGACATCCTGCTTCAGGAGGCCAATCACGCTGCAAGCCTTATCCCGGGCGTCGACGGAGGCTCGGATGCCGACGCTGCTTGAAGTGCAGACCGCCATGCAGGCGAGCCTCGTTCACCGGGATAACGAGCCGGTTTCCGCGATGCTCGCGGGGCACATCACCGCGGATCGGCTGGACATCTATCGCAACACGTTCATTCACACCCTGACCAAAGCGCTCCGGCTCTCCTTTCCCGCGACAGAACGATTGGTCGGTGAGGAGTTCTTCGAAGGCGCCGCTCAATTCTTCATTGCTGGACATCCGCCGCGGGAGGCCTGGCTCGATCTGTTCGGCGCCGCGTTTCCGGACTTTCTTCGGGCTTTTCCGCAAGCGAAATCGATCGTCTATCTCGGAGATGTCGCCGAACTGGAATGGGCGGTGAACACCGCGCTGCACGCTGCCGACGCCGCACCGCTCGACGTCGCGCTGCTCGGCGCTGTCAGCCCCGAGGACCAGGGCCGGATATCGTTCGTTGCCCATCCCTCCGTCAGCCTTCTGCGGCTTGCTCATCCGGCTGACGCGATCTTGGGCGCGGTTCTGGCGCGCGATGATCAAGCGCTTGGAACAATCGATATCGAGTCCGGGCCGGTCAGGCTGCTCGTCGAGCGCCGTGAAACCGGCGTGGAAGTCGAGCGGCTCGATGAGGCGTCCTGGCTTTTCCTGTCGAATCTCTGCGCGGGACAGCCGATCGAAGCGGCTCTCGATGTAGTCGGCGACTTCGATGGCTCGACGGCGCTCGCGGACCACCTGACGTCTGGACGCTTCTCCGGATTCGGACTGGCGACTCCCGCAGCACCAGACTCCATAAATCTAGGGATGAACGAATGAGCGGCAATTTGACTGCAACCCGGCCTTCATCGCCGGTCCCGGGCATATTCGGGCGGGTTCGGGCAGCGCTGGACGCAGTCCCTTATACCTGGCTCGCGCTGCCGCTGCGGTTTGCGGTTGCGACCGTATTCTGGAACTCCGCGATGGCAAAACTAGCCAACTGGGATACGACGCTGTCGCTGTTCACCGACGAATATCAGTTGCCGCTGCTGCCCCCGGAGATCGCTGCCTACGCGGCGACCACGATCGAACTGACGACGCCGGTTCTGTTGATGCTAGGCCTGCTGACACGACCGGCGGCCTTCGTCCTGCTCGGAATGACCGCGGTTATCGAAATCTTCGTCTACCCGCAGGCCTGGCCGACGCATATCCAGTGGGCCGCCATGCTGCTGGTTCTGCTCTGCCGCGGCGCGGGCGCGCTGTCGATTGATCATCTGCTCCGGCGCCGGATCGACCGGCAGTTCGGGTTCGGGAGCTGATTGGGGACGGTTCAGCGCGCCTTCTACGTGCCGCACGCAGTGCGCACGGCCTCCTGATAATAGCGGGCGATCCGATCTTCCGGATACTTCGTCAGGAACGCGCTCAGTTCGCTCTCGGCGACCGCGCGCGGTCCGTTGCGAAGCGCGGCGTAGACAACTTCCCATTCCAGGCTCAGTTCGCGATCCCTCGCGTCGCCCTCGCCGCGTTCGCATCGCA
>JBGPSI010000316.1:0-4364 GCA_041490045.1 Bradyrhizobium sp.
AATCCTGCCAAGGGCCGCCAGGCCATCGGGCCGTGCCGAAGGTGAGGTTGCTCATTGCCGGGATGGCCCATATTATGCCGCCCGTAACGATTTTAATGACTGTGCTGCCGTGCAATGCGGCAGTGCAGATGAAGAGAGTGCTGAATGGCCAAGATTTCCTTGATTGTGAACGGTAATCCCGTCAACGCCAATGTCGACCCCCGCACCCTCCTGGTGCAGTTCCTGCGCGAGAATCTGCGGCTGACCGGCACCCATGTAGGTTGCGACACCTCGCAATGCGGCGCCTGCGTTGTGCATCTGGACGGCAAGGCGGTGAAGTCCTGCACCACGCTCGCGGTCATGGCGGACGGCCACGAAGTGCGGACCATCGAGGGGCTGGCGGCCGACGGCGCGCCGCTGCATCCTATGCAGGAGGCGTTCCGCGAGCATCATGGCCTGCAATGCGGCTTCTGCACTCCCGGCATGATCATGACCGCGGTCGATATCGTCCACCGCAAGGGTCATGATCTTTCCGACCACACCATCCGCGAAGAGCTCGAAGGCAATCTCTGCCGCTGCACCGGCTACCAGAACATCGTTCAGTCGATCGCGGCCGGCGCCAAGGCGATGGCGAACTCCGATCTCGCGTAAAGAACGTCAGCGCACGGCGATCAAGGATCTTTCATGTACGAATTCAAATACCATCGTCCGGCGACCGTGCGGCAGGCCGCCAATCTGCTGATCAAGAATGAAGACGCCAAGGTGATCGCGGGTGGCCATACCCTGCTGCCGGTGATGAAGCAGCGGCTCGCGAGCCCGCCGCATCTGGTCGACCTCTCCCATATCGAGGGGCTGGACGGCATCGAGATCAAGGGCCGTTCGCTCGTGGTCGGCGCCACCGCGACCCATCACGCGGTCGCAACTTCGGCCATTGTCGGCGAGGCGATCCCGGCTTTGGCCGAACTCGCCGGCCTGATCGGCGATCCCGCGGTGCGACACAAGGGCACCATCGGCGGTTCGCTCGCCAACAACGACCCCACCGCCGACTATCCCGCGGCGTGTCTCGCGCTCGGCGCTACCATCGTCACCAACAAGCGCCGCCTGAAGCCGGAAGAGTTCTTCCAGGGCCTGTTCACGACCTCGCTGGAGAGCGACGAGATCATCACCAGGGTGATGTTCCCGGTGCCGAAGAAGGCGGCCTACGTCAAATTCCGCAACCAGGCCTCGCGCTACGCGCTGGTCGGGGTGTTCGTCGCCAAGCGGCCGTCGGATGTGCGCGTCGCCGTTACCGGCGCCGGATCCGAAGGCGTGTTCCGCGTCGCCTCGTTCGAGGAAGCGTTGAAGAAGCGCTTCTCGCCGAAGGCGCTCGACGGCCTGACGGTGCCCGCGGACGGGCTCAACAGCGACCTGCACGGCAGCGCCGAATATCGCGCCCATCTGATCGCGGTGCTGGCGCGCCGCGCCGTCGAAGCCGCGACCGCCAAAGCCTGACATTGCCGGTTTTCGGCTCATCTAGATTGGTTCTTCCATGACCGCAGCGGCGCTTCCCAATTCCGTCGATGCGATGCTCGAGCTTCTCGGCTCGCGTGGCTACCTTGCCGAGCGGTCGCTTGCGACGGTCACCTATCTATCGCTGCGCATGGGCCGGCCGCTGTTTCTCGAGGGCGAGGCCGGCGTCGGCAAGACCGAAATCGCCAAAGTGCTGTCGGCGGCGCTGGGACGCAAGCTGATCCGGCTGCAATGCTATGAGGGGCTGGACGTCGCTTCCGCCGTCTACGAGTGGAACAGTGCGGCGCAGATGATCGCGATCCGGCTTGCGGAAGCGGCCGGCGATACCGACCGCGAGCAGCTGTCATCGGACATTTTCGCCGAGCGCTATCTGATCAAGCGGCCGCTGCTGCAGGCGCTGGAGCCGGATGTCGCGGGCGCCCCGGTGCTGCTGATCGACGAACTCGACCGCGCCGACGAGGCGTTCGAGGCGTATCTTCTGGAAATTCTCAGTGATTTCCAGGTGACGATCCCCGAACTCGGCACCGTGAAGGCGCCGCATCCGCCGATCGTCATCATCACCTCCAACCGCACCCGCGAGATCCACGACGCGCTGAAGCGCCGCTGCCTCTATCACTGGGTGGACTATCCCACCGCCGAGCGCGAGCTCGCGATCGTCAAATCGCGCGTTCCCGGCATTTCAGCGAAACTGTCGCAGCAGGTGGTCAAGTTCGTGCAGGCTCTGCGCAACCAGGATTTCTACAAATCGCCCGGGGTCGCCGAGACCCTCGACTGGGCCACCGCACTCACTGAGCTGGATGCCCGTTCGCTGACCCCGCAGGTGGTGGGCGACACGCTCGGCGCATTGTTAAAGTACCAGGACGACATCGCGCGGATGCAGGGCGACACGCTGCAAAAGGTTTTGAAAGAGGCGACGAGCGAAGACTAACAACGCTCGTCATTCCGGGATGCGCCCTCTTGGGCGCAGGCCCGGAATCCATAGTCCCGATCGTGGTTATGGATTCCGGGCTCGCGCCAAGTGGCGCGCCCCGGAACGACGGCAGTGGGATGTGGACCGACCGATGGCCATCAATCATCTCTCGCCCCCGACCGGCCAAATGGCCGACAATGTCATCGGCTTTGCCCGCGCGCTGCGGGCGGCCGGGATTCCGGTAGGTCCCGGCGCCATCATCGATGCCATGAATGCGCTGCAGGTGATCGACATCGGCAAGCGCGCCGACGTTTTCACCACGCTGGAGTCGATCTTCGTCAAGCGCCACGAGCATGCTTTGATCTTCGCGCAGGCCTTCGACCTGTTCTTCCGCGCCGCCGAGGAGTGGAAGCACATGCTGGATTCGGTGCCGCTGCCGGATCACGCCAAGAAAAAGCCGCCGCCGGCCTCGCGCCGGGTCCAGGAGGCGCTGGCGCAGCCGCAGATGACCGAGACGCCACAGGCCCAGGAGCAGGAACTCAGGCTTTCGGTCTCCGACAAGGAAGTGCTGCAGAAAAAGGATTTCGCGCAGATGAGCGCGGCCGAGATCGCGCAAGTGACCCGCGCCATCGAGAAGATGAGACTGCCGCAGGCCGAATTGCGCACCCGCCGCTACCAGCCGGATGCGCGGGGCTTGCGACTCGACATGCGCCGCACGTTGCGCGGCAGCCTTCGCACCGGCGGCGACATCATCGACATTCACCGGCTGGGGCGGATCGACAAGCCTGCACCGATCGTGGCGCTGTTGGATATCTCGGGATCGATGAGCGAATATACGCGGCTGTTCCTGCATTTCCTGCATGCCATCACTGATGCGCGCAAGCGCGTGTCGGTGTTCCTGTTCGGCACCCGGCTGACCAATGTGACCCGCAGCCTGCGGGCGCGCGATCCCGACGAAGCGCTGGCGAGTTGCTCATCATCGGTGGAGGATTGGGCCGGTGGCACCCGTATCGGCACCTCGCTGCACACGTTCAACAAATTGTGGGGCCGGCGAGTGCTCGGGCAGGGCGCGATCGTGCTATTGATCTCCGACGGGCTGGAGCGCGAGGCGGATGCAAAACTGGCGTTCGAGATGGACCGGCTGCACCGGTCCTGCCGCCGCCTGATTTGGCTCAACCCGCTGCTGCGCTATGACGGCTTCGAGGCCAAGGCGCAGGGCATCAAAATGATGCTGCCACACGTTGACGAATTCCGCCCGGTGCATAATTTGAGTTCGATCGAGGGGCTGATCACGGCGCTGTCCTCGGTGCCGCCGGTGCACCACCGCAGCCTGATAAGGTCCGCAGCTTGAAAGAGGCTCCCATGCTCAATCGCGACGAAGACATTCTGAAGGCGGCTGAGGACTGGCAGAAGGCTGGTCATGGCGTGGCGCTCGCCACCGTGGTCGAGACCTGGGGTTCGGCGCCGCGGCCGGCGGGCTCCAGCCTCGTCATCAACGATGACGGCACGTTCCTGGGCTCGGTGTCCGGCGGCTGCGTCGAGGGCGCTGTCGTCACCGAGGCGCTGGACGTGATCGCCAGCGGCAAGCCCAAGATGCTCGAATTCGGCGTCGCCGACGAGACCGCCTGGAATGTCGGGCTGTCCTGCGGCGGCACCATCCGCGTGTTCGTGGAAAAGGTTGGCCAGTCGTGAAACTCGAGACGCTGCATCAGCTCAACGCCGAGCGCGCCGCGCGCCGGCCGGTCATTCTCGTCACTGACACCGAAAGCGGCGAGCAGCGGCTGGTGAAAGCCGCCGACTTCGCCGCCGATCCCCTGCGCGCGGAGCTTGCAAAACAATTGCGCACGGGCAAGAGCGGCACGGTCGAGGCCGGCGGCAAGAAGCTGTTTCTCAACGTCTATGCGCCGACCGCCAAGCTCGTGATCGTCGGCGCGGTGCATATCAGCCAGGCCCTGGCGCCACTGGC
>JBGPSI010000317.1:0-4352 GCA_041490045.1 Bradyrhizobium sp.
AGACATTGTGCTGGAAGCCGCGCACCGGCGCCGGAACCACGAACAGGAAAATCGCGGTGAATACGACCATGCTTGCCGCGGTGGCCCACTGCCTGCGCCACACCAGATAGGGAAACACCGCCACCGGAAAAACCTTGATCGCGGTGGCCAGCGCAAACATGCTTCCGGCCATCCACGGCCGCTCGTGCTGCAGCAGCCAGATCCCGTACAACATCATCGCCAGCAGCACCAGGTTCGGCTGGCCGAGATCGAACATGTCGAAGACGAAGGTGACCGTGGCAAAAGCCGGCAATGCGAACAGCCACGGGCCCGGTGTCCGGCCCGACCCTGTCATTGCGTTGGAGAGCTGCGCCGTCATCCACCACGCGACCGCGTTCAAGACCGCCAGGCATGTATAGAGAAACAGCTTGCCGAAATACGCGGGTATCGCGAGCAGAACCGCAGGCAGCGGCGGATAGATGAACTCGAAATAGGTTTTGGGATCGCTGGGGTAGAGATTCCCGCCGTGAAGGACCTGCTGGCCGGCCCAGAACCAGAGCGGATAATCCTTGGTCTTTCCGTGCCCAAAAATTTCCGGCGCGAGCACGTCGGCCGTCAGCGCGATACAGCAGACCAGAAACAGAATATCGAGCGGTGCTCGCAGCGACGGGTATTTCAGCACACTCAGGCTTTCCGCAGATTAAGGGGGAGGTAACGATGCGGCAAACGATCGAACCCTGGATCGGGATGACTTTTCTTCGAATCGTCACCCCGCTCTATCTCTTTATTTGAGCATGATCTCCGAGCAAACGCTTCGCGTTTGTCGAAGGAAAACCGGTTCCCACTTTTCCGGATCATGCTCTATCGCCGCAGCAGGCCACCGAGCGCGCCGCGCACCAGCGCGCGGCCGACCGAACCGCCCATCGAGCCGGCGACGGATTTGCCGAGATCGGCAGCTACTCCGCCGACCACCTTGTTGGTGACCGAGCGCGTGACGCTTCGCGCGATGAGCTGACCGGTCGACAATCTTCCGCGCGATACGTTGGTGCCGAAAATCGTCCCGACGATTCCCCCGATCTGGCCGAGAATTCCTCCCCCGCCGCCGGCCGACCCGTCCGCAGGCGCCGCGGTTCCGGCCACGCGCTTCTGCAGCATCTCGTAGGCGGATTCGGCGTCGATCGTGGTGTCGTATTTGCCCTTCACCGGGCTTGCGTCCATGATCGCCTTGCGTTCCTCCGGCGTGATCGGTCCGATCCGCGCCGATGGCGGCCGGATCATGACGCGCTCGACCATCGCCGGCGTGCCGTTGCCTTCCAGGAAGGACACCAGCGCTTCGCCCTTGCCCAGCTCCATGATGACCTTGGCCGTGTCGAGCTTCGGATTGGGCCGGAAGGTCTGCGCGGCGGCAGCCACCGCCTTCTGGTCGCGCGGCGTGAAGGCGCGCAGCGCATGCTGCACGCGGTTGCCCAGTTGGGAGAGCACCTTGTCCGGCACGTCGATCGGATTTTGAGTCACGAAATAAACGCCGACCCCCTTGGACCGGATCAGCCGCACCACCTGCTCGATCTTGTCCATCAGCGCCTTCGGCGCATCGTTGAACAACAGATGCGCCTCGTCGAAGAAGAACACCAATTTGGGCTTTGGAGGATCGCCCGCCTCGGGCAGCTCTTCGAACAATTCCGACAGCATCCACAAAAGGAAAGTCGCGTACAGCCGCGGGCTTTGCATCAACTTGTCGGCCACCAAGATGTTGACCATGCCCCGGCCGTCGCTGTCGGTGCGCATGAAATCCTTCAGCGTCAGCGCCGGCTCGCCGAAAAATTTCGTGCCGCCCTGGTTTTCGAGTACCAGCAGCTGACGCTGGATGGTCCCTACTGTCGCCTTGGTGACATTGCCGAACCCCTGCGCGGCCTTGCGGATCGGCGCCAGCGGATCGTCGTCGCCGTCCGCCCCCTTCTTGCCGCTGTCCGGGACGATCGCATCCAGGAGCGCGCGGAGGTCCTTCATATCTATAAGTGCAAGACCGTTGTCGTCGGCGACACGGAACGCGACGTTCAGCACGCCTTCCTGCACGTCATTGAGATCGAGCATCCGCGACAGCAGCAAGGGTCCCATTTCGGTGACGGTGGCGCGCACCGGATGGCCCTGCTCGCCGAAGACATCCCAAAATACCGTCGAAAACTGGTCGGGCTGAAAGCTGAGACCCATGTCGCCGGCCCGCTTGACGATAAAATCCTTGGCTTCGCCGACTTCGGAGATTCCGGAGAGATCTCCCTTGATATCGGCGGCAAACACCGGCACGCCCGCGCGCGCAAATCCTTCCGCCATCACCTGCAGCGACACGGTTTTTCCGGTTCCGGTAGCGCCGGTGACGAGACCGTGGCGATTGGCAAGCCCGAGCGTCAGCCACGCCGGCGCTTCACCCTTCCCGATGAAGATTTTCTCGTCGGTATCGGCCAACTTGGTATCGGGAGTCACCATTGCATCGCCTCTTCACGCGTCGGGGCATTTAGTCGCCCGACCCCCGGCATCATACTGCATGTTGCAACCCGATTGAAACCGCTCAACGCCCCCTCGAGTGGATTGGAAATGCGCGGGGGCCGAAACCCGATCGACCGGCTTCGTGCAAACTTCCTACCAAAGTTGCAACGAATGGGCCTGAGGCGACAATTTTTTTGCGAAATACGCACCTGCTCTTGCATTGCTGCAACACTCGTCAAGCGATCGAGGCGGAATCGTATCATCGAAGGCGGTCGTCGCTTGTAATTCGCGACGCGGACGATCAAGATAAATCCACAAGCAAGGGTCCGGCACGAAACCGGATGAGGGCGGGCTAATATGGACGAATTGATTGGAAGGCTGGCTGCAAAGGCCGGCATCGATGATGCTGTCGCCGAAAAAACTATCGGTATCATTCTGGGTTTCCTCCGCAACGAGGGTCCTTCCGACAAGGTTCAGGCTTTGATCGACAAGATTCCCGGTGCGGAAGCCGCGATCGCGGCTTCGAGCAAGAGCAGCGGTCTCGGAAGGTTGATGGGCGGCGGCCTGATGGCGCTGGGCACCAAGCTGATGGGGCTTGGCTTGGGTATGGGCGAGATTCAGAGCGTCGCGCGTGAACTATTCAGGTTCGGTCGCGACAAAATCGGAGCCGATCAGATGGGCGAGATCATCAAGGGGACACCGGGCCTCAGCCAGTTCGCCTGAAGCACATTTTTTCAAATCGAGTACCATGACATATCCAATCTCCGAGATTGATGGCTTGCCATCCTTCGCCGCTTCAAAACTCAAATCGGTAGGCATTCGCACCACCGATGGGCTGCTCGAGGCGGCGCGGACCGTGAAGGGCCGCAAGACGCTGGCGGCCAAGACCGGCATCAGCGAGCAGCAATTGTTGGAATGGGCCAATGTTTCGGACTACATGCGGATCCCCGGCATGGGCAAGGCCAAGGTCGGGCTGGTACGCGCCGCCGGCGTCACCACGGTTCGCGAACTCGCCCTTCGCAATCCGGCGCGCCTGGCGCAAAATATGAAAGAAGTGAATACCAGGCGCAAACTCGTCCGCGTCCTGCCTTCGGAAAAGTCGGTCGAGCAACTGATCGCGCAGGCCCGCAAGCTGCAGCCCAAAATCACCTATTAGAGCCCACTGGAAGAGGCCCGGCTCCGCTGCTGCCCGAGGCGCGCGGGGTGTCTTGACTCCCATGCACGGACCGCGCAAAGCGACCGCATGATCGCGACCACGTCCAGACCCGCCCCGGCGGCCGCCCCCGCCGGTCATCCGTTATTGCCGGCGCTGCTGTCCAGGCCGTATCCGGCCGTGATGGGCGTGCTGAATATCACGCCCGATTCATTTTCCGACGGCGGCCAGTTCATCGCGCCGGAGCGCGCGCTGGCGCAAGCGCGCCGCATGATCGCCGAGGGTGCCGACATCATCGACATCGGCGCGGAATCCACCCGCCCCTATGGCGCGGAGCCGGTCTCGGCCGATCAGGAACTGAAACGCCTGCAGCCGATCCTGGCCGAGGTGGTTTCGCTCGGTACGCCCGTATCGATCGACAGCATGAAATCGGCGGTCGTCGGCTGGGCGCTCGATGCGGGTGCATCGATCGCCAACGACGTCTGGGGCCTGCAGCGCGATCCCGACATGGCTGCGCTATTGGCGGCGCGCCGTTCGCCCGTGATCGTCATGCATAACCGCGACCGCGCCGATCCCGGCATCGACATCATGCAGGACATTGCCGCCTTCTTCGCCCGCTCGATCGACATCGCGACCAAGGCGGGCATTTCACGTGAAAACATCGTGCTCGATCCCGGCATCGGCTTCGGCAAGACGCCCGAGCAGAGCATGATCGCGCTGGCCCGGCTGCGCGAGTTCG
>JBGPSI010000318.1:0-4304 GCA_041490045.1 Bradyrhizobium sp.
ACCATGCCGGAATCCCAGTTCTCCAGATGATTGATGCAGCGCAGCAGCGTGCTCTTGCCCGAGCCGCTGGGGCCGAGCAGCGCCACCACCTCGCCGACCCGCACCGTCAGGTCGACGCCGTTGAGCACCGTCTGCTCGCCGTAGTTCTTGCGCAGACCGGTCACCTCGACGGCGACATTGTTGCGCTGGACCATCGCGGCGTGCTTTGCCCGGTCGCTCCGGGAGGTCTGGCGTGGCGCCGTCATCTCCGGCAGCAGGCTGTGCGGCGGGGCGAGCAGCGCCAGCGGTTCGGCGAGTTTTGTCCTGGCCGCCAGATCGACGCGACGCCAGGGCAGGAAGATGGCAAGCCGTCCCTGCGGCGTGACGCGGTCGAGATCGAGCGCCCGCTCCACGAACAGCTGGATTACGCTGACCAGTGTGGTGAGCACGAGGTAGATCAGGCCGGAGGCGAAGAAGATCGAGAAGAAATCGAAAGTCGAGGACGCCAGTTGCGTGCTTCGCAGCGTCAGCTCCTGCACGGAGATCACGCTTGCGAGCGAGGAATTCTTCAGCGCGCTGACGGTCTCGTTGCCGAAGGCGGGGATCATGGTGCGGATGGCCTGCGGCGCGATGATGCGGCGCATCAGCAATGAAGGCGTCATGCCCAGCGCCTGGCCGGCCAGCACCTGCCCGCGGTCGACGCCGAGCACGCCCGCGCGCAGCATTTCGGCGATGAAGGGTGCTTCATTGGCGGCGAGCGCGAGACCCGCGGCGCCGATCGCGGAAAGTTTCAGGCCGATCTGCGGCAGCGCGTCGTAGGCGAACACCATCTGCAGGATCAGCGGCGTGCCGCGGAAGATCACGGTATAGCCCCTCGCGAGTACAGCCAGCACGGGAAAGCGGCTGAGCTGCATCGCCGCCAGCACGAGGCCGAGGATCAGCCCGCCGGCAAGACCGAGGGCGGTCACCATGACGGTGAACCAGATGCCCTCGATCAGATACGGCAGGCTGAGATAGTGGAGGAACAGCGACATTACTTGACCGAGAGAATGTCGGGCTCTTTGAAGTTGTTGGGGTCGAGGTCCCACTTCTTGAGCAGGGCCTTGTGGGTCCCGGCCTTCTGCACTTCGATCAGCGCGGCCATCACGGCGTCGCGGAAATCAGGCTTGTTCTTGGGAACGGCGATGCCGACCGAATAGGGGATCGTCACCGCGATCGCCTTCTCCAGCTTGTCCGGATTGGCTTTCACCGCCTGATCGACCGTGTTGACATCGTTGACATAGGTGTCGGCGCGGCCGGCGAGGATCGCCTGGATACAGTTGGCGTTGTTGTCGTAGAGCTGCAGCGTCGGCTCGGGCTTGCCGGCCTTCTTGCATTCGGGGATCAGCGCCTGCACCAGCGGCACTTCGACGAAGCCGGTGTTCTCGGCCGCCGCTGCGCCGCACATCGAGATGTTGATGCCGGTGATCTTCTTCGGATTGCCCTTGGCGACGAGAACGCCGTCGAACACCTTCGAATAGGTGATGAAGTCGGCCGCCTTGGCGCGCTCTTCGGTGGCGTAGATGTCGGAGATCACGATGTCGGCCTGTCCGCTCGCCAGTGTCGTCAGCAGCGCCGCGAACGTCACGGGCTTGTAGCTCAGCGTGAAGCCGAGGCACTCGCCGATCGCCTCGCCGAGGTCGATGTCGAAGCCGACATATTTGCTCGGGTCTTTCGGGTCGATCGCTTCATAGCCCGGCGTATGCGGGTTGATCGCGTTGACGAGCTGCTTGCCCTTGAACTGCGGATATTTGGTCTGCAGCGCCGCGCAGCCGGCGGGGGCGGCGGCCTGCGCCGATGTCGGCGCCCAGATACCCGCCAACAGGAGGGCTATCAGCGCGGCATTGCGCAATCCGGAGATCACGGCGGAATGCCGCGCCCGGGCCTCGGTGGAAAACTGCCTGTGCATGTGTTTTCTCCTTCGACATTGTCATGGCGGCGCCATGTTCCAAGTTCGAAGGAAGCCTACGGTCGCTTGCCGGTTTCGGGCTTGTCCCGGGGCGCACAAAAAGTTGGATGCGCCGCTGCCAGCACTTGGGCAGCGGCTGCGGAAATTATGGGCAGTCGGCGCAGGAAATAAGCAATCGGGGATCGAGGCGTCTGGTCCGTTGCGTGCGGTGTGAGTTGTCAGGCCTCAAGTTCGAGCGGCGTGTGGGCTTGATGCCGTTTCCGGCAATCTCGGCGCATGTCGTTAGCTTTCCTCACGCTTCATCCCTGGCGCGATCCGCAGGCGAGATCCTGGCTGCGCAGCCGGCCGCGCCGGATCGACCAGCGCTCCGACGTGTTTCCCATTACCTCCTGCAGCACCGGGCGTGCATTCAATTGCCTTTCCGGCAAGCAGGCGATGATCGCATTGCGGTCCTCGATGCCCTGCTCGTCGACGATCCATACCCGCAGGCCGTCGCCGGCGAGCCGTGCGGCGATCCGGTCGGGCGTCGGATCGATATCGTTGGGCACCGTCACATTCATGACGATGCGGCCGCCCGGCGCCAGGCGCGCGCGGATCGCCTCGCACGTCTCGGCGTCGAATTCCTCGTTGAAGCTGAAACCGGGCCCGCCGATGTCGATGGCGATGCCGTCGTAAAGCGTGTCGTCCTCGAAGACGAACTTGCGGAAATCGGAGACGATGCAGAGGAGATCGTCGGGCAGGGCGAAGAATTTCTGCGCGATCACGAAGCTGATCGGATTGTTGTCGACGATCGTCAGGTTCTTTCCGAGACGGGTCAGCCTTGTGGCGAGATTGCCGCCGCCGCATCCCAACACCAGGATGTTGGCCGAGCGCGACAGCAACTCGTCCATCAGCCTGACATAGGTGAAGACGCTCTCGCCGTCGGGCGTCGCCTGGCTCTGCCGCACGCCCTGTTCGAAATAGATGCGGGTGCCGGACTGCGCGCACTCGACGATTTCGATTTCGCCGTTCCGGCCCTGATATCGCCCCAACAGCCGCACAGGTGCCACCATGCATTAAATTGTATGTATCAAACATCTCTTATCATGTAGCATGCCAAACGCCAAATGTCCGTGACCGGACAGTTCGCGCCCTAAACCGGAGAAATCAGCTGCATGATCACGGCCAATCAGCTCAGGGCCGCGCGCGCGCTCCTGAACATCGATCAGCGGCAAATGGCCGAGCTCGCCGACCTCTCGGTGCCGACCATCCAGCGCATGGAGGCCAGCGACGGCGTCGTCCGCGGCAACGTCGATTCGCTGATGAAGCTGGTGGCGGCGCTCGATGGCGCGGGGATCGAGCTGATCAATCCGGGCGCAGCAAGCACGACCGGGGGCCGGGGCGTGCGGCTCCGCGAGCATGTCGCCAAGCCGAAGCCGAAGACGGTCCGGCCGTCAAAGCCGTCGTCCTCGCGGACGCTGGAGCGGGCGCGCTGAACGCGTAGTCTCGAAACGACTTTCTCAAGTTTGTGCCGCGGCTGCGTCGACCCGTTCGAGCAGCGCCAGCAGGCCCTGCAGCATCGCGGTCGGCCTCGGCGGGCAGCCCGGAATATGCAGGTCGACCGGGATCACCGCGGCAACCCCGCCGACCACCGCGTAGCTGCCGGCGAAGCAGCCGCCATCCCGCGCGCAATCGCCGACCGCGACGACCCATTTGGGGCTGGGGACGGCGTCATAGGTGCGCTTCAGGGCTTCGCTCATGTTCCTGGTCACGGGGCCGGTCACCATCAGCACATCGGCGTGGCGCGGCGAGGCGACGAAGCGAAGCCCGAAACGTTCGACATCGTAATAGGCGTTGTTGAGGGCGTGGATCTCGAGTTCGCATCCATTGCAGGAGCCGGCGTCGACCTCGCGGATCGAGAGGCTGCGGCCGAGCCGCCGCCGCGCCGCGCGGCCGAGCTCGGTTGCGAGTTCGGCGACGGCGGCCTCATCCGGCGACGGCGCCGGTTCTGTAAATGGCGAACGAAACAGGCTTTGAAACAGCAGCTTGCGCATCTCTGTTATCCCTCAACGTCATTGCGAAGAGCGTCGCGTCCGCCGTAGCTCAACGAGCCAAGGCGGAAGCGACGCTCGCAATGACGGTTTGCTGGTCATCATCCCTAGAGATCCACACCCGAATACGAGCAGTTGAACGATTTGTTGCAGAGCGGAAAGTCCGCGACGATGTTGCCCTCGATGGCGGCTTCCAG
This sequence comes from Bradyrhizobium sp., assembly GCA_041490045.1. Lineage (GTDB taxonomy): Bacteria > Pseudomonadota > Alphaproteobacteria > Rhizobiales > Xanthobacteraceae > Bradyrhizobium. The sequence goes on from JBGPSI010000318.1 coordinate 4,155, forward strand.
CAGCGGCCATTGAAACCACGAGGGGTCGCGCAGATGGCAGCGTTCGATCCGGCCGTCGCGCAGGCGCAGCCAGACCAGAACGTCGCCGCGGAATCCCTCGACGATGGCCAAACCTTCCTGTGCCAAACCTTCCTGTGCCAAGCCTTCCTG
>JBGPSI010000319.1:0-4295 GCA_041490045.1 Bradyrhizobium sp.
CGGAAAGGTTTTCAAATTCACCAGCAAGCCGACAGGTCTCGGCCGGTTTGATCTCGAGTTCACGGACTGAATGCCGAACCCAGGGGAATGCCGGCGGTCACTTGCCCGTTAGAAGCCGGTTCGGGCAGCCCGCAAGCATTGCGAGGTGGCCGGCGGTCGGGATAGGTTGCCTCCGTCGGCCGGCTTGCGGCCTGATGCGGAGGGGATATGACGATTGCAGCGCGCTCCAGCGAAATGAATTCGGCGGCGCCGATCTACGGCGATATTCGCGGCAATTGGAGGCGCGAAGAGGCGCTGGCGCTGTACGAGGCTCCCTTCAACGACCTGCTGTTTCAGGCGCAGACCATCCACCGCCAGCATTTCGATCCCAACAGGGTGCAGCTCAGCCGGCTGCTCAGCATCAAGACCGGCGGCTGCCCCGAGGATTGCGGCTATTGCAGCCAGTCGAGCCATCACGAATCCGGCCTGAAGGCTTCCCGGCTGATGGAAGTCGAGCGCGTGCTGGCCGAGGCGCGCAAGGCGCGCGACGCCGGCGCCACCCGCTATTGCATGGGTGCCGCCTGGCGCAGCCCCAAGGACCGCGACATGGATGCCGTGGTCGCCATGGTCGAGGGCGTCAAGGCGCTCGGCATGGAGACGTGCATGACGCTCGGCATGCTCGATGCCACGCAGGCCGCGCGGCTCGGCGAGGCCGGTCTCGATTATTACAACCACAACATCGACACCTCGGAGCGCCATTACGGCAACATCATCTCCACGCACAGTTTTGCCGACCGCCTGGAAACGCTGGCCCATGTGCGGGAGTCCGGCATCAAGGTGTGCTGCGGCGGCATCGTCGGCATGGGCGAGGAGGCAAGCGACCGCGTCGACATGCTGGTGACGCTGGCGAACCTGCCGGAGCATCCCGAGAGCGTGCCGATCAACATGCTGATCCCGATCGCCGGTACGCCGCTGGCGAAGGCCGATCCGATCGACCCGATCGAGTTCGTCCGCACCATTGCGCTGGCGCGCATCCTGATGCCGAAATCCTTTGTTCGCCTTTCGGCGGGCCGCACCGCCATGACCGACGAGATGCAGGCCCTGTGCTTCTTCGCCGGCGCCAATTCTATCTTCGTCGGCGATACGCTTCTGACCGCCGGCAATCCCGGCAAGGACCACGACTCGGCGCTGTTCGAACGGCTTGGGATCGAGGCGCTGGAGATCTAGGCACATTCGGTGACTTTGTCCTTCGAGACGCATCGCTTTCGCGATGCTCGTGCGTAGGATGGGTGGAGCGCAGCGATACCCATCGCGGCTCAGCCAGCGATCTCACGAAAAGATGATGGGTTTCGCAAGGGCTCTACCCATCCTACCGGCCCGCACTCACCGTGCGTCCCGCGCCACCAGCTTCGCGGCCGGCTTCTTCTCCGCCGCAGCCCCCGTCAGCGCCACCACCGACACCGCGACGATGCGCTCGATAATCGCCTGGACATCGTTGAGGTCGCATTTTCCGTCCGACAGCCGCGTCAGCCGCTCGCTTTCGCGGATGGTGTGGTGCGCCATGGCGAGTGCGAAGTGCAGGCCCCAGAAGAGATCGACCTCGCCGCGGTCGGGCAGCGAACGCCGCATCGCGGCGGCGAATTTTCGCAAGTGATCGACTTCGCGGTTCTTGATGCGGCGGATCGGCGGCACCGATTCGATCGAGGCGCGGATCATGAAGCGCGCCGCCGTCGAGCGCTCGCGGTCGGGCCCGAGACAGCCGCGCAGCGTCGGTCCCACCAGCGCGCGCAGGATGGCGTCGATATCGGCGCGGCCGCCACCGGCTTCTTCGGCGGCCTTCAATTCGTTGAGCCGCTCCCGGTTGGTGGCGATCGAACGGGTGACGAACAGCTCGGCGATCAATTCGTCCTTGGAGCCGAAATGGTAGTTCACCGCCGCCAGATTGACGCCGGCCGCAGCCACAATGTCGCGTAGCGTCACGTCGCCAAAACCGCGATCGGCGTAGAGCCGTTCGGCGGCGGCGAGGATGGCGGTCCTGGTATGATCCGACGCCATGTCATGGGCCTTATGCGGCAGGGGCGTTGCAATTCAAACAGTTGTATGAAACTATCGTTTGAAGGGCCGGAAATGTCAATCCATGCGAAACGCGCATCGCGTTTCCGCCCCATCACGCCTTCGTCATGAGTGCCGCAAGCCCTCGATAAATGGCCTTGCGGCGAACAGGCGGCGGGCAGACAGTGCGGCCCAACGATTTCAGAACAGGTGAGGAGCATCCCATGGACTTCAATATGTCGGACAAGCAGAAGGATTGGCTCAACCGCGTGCAGTCGTTCATGACCAAGCACGTACGTCCCGCGGTGCCGATCTATCGGCAGCAGGACGAGGCCGGCGAGCGCTGGAAGGTGATCCCGATCCTCGAAGACCTCAAGAAGAAGGCGAAGGCCGAGGGCCTCTGGAACATGTTCATGCCGCCGTCCGCGCATGAGGACGATGAATTCCGCGGCGCGGGATTGACCAACCTCGAATACGCGCTGCTGGCCGAGGAAATGGGCCACATTAGCTTCGCTTCCGAAGTGTTCAACTGCTCGGCGCCCGATACCGGGAACATGGAAGTGTTCATGCGCTACGGCTCCAAGGAGCAGAAGAAGAAGTGGCTGAAGCCGCTGATGAACGGCGAGATCCGCTCCGCCTTCCTGATGACCGAGCCGGCGGTGGCCTCCTCGGACGCGACCAACATCGAAACCAGCATCAAGCGCGACGGCGATCATTACGTCATCAACGGCCGCAAATGGTGGTCGTCGGGCGTCGGCGATCCCCGCTGCAAGATCGCGATCTTGATGGGCAAGACCGATCCCAGCGCGGCCAAGCACCAGCAGCAGTCGCAGATCCTGGTGCCGCTCGATACCCCCGGCATCAAGGTCGAAAAGATGCTGCCGGTGTTCGGTTTCGATGACGCCCCGCACGGCCACGCCCAGGTGCTGCTCGAGAACGTTCGCGTTCCCGCCGAAAATATCCTGCTCGGCGAGGGTAGAGGCTTTGAGATCGCCCAGGGCCGTCTCGGTCCCGGCCGCATCCATCACTGCATGCGCACCATCGGCGTGGCCGAGGAAGCGCTGGAGAAGATGGTGCGGCGGCTGTCGTCTCGCACTGCCTTCGGCAAGAAGATCATCGAGCATTCGATCTGGGAACAGCGCATCGCCGAGGCCCGCACCGACATCGAGATGACCCGGCTGTTGTGTCTGAAGGCCGCCGACATGATGGACAAGGTCGGCAACAAGACCGCCCAGCTTGAAATCGCCATGATCAAGGTGGCGGCCCCCAACATGGCCCTGAAGATCATCGACGACGCCATCCAGGCCTATGGTGGCGGCGGCGTGTCCGATGACGCCGGCCTTGCCAAGGCCTACGCGCACATTCGCACGCTACGCCTGGCCGACGGCCCGGACGAGGTCCATAACCGCGCCATTGCCAGACTTGAACTTCGGAAGTATGCAAACTCTCCCACGCACTAACGGGAGCCCGGCCAATATGGCGCTCCCCAAGAAATAAGGGAGCGTCATCGTGGCCGACGGCGTCAGGAACGACGAGGAGTTTTCGGGCACCAAGCCTGTCGAGGAGCGGCATCGGGTCGATGAGCTCAGGCTCGACGGCTGGATGCGTGAACACGTTGAAGGCTATCAGGGGCCGCTGGTCGTCCTGCAGTTCAAGGGCGGCCAGTCCAACCCGACCTACCGGCTCGACACGCCCGGGCGGTCCTATGTGATGCGCCGCCGGCCGTTCGGCAAACTGCTGCCGTCGGCGCACGCGGTCGATCGCGAGTTCCGCGTCATCGCGGCTCTGGGCAAGCAGGGTTTTCCAGTCGCAAAAGCCTACGCGCTGTGCACCGACGACAGCGTCATCGGCGCTGCTTTCTACATCATGTCGATGGAAGAGGGCCGGGTGTTCTGGGATCCGACGCTGCCGAGCCAGACGCCGGAAAACCGCCGGAAGATCTTCACCAGCAAGATCGAGACGCTGGCGAAGCTGCACACCTACGATCCGCAGGCGATCGGCCTCGGCGATTTCGGCAAGCCCGGCAATTATTTCGCGCGCCAGGTCGATCGCTGGACCAAGCAGTACCGCGCCTCCGAAACCCAGCACATTCCGGAATTCGAGAAGCTCGCCGAATGGCTGCCGAAGACCGTGCCGCAGCAGGAGCGCGTCTCGATCGTCCACGGCGACTACCGCCTCGACAACATGATCTTCCATCCGACCGAACCGCGGGTGCTGGCCGTGCTGGACTGGGAACTCTCGACGCTCGGCGATCCCATGGCCGA
>JBGPSI010000320.1:0-4268 GCA_041490045.1 Bradyrhizobium sp.
CCTTTGACGTTTCCGTCGGCAGTATTTTCCGTTGCCATGAACCGATGCCGAGGCCCTGTCTTTCCTGAACGACCGGTCCATTACGACACCTACGCCACGCAGGCGACCGCGCCCGACAACCGCTTGGGTCGCGGTTGCCGGGTGCGGCGTCCAGGCTCAAGCACTATCCGTTTTGCGACGGGCGCAGCGAGCGGAACGCCGTCCGCATCTCGCTGGAGAAGATTTCCGGCTGCTCCCAGGCCGCGAAATGGCCGCCCTTGTCGAACCTGTTGTAGTGGATGAGTTTGGGAAACGCCTTCTCTGCCCAACTGCGGGGAGCAGCATAGATCTCGTCCGGAAATACGCTCACGGCAACCGGGATGGTGACCTTCTTGACGTCGAAAAAGGCCAGCTTGTTTTCCCAATAGAGACGAGCCGAAGAAATCGCCGTGTTCGTCAGCCAGTAGAGCGTGATGTTGTCGAGGACGTCGTCCCGCGTGAGGCCTTCGTGCTGTCCGTCGAAGACGCGCGAGATCAACTCGTAACTGCGCACGTCGTGATCGAGTATCCACCCCGCGAGGCCGACCGGCGAATCCACGATCCCGTACAGCGTCTGCGGGTGGTTCGTCATCTCGATGGCATAGCCCAAACCGTGTTTGTTGAAAAAATCCAGCTGCTCAAAGGCATGCTGTTCGTCCGCCGAGAGGCCGGATGGCGCCGGATCGCCGAGTCGGAGCGCCTTGGAAACGTCGTCCGGAACGGTGGCGGGCATATTGGTGTGAATGCCCAGCAATTCCGGAGGCGCCTGAAGGGCCATCTGCTCCGTGATGGCGTCCCCCCAATCGCCGCCTTGCGCCACAAACCGAGTGTAGCCGAGCCGCTTCATCAGGACGGTCCACGCGCGCGCGATGCGGACAGGGTCCCAGCCGGTCGTGGTCGGCTTGCCTGAAAAGCCGTAGCCCGGGATCGAGGGAATCACCAGATGGAACGCGTCCGATGCGCTCGCGCCATATGCCGTGGGATTGGTCAGCGGATCGACAATCTTCAGCTGTTCGATGATCGACCCGGGCCATCCGTGCGTAACGATCAGCGGCAAAGCGCCTTCATGCTTCGAACGAACGTGAATGAAATGAATGTCGACCCCGTCGATCTCGGTCATGAAGTGCGGCAGGGCTTTCAGCTTCGTCTCGCACTTGCGCCAATCGTAGTCCGTCGACCAATACCGCGCGAGTTTCTGCATCGTCGCGAGCTGCACGCCCTGGGTTTGATCGGAGACCGTCTCCCGATCGGGCCACCGCGTGGCCGCCACGCGCCGGCGGAGATCAACGAGTTCGGCTTCGGGAACGTGAATATGGAAAGGACGGACGGCGCTGCTATCGGTCGCGGCGGCCAGATGTTCCGGAAGCAGACTGACGGCGCCCGCGGTTGCAGCCATAGCGAGAAGGCTGCGACGAGTGGGTGAAAACGATGTTGCGGACATGACATTTCTCCCTGATGCAATCGAGCCGCCCGCTCGGCTGCTCGCTATATCCGGAACAGGATGCTCGCCGCAGCGCCCCGGACCAATCGTCCATGCGGCTGCCAGGCTAAAACGTTGGTATGATCGGTTGGCGCGATGCGGCGAAGATCGACGCCGACACGGATCGGCCCCCGCTCGCCTGCAAAAAATCCATTGATGGTTGGCTCAGGCAGCTTCTGCACCAAGACGTGCTTTAACCTAGCTGGGTTCTCCGCCGATGTGCCGCGCCAGGGCCTTGCCAAGGCACGCGACCAGGCTGTCCTCGTCGAACGGCTTGGTCAGAAAGCAAATCGCTCCATATTCCAGCGCGCGGGCGCGGACGCTTTCATCGGGAACGGCGGTAACAAAGAGGAACGGCACCTGGTTTCCTTCGCTCCGCAGCCGAAATTGCAACTCGATCCCGCTCATTCCGGGCATGCGGACGTCGGCAATCACGCACCACGTGTTGCGCAGTTGCGGTGATTCCAGAAAGGCCTCGGCGGAGGGGAAGACATGAACGATATAACCCAGCGACCTCAGGAGATTGTATATCGCAGTGCGAATGGATTCATCGTCGTCAATAACAGAAATCAGCGGGACTGTGGTCAAATCAGTCGATCCTGGAACGGAGGCAGAGCACCTGCTCTGCGACATCCTCCACTGTCACATTGCGCTTGCGGGGTCTGGCCCGGAAATCATACTTAGGTTTGCACCTTATGGAGCCTTCCGGCTGATCCCGAGCGTTTCCGCCATCTTCACGAGTTCCGCCAGCGAGTGTGCTTCCATCTTCTTCATGACCTGCCCGCGATGGATCTTGACGGTGATTTCGCTGACGTTCAGCAGCCCTGCGATCTGCTTGTTCATCAAGCCCGAGGTGACGAGGCTCAGAACCTCTTTCTGCCGCGGCGTGAGCAATTCGAACCGGGCGCGCAGCCCGGATGCCGCCACCTCGCCCTCGCGCCGTTTCCGGTCCAGATCGAGCGCGCGAGTCACGGCATCCAGCATGTCCTGATCCCGGAACGGCTTGGTCAGGAAATCCACGGCGCCGGCCTTCATCGCCCTCACCGACATCGGAATGTCGCCGTGCCCCGTGATGAAGACGATCGGAATCCGGATCCCCGCCTTCGCCAGCACATCCTGAAACTCGAGGCCGCTGACCCCGGGCAGCCTGATATCGAGCACCAGACAACTGACGATGTCGGGCAGCTTGCTCTTGAGCAGTTCGGCGGCCGAGGTGAACACCTTGACCGGCAGGTTCATCGACTGGAACAAGTAGCTCAGCGCAACCCGCATCGATTCGTCGTCGTCGACGACGAAAACAATATGCTGCGGTTGGTTCTTCTCGTTCATCGTTTCTGCCGACGGCATCGTGGACGGGACGCCGCTCCTATCTTTCCAATTTCAATGAACCGGCTCACGCCGCATTCTCCCGGCGCGGTGGCAATGCGAACTGGAACGTGGCGCCGGGTCCGGCATTCGCGGATGACCACAATCGGCCACCATGAGCCTCGACGATCGAGCGGCAGATCGAAAGGCCCATGCCGAGGCCGCCGGGCTTGGTGCTGAAGAACGGATCGAATACGCGATCCGTGTTCTCGCTGGCCACTCCGGGGCCGCTGTCCTCCACGGCAACCACGACCCGATGCGCCTCATCCTGGTAGGTGCGGACCACCAGTCGAGGCGACCGGTCGGTAATCGCCTGCATCGCTTCGGCACCGTTCATGACAAGATTGATGATCACCTGCTGGAGCTGAACCCGATCACCGACGATCGGCGGTACCGAAGGCGTGAGTTCGAGTTGCGCCGTCACCCGCTGGGCGGCCAGTTCGCGCCGCAACAGCGCGACGCCCTCGCTGACGAGGTCATTGACGTCGAGCGGCATCTTCTCGGTGACCGCCTTCTTCATGAGCCCGCGGACGCGCCGGATCACCTCGCCCGCGCGGTTGCCGTCCTTGACGATCCATTCGACGGCCCCGCGTACATCGGTCAGGTCCGGCTTCTCGCGGCTGAGAAAACGCAGGCAAGCCTGGCCATTGGCGACGATCGCCGCAAGCGGCTGATTGACTTCGTGCGCGATGGTCGCGCTGATTTCTCCGAGCGTCGCCACGCGGCTGGCGTGAGCCAAAGCGGTCTGCGCGGCGTGGAGGGTCTCCTGTGACCTTCTGGCCTCGGTAATGTCCATCACCGCGCCGACAATTTCCTCGTTACCGGATTCGTATGTTATGCGGTGCGCGAGAAGATGAATATGCTTGATTTGCCCGTCCGGCATCAGCAGCCGTACTTCGAAGTCGTGGTATGGCACCTTTTGCGCCGAGCGATCGAGTTCACGCTCCATCATGAAGCGGTCGTCGGGATGGGTGCGCTGAACGACCAGGCTGATCGATGGTTTGACGCTCCGGTCAAAGCCCAGGATCTGATAGGTCTGTTCCGACCAGTAGTAATGGCGGGTGGCGACATCCCAGGCAAAGCTGCCGGTCTGGCTGAGCTTTTGCGCCTCGGCCGAATAGGCCTGGCTCCTTTGCCACGCGCTTTCGACCTGCTTCCGGTCATCGATGTCGATATTGGTACCATACCAGGCAACGACGGCTCCGGCCTCGTCGCGTAAACCCTCGCTGCGGAACAGAAACCAGCGATATGTGCCGTCGAAGCCCCGCATGCGCGCCTCGACCTCGTCGGGTTTGCCGGTTTCAAGCATTCTCAGCCACGAGTAATGCAGCGCCGGCCGGTCGTCGGGATGAACCACGGCCCGCCATTCCCAGCCGAGCGCCTGTTGCTGGGAAAGGCCGGTGTA
>JBGPSI010000321.1:0-4215 GCA_041490045.1 Bradyrhizobium sp.
GGCCATCATTGCGTCGATGCGCCAAAGCTTTCCGCGATGCTGGTCCATAGCGGCGAGGAACTGCAGCTGTTCCAGAACCTCGGGACCGGCGCAACCGGCTGCAGGCTGGATGTCGGCCAACTCCTGGACGCCGGCACCCGGGTCGCCGGCGCGATCGACCAGGGCGCCGACCTCGTGATCGTCAACCGGTTCGGACGGCAGGAATGCGAGGGAAAGGGCCTGTCATATCTGGTCGAGCGCGCCTTGAGCGCCGACATTCCGGTCGTGATCGCGGTGCCGAGCCATCGCTTCGCCGACTGGATCACATTCGCCGACGGCATGAGCGTCAGGCTGCGCTGCGACCGCGACGCGCTGGAGGCGTGGTGGCAGGCCGTCTCGGCGCGAAAGCCCGGGGTGGGCGGACAGCGTCACCAGACGGTCTGCGAAGTTTTCAAATAGGCCGGGAAACGAGCGTTCCCAAGGAACGCTGTTACAGCGTCTCCTGCTTGTGCCCGCATTGCTTGCAGGCGAATTTGACGCGGGTGGCGCCTTTTTCGGCCGAGACGCGGTTGGGCGCGCCGCATTTGCCGCAAACGGCCTCGATGCGGGTATTGCCCTGCTTCACGACGATGGCCTTGCGTTCCATGGTCTCGCGGATCAGGCGCTCGGCCTCCTCGCGCATCGCTTGCTTCGACATCCGTTTCTCGCCGCCCTGGAAAACCAGGCAGGCTTATAACACCCAGATCATGATTTTGCGACCGGGCAACGAAAATCGCCGATTTTTCCCCAAACCGCCTCGGGCGAGGTGTTCGCGGGGCGGGAACCGCGGCCTTCATCCTTTGGGACGCGCGCCGGTGCGCGCTCCCCGGGGATGAGTATCCAAGCCCTATGGGTTGATCTCGATCACGACGTAGCTGTTCTCGACGTGGACCGGAAAGGTCTCGGCCACGTAAGGCCCCTTGGCGAGCGTTTCGCCGTCCTCGATCACGACCGGATAAGTTCGCACCTTGACCCGCTTGGGATCGAACCAGGATTGGCCGTTGCGCATGTCGAATTCCCAGCCGTGCCAGGCGCAACGCAGGAGTTCGCCGACGCGCGAACGCTGGTAGACGCCTGGCTCCGGCGAGGTCAGCCGCGCCACGCAGGCGGCCTTGTCGAGCGGCGCGCCTGCGTGCGGGCAGCGATTGAGCAGCGCGAAATATTCATCGTTGACGCGGAACACGACGATGTCGCGGCCCTCGACATCGACGACCTTGTTGCCGCCGGGCGGGATTTCCGAGGTACTGGCGACGATATGGCGGGTCATGCGATCAGAGCTTGTAAACCGCGCGGGCGTTGGCGTTGAAGATTTTTGCCCGCTCCGCGTCGGTCAGCGGCGTGCGGAACGCAAAACGCGGATCGTCGAAATCCCAGTGCGGATAGTCCGACGAGAACAGCAGGCGGTCGACGCCGACCCATTCGATCAGCGAGCGCAATTGTTTGGCTTCGTCCGGCTCGTCGATCGGCTGCGTCGTGAACCAGAAATGCTCCTTCACATATTCCGATGGCTTGCGCTTGAGATGCGGCACCTCGCTGCGGAATTTTTCGAAATGCTGGTCCATCCGCCACATGGTCGAGGAAATCCAGCCGAAGCCGCCCTCGATGAACACGATCTTGAGTTTCGGGAAACGCTCGGGCACGCCTTCGAGCACCAGGCTCGTCAGCATCGCCGCCATGGTGGCGGCGTTCGACTGGTGCTCCTCGGCATAATAGGACGGCCAGCCGCCGCCGGTCGGAGCATGGCCGCCATAGCCGCCGACATGGATGCCGAGCGGCAGGTCGAGCGCCTGGGCGCGCTCATAGATCGGCCAGTAGCGGTGACGCCCAAGCGGCTCGTTGGCGCGCGGCGAGACGTTGATCTGCACATACTGGCCGGTTTTCGCGCAGCGCTCGATCTCGGCGATCGCGGCCTCCGTGTCGTCCTGTCCGACCAGGATCGAGGCTTTCAGCCGCGGCTCGCGGCTGCACCAGTGCGCGAGCTGCCACTCGTTGATGGCGCGCTGGATCGCGGCGCCGAAATCGAGGTTCTGCTGCGAGAAGATGAAGAGGTCGAGCACCTGCAGGATGCCGAACTCGATGTCGAAGGGATCGAGGTGCTGCTGGCGCATGAAGGGGAGATCGGAGCCGGGCACGCCGCCGGTCGGCGGCCAGGCATCGCGCCGCGCGATCAGGGGCGAGGAACGCGGATAGGGCGTGGTGCCGATATAGGGCGTGCGCAAATGATCGCCGTAGGTCTTCATGTGCTTCTGCCAGCGCCTCGACAGGAACGGGTTGAGATCGGCGCGCGAGGCGAGGCTCGGATGGATATCGCAATCGATGATGCGCAGCCGGGTTTTCGCCGTGGCTTCCTGCGCGAGTACCGGGCGGTCGATGACATCGCTCATGCGAGCCTCCTTATTTTTCTGAGCATGATCTGTTCGGAAAACCGGGTCCCACTTTTCCGGATCATGCTCTGTGAATTTACGCGGCGAGCTGCAGCCGCGGAAAGGTTTCGAGCGGATTGTCTTCACACATGCGCGCAACGAGGCTCTTCGGAAAGTGCGGCGGGACGGCGTCGTCGCCGTCGAACTGCCAGTGCGGATAATCGGACGCGAACAGGAACATCCTGTCGGAGCCGATCATCTCGATGATGTCGGCGACGCTGCCGGCGTCCGGCGGGCTGTCGAACGGCTGCGTGGTGAGGCGGACGTGGTCGCGCATGATCGACGCCGGCTCGCGTTCGACCCAGGGCACCTCGACGCGGACGCCGCGCCAGGTCTTGTTGGCGCGCCACATGAACGCCGGCAGCCAGCTCACGCCGGATTCCATCAGCACAACCTTGAGGCCGGGGAATTTGCCGAACACGCCCTCGTAGATCAGGCTCAGCACCTGGGCCTGGAACGCCTGCGCTTCGGCCAGGTAATATTCGTAGCGATAGGACGGCCAGCCGACCGAGCTCGGCGCCTGCCGGTACTGGCTGCCGGCATGGATCGCGATCGGCAATCTGTGTTTCTCGGCGGCCTGCCAGACCGGCCAATAGTGCCGGCGGCCGAGCAGCAGTTCGCCCTGCGCCAGCACCAGCACCGAGACGAAACGGTTGTCGCCGGCGCGGCGCTCGATCTCTTCGATGGCCAGATCCGGCGCCTGCAGCGGAATGACGATGGAAGCCCGCAAGCGGGGATCCCGCGCGAGCCATTCGGCCGCGATCCAGTCGTTGATCGCCTTGCAGAAGGCTGAGGCCATGTAGGGATCGTACACCGCCTGCGCGCCGTAGAGCACGTTGCAGATCGCATGGCTCGAGCCGAGCTGGTCGAACGCGCCGCGCTGGACCATCGCCAGATCGCTGCCGGGCTTGCCCTTGGCCGGCCGCCAGTCGGCGCGGCCGGACAGCGGCATGTCGGGCGGGTAGCTGGTGAGATCGAGGCCGTCGATGGCCCGGCTCACCACCTGTTCTTTCCAGTGATCGTCGAGATAGGGCAACAGCGTGGTGCGCGTTCCGCCCACGGCAGGATGGATATCGCAGTCGATCCGCGTGGCGGCCATGCGCATTTCCTCGATATTTTTTTGCGGCCTGTTGCGGCCGCGTTTTGTTCGAATGTGCCGCCGACGGCCTCCGGGCGCAAGGGTCAGCCGCCCGCGTCAGGGTCCTTTTTCGGCTGGTGGCCCGGCAAAGGCCGCCATCACCTCGTTCTGCATTCGCTCGTCCTCGCCGGCATAACGGGGCGAGAAGTGGAACGGCTCGACCCGGCGCACACCGGCCTCGCGCGCGATCTGCCCGGCCGCCTCGGTGGTCAGATGGGCGCGCTCGGCCGCCAGGGCCACATCCGCCTTCGCAAACGCGGATTCGATAAAGAGCAGATCGGCGCCCTTGACCATTTCGACGATCGCCTTGCGATTGTCGGCGGTATCGGCGACGTCGGTGACGTAGCCGATCTTCTGGCCCGGCGTGACCGTCAATACCTCGCGAAGTCTTGCAAGCGGCATATCGGGCTGGTCCGGGCTGGTCGCGGAAGCGCGGATCCGGATGCGAAAATCATCTGGCCTGTTCTCGATCACGGCCCGCTTGAGATCGCTCAGCCACGGCCCGACGGGGAGCCGCAGGGTTGCGAGCCGAGTCTTCCAGACATTCAGGTGCGCGGGTTCCTCGATCGCGAACCCCAGACATGGCGTACGATGGTCCAGCACCGCCGTCGCGACCCGGAACGCCGGATCCTCCAC
>JBGPSI010000322.1:0-4065 GCA_041490045.1 Bradyrhizobium sp.
ACCCGCCGGTCGGCCGGACGGACCCTGTTGCCCTGACTGCTTGCCCGGCCGCCTTCCTGGCCGTCCTGTCCCGCCATCCCACCTCTCCCGCTGCCTATTCAATGCAGGAGCGGCGTCCTCAAGTCGAGTGTCAAAGGGAACTCAATTGTGCGTTCCTCGCGCGGCGGATCGATCTTGCCGGGCGTGTGGCCGTGGTCCTGAAACCGGGCCAGCCGCCGCGCCTCGGCCTCGTAGGAATTGACCGGTTTGGTCTCGTAATTGCGGCCGCCGGGATGGGCCACATGGTACACGCAGCCGCCCAGCGAGCGGCCGTTCCAGGTATCGATCAGATCGAACGTCAGCGGCGCATGGACCGGGATGGTCGGATGCAGTCCCGACGCCGGCTGCCACGCCTTGAAGCGGACGGCGGCGACCGCTTCGCCCGAGCGGCCGGTTTCGGTCATCGGCATCCGCCTTCCGTTGCAGGTAATGACATGGCGGCCTTCGACGAAGCCGGTCGCCTTGACCTGCAGCCGCTCCACCGAACTGTCGACATAACGAACGGTGCCGCCGGCGGAACCCTCTTCGCCGAGGACGTGCCAGGGCTCCAGCGCCTGGCGCACTTCCATCGAAACGCCGCCATGGTGGACCCGGCCGAACGCCGGGAAACGGAACTCGAGCTGTGCTGCGTACCAGTCCGGCGAGAAATCATAGCCGGCCTGCTTCAGCTCAGAGAGCACATCCAGGAAATCCTCCCAGAGGAAATGCGGCAGCATGAAACGATCATGCAGCGTGGTGCCCCAGCGCACGAACTTGCCGGCTTGCGGCTCGCGCCAGAGTTTTGCGATCAGGGCGCGGATCAACAATTGCTGTGCGAGGCTCATGCGCGGATCGGGCGGCATTTCCAGCGCGCGAAACTCCACCAGCCCGAGCCGGCCGGTCGAACTGTCGGGAGAATAGAGCTTGTCGATGCATATCTCGGCGCGGTGTGTATTGCCGGTTATATCGACCAGGATGTGCCGGAACAGCCGGTCGACCAGCCACAGCGGGGCCTTGATATCAGGCGGCGGCACGTGCGCCAGCGCGATCTCCAGCTCATAGAGGCCGTCATGGCGCGCCTCGTCGATGCGCGGCGCCTGGCTGGTGGGGCCGATGAACATGCCCGAGAACAGATAGGACAGCGACGGATGCCGCTGCCAATACAGCACAAGACTCTTCAGGAGATCAGGACGGCGCAGGAACGGCGAGTCCTGCGGCGTGCTGCCGCCGACCACGACATGATTGCCGCCGCCGGTGCCGGTGTGGCGGCCGTCGACCAGGAAACGGTTGGCGCCCAGCCGCACCTGGGCTGCGTCCTCATACAGGCCGAAGGTAATGTCGACGGCGTCGCGCCAGCTCTTCGCTGGCTGGATGTTGACCTCGATCACGCCGGGATCGGGCGTCACTTTTATCACCTCGACCCGCGGGTCGAACGGCGGCGGATAGCCCTCGACATGCACCTGCATCTGCATCTCTTCGGCGGTCGCCTCGACCGCTGAGACCAGTTCCAGGTAATCCTCGAGCTTCTCCACCGGCGGCATGAACGCACACAGCACGCCGTCGCGGATCTCGATCGACATCGCGGTACGCACGCCGCCGCTTCTGAGCTGCTGCTCATGCACCTCCTGATGCGGCGCGGCGGCCTCCGCCGGCGTGCTGTCGTAAACCGGCAGGTTCTCCCGCGGCTCCAGCGGATCCTGCTCGACGGTGTAGGGATATTCGTCGGCCGGAATATGCGGCAGCGAGGCGATCGGCAGCCGCAGCCCCAGCGGGGAATCGCCCGGCGTCAGGAACAGATTGCCGCGGCGAAGCTTCCAGCGCTCGCTCTTCCAGCGCGAGGAAGATTTGCTTGCGTCGGCATTCCAGCGCTGGATCGGCAGCACGAAACCCCTTGGCGTGTTGAGCCCGGAATCAAACACCCGCGCCATGCGCGCGCGCTCCTCGGGATCGGCCAGTTTGGAATCGCCGGGATCGACATTGGGCGGCAGGCCCGCTTCCCTCTGCAGCCAGTGGCTGGGATCCTCGAACGCCGGCAGCACGTATTCGGCATCGACGCCGAGTTTCTTGGCCGTGCTTTCGGCGAAGCGTCCGGCGTCGTCGATCCGCGCCCGGTGCGGCCCCTCCACCGTGGCGATCAGGTCGGAGTTCTTCCAGATCGGCACGCCGTCCCTGCGCCAATACAGGCCAAACGCCCAGCGCGGCAGGCTTTCGCCAGGATACCATTTGCCCTGCCCGTAATGTAACAGGCCGCCCGGTGCGAACCGCGTCCGCAAGCGTCGAATGAGATCGTCGGCAAGGCCGCGCTTGGTCGGGCCGACGGCGGAGATGTTCCACTCCGGCGATTCCAGATCGTCGACGGAGACGAAGGTCGGCTCGCCGCCCATGGTCAGGCGCACGTCGCCTTCCCTCAGATCGGCATCGACCCGCTCGCCCAGCCGGTCGAGGCGCGCCCAGGAATCGTCGGAGAAAGGTTTTGTAATGCGAGGGGCTTCGCGGATCCGCTTGACGTTCATCTCGAAGGCGAATTCGACTTCTGCAAATCCGACCGCACCCGAGATCGGCGCCGCCGTCCGGTAATGCGGGGTAGCGGCGACGGGGATGTGCCCCTCGCCGGTCAGCATGCCCGAGGTGACGTCGAACCCGATCCAGCCGGCGCCGGGAAGGTAGACCTCGGCCCAGGCATGCAGATCGGTAAAATCGTTCTCGACCTCGCGCGGTCCTTCGACCGGATCGATGTCGGGGCGCAACTGGATCAGGTATCCCGAGACGAAACGGGCGGCGAGCCCAAGATGCCGCAGGGTCTGGATCAACAGCCAGGCGGAGTCGCGGCACGATCCGGCGCCCGAGGCCAGCGTTTCTTCCGGCGTCTGAACGCCCGGCTCCATGCGAATGATATAGCGAATCTTTTTCTGCAGTTGCGCGTTGAGATCGACCAGGAAATTGACCGTGCTGGACGCTTCGCGCGGAATCTCGGCCAAGTATTTCGAGAACCGCGGGCCGGGCTCGATGGTTGCCAGATAAGGCGCGAGTTCGGTCTTGAGATCGGCGGTATAGGCGAACGGAAAACTGTCGGCATAGGGTTCGACGAAGAAGTCGAACGGGTTGATCACGGTCATCTGCGCCGTGAAATCGACCTCGATCTTCAGCTCGGTGGCCTTTTCCGGGAAGACATAGCGCGCCAGCCAGTTGCCTTGCGGATCCTGCTGCCAATTCACAAAATGGTTCGAGGGCGTGACCTTGAGCGAATAGCTCAGGATCGGGGTCCGCGTATGCGGCGCCGGACGCAGGCGAATGGTTTGCGGGCCGAGGTCGATCGGTCGGTCGTATTTGTAGTGCGTGACGTGATGTAGTGCGACGAAGATCGACACAGGCAGGCTACTCCAGCAGCTTTTTTAAGCAGAACACTGGTTCCCAGTGGGATCAAGCACTAACAACGGGCAGCAATTGCCTATGGGAGGAGCTTACGCGAGGGCGAATAGCGAAGAGGGGTTCCATTCGCCACTCCCTATTCGCCATTCGCTCACTTACATCGTCGCCCCAAGCACCCATGGCGCGAATTCGGCGCCACCGAAATCGAAGCTCTCGCTCTTGGTGGGCTGTCCCGAGGCGGTCTTCAGGATAAGATCGAAAATGCGCTGGCCGCATTGCTGCACGGTTTCCTCGCCGTCGAGGATGGTGCCGCAATTGACGTCCATGTCGTCTTCCATGCGCTTGTACATCGGCGTGTTGGTAGCAAGTTTTATGGAGGGCGCGGGCTTGCAGCCGAACACGCTGCCGCGCCCGGTGGTGAAGCAGACGAGATTGGCGCCGCCAGCCACCTGCCCGGTCGCCGCGACCGGGTCGTAGCCCGGCGTATCCATGAAGACGAAACCCTTCTTGGTGACGGCCTCGGCGTAGTTCACGACGTCAACTAAGTTCGTCGTTCCGGCCTTTGCCATGGCGCCAAGCGATTTTTCCAGAATGGTCGTGAGGCCGCCCGCCTTGTTGCCGGGGCTTGGATTGGCGTTCATCTCTGCCCCCTCACGCGCGGTGTATTCTTCCCACCAG
>JBGPSI010000323.1:0-4058 GCA_041490045.1 Bradyrhizobium sp.
CAACAAGCAGTACACGGTGTGGGGCAAGGTGACGTCAGGCATGGAGAACGTCGACAAGATCAAGCGCGGCGAGCCGGTCAAGGATCCCGACAAGATCATCAAGGCGCGCATGGCGCTGGACGCGGCCTGAAGCCAAGCCGTCATGCCGGGGGCAGCCCGCAGGGCCGCACCCGGAATCTCGAGATTCCGGGTTCCCGCTGCGCGTGCCCCGGAATGACGTTGCAAGACAAACGTGGGAGCGCATCGGCGCCATGCGCACCGATCTCTTCGACTTCGAACTCCCTGCGGAAAACGTCGCGCTGCGCCCCGCAAGCCCGCGGGATTCCGCGCGCCTTCTGGTGGTGCAGCCCGACGGCGTCCTGCACGACCGCCGGGTATCCGACCTTCCCGACTGGCTCGAGCCAGGCGACCAGCTGGTGGTGAACGACACCAAGGTAATCGCCGCGCAGCTCAGGGGCCGCCGCATCGGCCGCGACACCGAGCCGAAGATCGACGCGACACTGATCAAGCGCCTCGATGGCTCGCGCTGGCAGGCGCTGGTCAAGCCGGCGAAGAAACTGGCGCCGGGCGACGTGGTTCGCTTCGGCAATGAAGGCAAGGTCTGCCTGCTCGGCCATCTCGACGCAGAGGTCGAGCACAAGGGCGATGACGGCGAGGTCACGCTGTCGTTTTCGTTTCACGGGCCGACGCTGGATCAGGCCATCGCCGATCTCGGCAGCCCGCCGCTGCCGCCCTACATCGCCTCGAAGCGCGCGCCGGACGACCGCGACGCCGCCGATTACCAGACCATGTTCGCGTCCAGCGAGGGCGCGGTCGCGGCGCCCACCGCGGGACTGCATTTCACGCCGGCGCTGGAGGCGCGGCTGCGCGCACGCGGGATCGGCCTGCACCGGCTGACTTTGCATGTGGGGGCAGGGACCTTCCTGCCGGTCAAGGTGGACGACACCGAGGGGCACAGGATGCACGCCGAATGGGGCAGCCTCTCCGCCGAGACGGCACAGGCGTTGAATGCGGCGCGCGCGGCAGGCGGCCGCATCGTTGCGGTCGGCACTACGTCGCTGCGGCTCCTGGAAAGCGCCGCGGCGGAAGACGGCACGATCGAACCGTTCGACGGCGAAACCGCGATCTTCATCACGCCGGGCTATCGGTTTCGCGCGGTCGATATTCTCCTGACCAATTTCCATTTGCCGCGGTCGACGCTGTTCATGCTGGTCTCGGCCTTCAGCGGCCTGGAGACCATGCAGCGGGCCTACGCCCACGCCATCAGGAGGGGCTACCGGTTCTATTCTTACGGCGATGCCTGCCTGCTGTTTCGCGCGCGCGACTAACGCGCGGATAATTAAGTGGCGTCGCACGAGTGCTTGCCGTTACGGCGCCGACGAATGGTGGGGTGAGTGGGGGCTTACGCGAAGAAGCGGCTAGAGCGTATGTCCGGTACTGGGACTTAATGGACACGCCCACCCTCTTGCGCGACGTCTGTTGTTGGGGCCAAAGCAGAAAACATCTGCTCGCAACGAGCATTTCGCCTTTTGACCCTGAGCGGACTTCAAGAAGTGTTCTGCAGATTAAGGCGGCGGGCAACACGAACAGGTTACCCTGCCTGTCCTGCGACTTTGATAAATGCCAGCAGCGCCCGTTCAACCATCTGATCGGATGCTCTCATGCGAGCCAAAATAGCTGACATTTGTTGTCGGACTTGCTCAGCGAGAACCGCTCACAGATTGAGTTGTGCGCTTGGCGTAGAGCGTGAAATTTTGAGCTCTTCCTCATTCATGTCTGCCGATACGTCAGCGAAAAGAGGCGTGCTCAGGTAGCGCCCGCCGGTGTCAGGAAGCATGCAGATAATGTTTGCTCCTTTCTCCGCCTCGGCTGCAATCTTAAGCGCGCCAGCAAAGGTCCCGCCTGAGGTAATGCCAACAAAGATGCCCTCCTGGGTAGCAAGGTCCTTGCTGCAGCGAATGGCGTCGGGGCCGGCGATCGGTAGGATGCGATCGATGACCTTCATTACGACGGCATCGTCGGTGAGTTTGGGGATAAAATCAGGTGTCCAGCCCTGCATCGGATGCGGCTTGAATGTCGGATGTGGTGCCGCCGGAGTACCGTCTGAGTTCCGCGACTGCGCGATGCCACTGGCCAACAGCTGCGCATCTTCTGGCTCGCAAACGACGATCTTCGTTTCGGGACGCTCCTTGGCAAGCACCCGCGCGACGCCCTTTAATGTTCCGCCTGTTCCATAGCCCGTAACCCAATAGTCCAACCGTTGTCCGGAGAAATCATCGAGTATCTCACGCGCTGTTGTGCGCGAATGGATATCGGGATTGGCTTCATTCTCAAACTGCCGAGTCATATACCAGCCATGCGCCTTGGCAAGCTCGATGGTCTTATTGATCATGCCTACAGCGCGCTCAGCGGCAGGAGTTACGATGACCTTCGCTCCAAGGAACCGCATAAGCTTACGCCGCTCGACGCTAAATGGCTCTGCCATGGTGATCACAAGCGGGTATCCCTTGGCTGCGCAAACCATGGCAAGACCAATTCCCGTATTTCCGCTTGTCGCCTCTATGACCGTCTGGCCAGGCTTAAGCTCTCCCGATTTTTCGGCCGCCTCGATTACCCCGAGAGCCAATCGGTCCTTCACTGAACCAAGGGGGTTGAAGGCTTCAATCTTTACGAAAAGGTTCACGCCCTGCGGCGCTAAACGATTGATTCGCACTACCGGCGTATTGCCGATTGTTTCGAGGATACTTTGGTATTTCCGCCCCATGCTGCCCCTCCCAACCTTGCGCTGTTTGCGACGAGAAACATTGCGCGTCCAGTTGCCACGCCCAGCATTGCGTCGAAGCTAGCCGAATTCGGCTTTTCCGACAATCAGTGATGCTAAGTGGAATTGCTGCGCGCCGTATACTTCCGTCTCGTTTCGAGACGTTTACCGTAGGGTTCAGGATTTGTTGCATGGTCACACGCCTCGGTTACCGAGGACGACCACCACGCGCGCAAGAGCTTAGCTTTAAGGCCGTACCGGATTAATCGTATCGGCGGCGAATGATGTGGTGGACGACGCCCGCTCCCGGCATCGAATGTGCCAAAGGGTAATCGTTGAACAACGAATCACCGGAGGGGGGTCGTCCACATGCAGGTTAGCACCATCGGCGTTGATCTCGCCAAGAACGTGTTCCAAGTACATGGCGTGGATAGTGCGGGCAAGGTTGTCATCAGCCGTCAGTTGCGGCGCAAGCAGGTCATGGCCTTCCTTAGCAAGATTCCCGCTTGCCTGGTCGGCATGGAAGCCTGCGGAACCGCTCATCATTGGGCGCGTGAAGTCTCCAAGCTCGGTCACACCGTGCGTCTGATGCCGCCGAGCTACGTGAAGGGCTATGTCAAACGGTCGAAAGACGATGCTGCCGACGCGGCCGCCATCTGTGAGGCTGTGACACGCCCATCGATGCGGTTCGTCCCGATCAAGTCGGCTGATCAGCAAGCCTCGCTGATGTTGCATCGAACGCGGGATCTTTTAATCCGTCAGCGCACGCAGTTGATAAATGCGCTCCGAGCCCACCTTGCCGAGTTCGGCCTCGTCGCAGAGACGGGACGTGAAGGTCTCGCGCAGCTTGCCGCGATCATCACGGACGAGAGTAATCGCGAAGCTCTCCCATCTGCGATGAAACAGGCGTTGCAGGCCATTGTCGATCAACTCGCTGCTTTGGAATTACAGATCGGGACCCTGGATCGCGCCATTCACGCCCATCATCGTGCCAATGATATGAGCTGCCGCCTCGAGACCGTGCCCGGGATAGGCGTGATCGGGGCCACGGCCATCGCTTCCACTGTCACCGACCCGAGTGACTTCAAATCCGGTCGGGATTTTGCAGCATGGATCGGACTTGTGCCGCGGCAGCACTCCACGGGAGGCAAGGAGCGGCTCGGCGGCATCTCCAAGCAGGGAGATCGCTATCTCCGGCGGTTGCTCGTCATCGGTGCAACAGCCGTTGTTCGACAAGCCCGGCAGCATCCGCAAAAGCATCCCTGGATCATGAGACTGCTGGCCAAGAAGCCAGCCA
>JBGPSI010000324.1:0-4049 GCA_041490045.1 Bradyrhizobium sp.
ACTGGCTTGCGCGCTGCGCAGACCGAGGATCTGCTCACACCTCGCCCTTCTCCGCCATTCCCACCGCCCACAGCGCGAACGCGTAGGCGATCGCGACCTCGTCGAGCCGGTTGAAACGGCCCGATGCGCCGCCGTGGCCGGCGCCCATGTTGACGCGCAGCAATACCGGGCCGCCGCCTTTCATGGTGGCGCGCAGCCGCGCGATCCATTTGGCGGGCTCCCAATAGGTGACGCGCGGATCGGTCAGGCCGCCCATCGCGAGAATGGCCGGATATTCCCTGGCCGCGACATTGTCGTAAGGGCTGTAGGACAGGATCGTCCTGAAATCCTTTTCGCTCTCGATCGGATTGCCCCATTCCGGCCACTCCGGCGGAGTCAGCGGCAGCGTGTCGTCGAGCATGGTGTTGAGCACATCGACGAACGGCACCTCGGCGACGATGCCGGCGAACAACTCGCCGGCGCGGTTGGCGACCGCGCCCATCAGCATGCCGCCGGCGCTGCCGCCATGGGCGACGATGCGCTTTGTTCCGGTATATTTCTCCGCTATCAGCGCGCGCGCGGAGGCCGCGAAATCGTCGAAGCTGTTGGTCTTCTTCTCGCGCTTGCCGTCGAGATACCAGCCCCAGCCCTTGTCGGTGCCGCCCCTGATATGGGCGATGGCATAGACAAAGCCGCGATCGACCAGCGACAGCCGGTTGGCGGAGAACGACGCCGGCATCGCCATGCCGTAGGAACCGTAGCCATACAGCAGCAGCGGCGCGTTGCCGTCGCGCGCGAGATCCTTGCGATGCAGGATCGATACCGGTACCTCGGCGCCGTCATGCGAGAGCGCCATGATGCGGGTGGTGACGTAGTCGGCCGGGTTGTGACCTGAAGGAATTTCCTGGCGCTTGCGCAAGGTCCGCGTGCGCTTTGCCATGTCGTAGTCGTAGACTTCCGAGGGCGTCGTCATCGACGAATAGGAGAAGCGCAGATTGGTGGTGTCGAATTCGTAGCCGCCCATGGTGTCGAGCGAATAGGCCGCCTCGTCGAAGGCGATGGCGTGTTCGTCGCCACTGTTGAGATCGCGGATCACGATGGAGGGTAGCGCGTTGGCGCGCTCCAGCCGCACCATGTGGCCGGTATAGAGTTCGACATCGAGGATATAGATGCCGGTACGGTGCGGGATCAGCTCGCGCCAGTTGGTGCGGTCGGGCGCGGCGAGCGGCGCGATGACGACCTTGAAATCGATGGCGCCGTCGGCATTGGTGAGGATGAACAGCTCCTCGCCGCGGTCGGCGAGCGAATATTGCACGCCGCTCTCGCGCTCTGCGACGAGGCGCGGCGGCGCATCGGGATGGGCAAGATCGATCAGCCGCTGTTCCGAGGTTTCGTGGTCGCCGCCCGCGATCACGCAGAAGCGGCCGCTGGAACTCTCATGGAGATGGGTGAACCAGCCGGCATCCTGTTCCTCATAGACCAGCACATCGTCTGCCTGCTTGGTGCCGAGGCGATGACGCCAGACCTGCATCGGGCGATGGTTGTCGTCGAGCTTGACGTAGAAGAAGCTTTTGCAATCGGTGCTCCATACCACCGCGCCGTCGGTTTCCTCCACGAAGTCGTCGAGGTCCTTGCCGCTTCCCCAGTCGCGCACCCGAATGGTGAAATATTCCGAGCCCTTGATGTCGGCGCTCCAGGCCTCGAGCCTGTGATCCGGCGAATGCCGCGCGCCGCCGAACTTGAAATATTCTTCCTTCGCTGCGAGCTGGTCGCCGTCGAGCACGATCCGGACCTCGCCGCCGTCTCGCGGCATGCGGCCGAATAGTTCATGCTGGCCGCCCTCGCGGAATTTTCGCAAGTAAGCATAAGGCCCGTCCGGCGAGGGCACGCTGGAATCGTCTTCCTTGATCCGCCCGCGCATTTCCGCAACCAGCGTCTTCTGTAGGGGAGCGGTGTGGCCGAGCAGGCTTTCGGTGTAGCCGTTTTCGGCTTCCAGATAATCCCTGATATCGGGATCGAGCACGGCGGGATCGCGCAGCACTTCCTGCCAGTTTTCATCCTTCAGCCACGCATAGTCGTCCACGACCGTGATGCCGTGGGTGGTGAAGGAATGCGGCCGGCGCGGCGCGACCGGCGCGGGCAGGGAACTCTTTTGGTCCATCGGTCTATCACCCGGTTCTGTCGTGCGCGCGGGAGGGGGCCGCGCTCACCAGGCCATATTGGCTCTCGCCAGCGGATTGCCAGATATGCCGCGCTTGCGCCAGAGCCACGCACGCCTTGTTGACCGGCACTTTTCATGTTTAGGCTTTCGTAGCTCGTCATGCCGGGCCAAAAAGCGCGAAGCGCCGTCTTCGCGCCTGATGTGCCGGGCATTCACGTCTTGTTTCCACGCACGCAAGAGGCACGTGGATGGCCGGGACAAGCCCGGCCATGACGAAAAGCCGAGACAGGCCGGATGCTCTTCAACTCCTACCCGTTTATCTTCCTGTTCCTGCCGGTCGCCCTGACCGGCTATTTTGTATTGGGCCGCTTCAGCAATCTCTTGCCCGTGGCCTGGCTGGCGCTGGCCTCGCTCGCCTTCTATTCCGTCAGCAACTGGCAGTTCGTGGCGCTGCTGCTGGCTTCGATCGCGTTCAACTACCTGATCGGCTTGCTGCTGATCACCGGCCGGCAGCGCAACCGCCTGCGATTCGCGGTGCTCACGCTCGGCGTCGCCGGCGATCTCCTGGTGCTCGGCTATTTCAAATATGCCGGCTTCCTCGCCGCCAACCTCAACGCGCTGTTTTCGGCCGGGCTTACGGTCGACGTCCTGCTGCCGGTCGGGATATCCTTCTACACGTTCACCCAGATCGCCTTTCTGATGGATGCCTACCGGGGCAAGGTCGCGGGCTACCGGCTGCCGCATTACGCGTTGTTCGTCACTTATTTCCCGCATCTGATCGCGGGGCCGATCCTTCATCACAAGGACATGATCCCGCAGTTCGAGCGGGCGGAAAGCAAGCGGCCGCATGCGCATCTCATTCTCTGCGGCCTGATCATCTTCGCCATCGGGCTGTTCAAGAAGACCTGTCTCGCCGACGGCATCCAGCCCTTTGTCGCGCTCGCCTTCGGACCGGCGACGCCGTCCTTCGCGCAGGCCTGGATCGGCGCACTGGCCTACACCTTCCAGCTCTATTTCGATTTCTCCGGCTATTCCGACATGGCGATCGGTATATCCCTGATGTTCGGCGTGTTCCTGCCGCTGAATTTCAATTCGCCGTACAAGGCCACCAGCATCATCGATTTCTGGCGGCGCTGGCACATGACCCTGTCGCAGTTCCTGCGCGACTATCTTTATATCCCGCTCGGCGGCAATCGCCGTGGCCCGGTGCTGCGCTATGTCAACCTGATGATCACGATGGCGCTCGGCGGCTTGTGGCACGGCGCGGCCTGGACGTTTGTCATTTGGGGTTTCCTGCACGGGCTGTATCTCTGCATCAACCACGCCTGGAACAATTATGGTCCGGCGGTTGGACCGCGCTATGCGCGAGCGGCCAATGTTGCCGCCTTCCTGCTGACGTTCCTCTCGATCGTCGTCGCCTGGGTGTTCTTCCGCGCCGACAGCATGGCATCCGCAATGACCATCCTGTCGAAGATGGCAAGCCCGGCCCATCTCGGCTTGGGCGATCGCGAAATGCTGGCGGCCGCGATGGTCGCGGGCTATGCGATGCTCGCCTGGTTCGCGCCGAACACGCAGGAGATCATGGGTTACGATCACCACAACAGGACCGTGGGCGAAGCCCTGGGCGCATGGCCGCAGCGGCGGTCGTTTATCTACGCGAACGCTGTGCTGCTCGCCTTCGCGATCCTCGGAATCCAGCAGCACAGCGAATTCATCTATTTCAGGTTCTGATGAGCGCTGCCGCCAAAAATCTGCTCCGGCTTCTCGGCGCGAGCACGCTCGTCCTGCTGGCGGCGGCCGCGCTGAATTTCACGGTCGATCCACTGCAGCTGTTTGGGCCCGCGCGCGTTCTGCCCGCGATGTATTCGCCAGACAGCCGCATGCAGAACGCCGGCCTGATCCAGAGCCA
>JBGPSI010000325.1:0-4048 GCA_041490045.1 Bradyrhizobium sp.
CCCTCCATCCTTGGCGACAAGGAATCCCTGATCAACATCCTGGCCTCGTTGCGCCGCATGGCGGTCGGCTTCGGCATCGGGGTGGTGTTTTCGATCCCGCTCGGATTGATGATGGGCCGTTCGCGCGGCGTCGCGTCCTTCTTCAATCCGCTGTTGATGGTGATCTACCCCGTGCCGAAGGCGGCCTTGATGCCGATCATCATGCTCTGGCTGGGCGTCGGCGACATCGCCAAGACCTTGGTGATCTTCCTCGGCGTCAGCCTGCCGGTGATCTATCACAGCTTTCAGGGCGCCAAGGCGGTCGAGGAGAAGATGCTGTGGTCGGGCGCTGCCATGGGCCTGTCGGCGGCGCAGCGCATGATCCGGATCGTGCTGCCGGCGGCGTTGCCGGAAATTCTCACGGGCTGCCGCACTGGCCTCGTGCTGGCGCTGATCACCATGGTCACCTCCGAGATGATCGCCCGCCAATCCGGCGCCGGAAACATCCTGTTCAACGCGCTCGATATGGGGCAATACGATACCGTCTACGCGATGATCATCATCATCGGCGCCATGGGTATCGGCCTTGACGCCGCGTTCGAAAAAATGCGCGGCAGGCTGGTGAAATGGTCTGAACCGGGCTTCGACATCCCCTTGAGCTTCGCATGAACCTGCGCGCCGCCACCACGGATGTTCTGCTTGGGATCGCACCGATCGCGCTCCTGATCGCGCTGTGGCAGGCGATTGCCTCGTTCGGCTATGCGCCGCCGGCGCTGCTGCCGCCGCCCGGGGTCGTGTTCATGCGCCTGGCGCACCAACTGGCCACCAGCACGTTTCAGCAGGAGATCGCTGCCACGCTGTTTCGTTTGTTCGCGGGATTTTCGATTGCGGTGTTTTTGGGTGTCAGCATCGGACTGGCTGCGGCGGCGACCCCGGCCGTCAATGCGGTGGTACGCCCGATCGTTCGCGTATTGGCGCCACTGCCGAAAGTGGCGCTGTATCCGGCGCTGCTGTTGCTGCTCGGGTTCGGCCATGAATCCAAGATCGTTCTGGTAGCCGCGGACGCGCTGTTTCCGATCCTGCTTTCGACCTATTACGGCGCCTCGATGGTCGAGCAGAAGCTGATCTGGTCGGCGATGGCGGCGGGCACGCCGCGCCGTCAAATCCTGTTCAAGGTAGTGCTGCCGGCCGCGGTGCCGTCGATCCTCACGGGATGCCGCATCGGGCTTGTCATCTCCTGCATCGTGGTGTTTCTCGCGGAAATGATCACCTCGACCGACGGTCTCGGCCATGTCCTGGTGACGGCGGCGCGGACCTTTCAGGCGGTGGACATGTTCGTGCCGCTGATCACCATCTCGCTCTTGGGCCTGATCCTAAACGGCCTCCTGGAGGGTTTGCGGACCTATCTGCTGCGCGGGTTTCCGGAAGTCTGATACAACGATTGAAGTGGAGAAACAGCCATGTTTGCAGATCGCATCGAAGCGAAATGGATCGACGCGTTCTGCGAAATCTTCGAGCGCTGCGCGGTCAAGCCCGGCGATACCGCCGCGATCCTTTCGGAGACCCAGTCCCGCGCCCTTAACGTCCACCTCGCCGAACTGGCGCTGCTGCGGATGGGGGCCAAGCCCTTTCACATCGTCGTTCCGACGCCGCGCAACCGCGAGGCCGTTCCGATTCGATCGACCGGCGCCAGCATCGCGATCCAGCGGCTTGGGCCGGTTGTCACCGCGCTGCAGCAGGCGGGCTTTGTGGTCGACTGCACCATCGAAGGGTTGATGCACGCGGCGGAGACGCCGGAAATCCTCAAGGCGGGTGCGCGTATTCTCAATATCTCCAATGAACATCCAGAAGCGCTCGAGCGCATGGTGCCCGACCTCGCCCTGGAAAAGCGCGTGCGCGCGGCAGCAAAAATGCTGCGCGGAACCAAGCGCATGCGCGTGACTTCTAAAGCGGGGACTGATCTCGACGTCGACATGGTCGGCGCCTCCACCGTCGGCGTCTGGGGCTGGACCGACCGGCCGGGCACGCTGGCGCACTGGCCCGGCGGTATCGTCGTCAGTTTTCCCAAGAGCGGCACCGTCAACGGCACGCTGGTCATGGCGGCCGGGGACATCAATCTCACCTTCAAGCGCTATCTGACCTCGCCCATCAGGATGACGCTGAAGAACGATTACGTCACCGATCTCGAAGGCGAGGGCGCCGACGCCGTCATGATGCGTGCCTATCTGGCCGCCTGGGGCGACCGCGAGGCCTATGCGGTATCGCATGTCGGCTTTGGCATGAATCCTGGCGCACGCTACGAGGCGCTGACGATGTACGACCAGCGCGATACCAATGGCACCGAGCTGCGCGCGGTTTCTGGCAACTTCCTGTTCTCCACCGGCGCCAACGAATTCGCCGGCCGCCACACCGCCGGGCATTTTGATTTGCCGATGATGGGAACGACGATCGAGCTCGACGGCGTCGCCGTGGTCCGCGAGGGCGTGCTGCAGGACGTGTTCGGCTAGAGCTTCGGTTCTGATCAAATTAGAACCGAAACTCTAGATTCTTGTTTTGACGCGTTTTTTTCACGCGAACCGATATCCACTTCGCTCGAAAACGCTTTAGTCCCGGTCCAGCACCGGCGGTCTCGCCAGGCCGAAATGCCGGAGCAGCTCGACCATCGCGGCGAGGCGCTGCTCGCGATAGGCATCGACGTCGAGGCCGGAATAATCGAGAAAGCCGGCGCCGGTCCGCATGCCGATGCGGCCGTCGCGCATGTTGCGCGAGATCACCTCGGGCGCGCGGTAGCGGTCGCTGCCAAGGGCGCCCTCGAGATAGCGGCTGGCGTAGTAGAGAATGTCGCCGCCACCCCAGTCGATGAACTCCAGCAGGCCCAACACCGCGTAACGAAAGCCAAAGCCGTAGCGGATCGCCTTGTCGATATCCTCCGCGCTGGCGACGCCTTCTTCCACCATCCGCGCCGCCTCGTTCATGGCGAGCGCCTGGATCCGCGGCACGATGAAGCCGGGCGTGGCGGCGCACACCACCGGCACCTTGCCGATGTCTTCCAGCAGGGTCTTGACGTGCGCGATGATGGCTGGGTCGGTCGCCGCCCCCGGCGAAATCTCGACCAGCGGGATCAGATAGGCCGGGTTGAGCCAGTGCACGTTGAGGAAACGCTCGGGGCGCTCGACCGAGCCCGAGATATCGTCGACCAGAATGGTCGACGTGGTCGAGGCGATGATCACCTCAGGCCCGACGCATTTCGAGGCCGCCGCCAGCACCTCGCGCTTGAGGTCGACCACTTCGGGGACGCCTTCGAATACGATGCCGGCGCCGGCGAGCGCTGCGGCCATGTTCTGCGCCGGCACCACGGAGACCCGGGCGATCACGGTATCGGCGTCCTTGTCGGCCAGCAATCCGAACCGCGCCAGGCTCGCCAGCGTCATTCTGACCTCCCCGAGCGCCTCGGCTTCGAGTGCCGCGAATTGCTCCGCGGAGCGGGCCTTGACGTCGATCATGGTGACGGCGTGGCCGGCATAGGCAAACGCAACCGCAATGCCGCGACCCATGCGGCCGGCGCCGAGACAGGCGATCATGGGACGAGCCGCGGTCATCGGCCAAATCCCTCGCGCAGCAGGGTTTGCAATTCCTGGCGACCGAGGCCGCCGAGGCCGAGACTGGCCAGCGTGCGTCCGCCCTTCATGAAATTCTCGCCGCAGATCGCGCCACCGATCGCGAGAAAAGCCTTCGCCAGCGGCGTCGCAATGCCGGCCAGTTCGGCGGCCGAGACCAGCAACGACAGGCCGAGCCGCAAATCCTCGCGCATATAGCGATGTTCGGCGAGCGCGATCCGCTCGCGCCAGTCGCCGGAATCGGTCAGGCGATCATGCGAGCCGCGGCCATACATCCATTGTTCGCCTTCGGTCGCGTAGTGATGCGCCAGTGGAAAATGCGGACCGCCATAACCAAATCCCTCGCGCACCGCGATGCGTTCGGCATCGAGCGCGTCGGTAACGCGGCGGATCGAGGCCTGCGTGCCTTCCTTGTGGATGTCCCAGCGCTCGAAATGCTCGATCGGGCCGGC
>JBGPSI010000326.1:0-3991 GCA_041490045.1 Bradyrhizobium sp.
ATGCCGCGCCAGAGAATGCGGCCGTTCCAGATCGGCGGCCCCTCCTGCGGATAAAGTTTTTCGCGGATGCGGGAGTGGATGCCGTCGGCCGCGATCAGCAGCGTGCCGTCATGGCTGCCCGCCGGCCTGCCGGTCGCCTTGTCGATGAAGTCGGCCCGCACGCCGTCGGCGGTTTCGGTCCAGTCGCTCAAATGATGGCTGGTGAGGATGTTCTCCCGTCCCAGCCGCTCGGTCGCGGCATCGAGCAGGATCTGCTGCAGCGTGCCGCGATGGATCGAAAATTGCGGCCACTTGTAGCCGGCCTCGATGCCGCGCGGCTCGCTCCAGATCGGCTTGCCATGCTTGGAGAAATAGGCGAGCTCCCTGGTCCGTACGCCCGCGGCGTCGAGTTCGTCGAGCAGCCCGAGTTCGATCAACTCGCGCACGGCGTGCGGCAGCACGTTGATGCCGACGCCGAGCGGCTTCAGCTCCGACACGCTTTCGAACACTTTGGCGGCAACGCCGATCTGATGCAGGCTGAGCGCCAGCGTCAGCCCGCCGATGCCGCCGCCGGCGATGAGTACTGTCATGATACGCCCTCCCTGGTGGGTGTCGTCTTGGCACGGCAGCGCGGCCGTGGGCAACAGCGAAGGCCGCCGGGGATGGACGGGCGGAAGGCGCGCCGGTACTGTCCGACTTTCGCATGAGGACCCCAATGCTCAAGCTCTATTATGTTCCCGGAACCTGCGCGCTCGCCTCCCACATCGCCCTGCAGGAGGCCGGCGCCGCTTACACCGCCGAGCGGCTCGATTTCAAAGCCAACCAGCAGAACAGTCCGGAATATCTCGCGATCAATCCGAAGGGCCGGGTGCCGTCGCTGGTGACGGACCGCGGCATCCTGACCGAGACCCCGGCGATGCTCGCCTTCATCGCGCAGAGCTTTCCGCAAGCCAAACTGGCGCCGCTCGACGATGCCTTCGCCTTCGCGCAGGTGCAGGCCTTCAACAGCTATCTGTGCTCCACCGTGCATGTGAACCACGCCCATAAAGGGCGCGGCTACCGCTGGGCGACCGAGGAGACCTCGTTCGCGGACATGAAACGCAAGGTGCCGGAAACCATGGCGGCCTGCTTTTCGCTGATCGAACGCAAGATGTTCCGGGGGCCGTGGGTGATGGGCGACACCTACACGGTCTGCGATCCCTATCTGTTTACGCTGTCGGGCTGGTTGGAAGGCGATAGCGTCGATATCGCGACCCTGCCCAAGGTCGCCGATCACCGCAAGCGCATGGCCGAGCGGCCGGCGGTGCAAAAGGTGCTGGCCGACGAGAACTGATCGAGCTCAGGGCTGAACCGGACTGGGCATGCGCGCCAGTTCGACACGAATCGTCAGCCACAACGAAGCGTACCGCTCAATGACAACAGCAGGCCACCCAAGCCTTCAGGCTGAGCGCAGCTTTTCAAGTCGCCAGCAGCCTTCGAGGGATTATTGTTCTTCGACAATCTGATCTTCGGTCGGGGTTTGGGCAGCATCACGGCAATTCGATTTGCATGCCGACCCTTCAGACCCCGCGAGCTTCCGCCTGCTGCTATCCTCGACTGGGTTTGAAGAACCTCCATCGCCTTCGTGGACAAGGCTCTATTCGTATCTGCAGAAGGCAGAAGATATCTGACGTCGAATTTATCAGACTCAGTTAGGTTGTCCTGCACGGGGGCAGTGCTGACCGGCGTTGGATCAAGCACGATTTCCTCAGTGGGGGCCATCGATGCCGTGACTTTGGTGGCGAACAACCCGCCCAGAAGTGCAAGGCAAAAGGCCGCGATCCAGACCGTTCTCAATCTCGCCCCCAACGCTGCGATCGCTTGTTTTCGCGACCGCTAAAGAACGAGCTCAATCAACCTTAATTTTCTCTTATGCACAATCGGGAACGGGCTTTCGTCGCGTATCGCATCGGATCGTAGTTAACGTGCACTCGTCATGTCGGTGACCTACTTGCGTTTCGGCCGATCCAGCTCGCGCCCGGTCTGCAGCGTCAGGTTGCGCAGCCAGATCGAGCCGGGGTCGAACTGGGCCCGCGTCGGATAGAACATGAACTGTTGGTCGATGCCGGGATCGAGCGGCGGCGTCACGGTTTTCAGCGACAGCGGCTTTGCCAGCGCCGCGATCAGCCGGCCGGGGACGAAGGCGACGAGGTCGGTGCGCGCCACGATGTGCAGCGCCTCGAGATAGCCGGGCACCACCAGCGCGATGCGCCGCTCGATTCCCTTGGATCGCAGCCAGCCGTCGATCAGGTCCTCGTTCTGGCCGCGGATGATGACGGCGACGTGGCGGGCCTTCAGGAAGATTTCGCGGCGGGCAAGTTTTCCGCCCACGGGATGGCCGCGCCGCACCGCGAGCGCGTCGCGGTCGGTGTAGAGAAGCTGGCGGTGAAACCCCTTGAAGGCGTCGCCGATCGAGATCACGAGATCGATGGTGCGCGCGAACTCCGCACTGAAGATCGCAGGCCCCCGCCACGGAACGATGTCGAGCCGGACGTTCGGCGCTGCCTGCGCGATC
Organism: Bradyrhizobium sp.; assembly: GCA_041490045.1. Taxonomy (GTDB): domain Bacteria; phylum Pseudomonadota; class Alphaproteobacteria; order Rhizobiales; family Xanthobacteraceae; genus Bradyrhizobium. The sequence continues at coordinate 2,534 of JBGPSI010000326.1, forward strand.
TTCTCCATCAGCGGCGGCACCAGGAGCTCCACCGCGAGGTCCGGCATCATCAGGCGAAACTGCCGCTCGCTGCTGGCCGCATCGAAATCGTCCGGAATGAACAGCCCGCGCACCTGGTCGAGCGCCTGCGCCAGCGGCCCGCGCAGCGCCTGCGCCCGCGGCGTCAATTCCATCCGCGCGCCGGTGCGGACCAGCAGGGGATCGCCGAGCACCTCACGCAGCCGCTGCAGCGCGTGGCTGGCGGCCGGCTGCGACAGGCCGATCCGCATCGCGGCCCGGCTGACATTGGCTTCCCGCAGCAGCGCGTCGAGCGCCACCAGCAGATTGAGATCGAGCGAATTCAAATTCATGAAGTGAATATATATCATATTCATTATTGATTGGAAGAATACCGAGATGCGCGCGATGATCCGAAGACGTCAGATCAACGGAGAAACAGCCCATGAGCGCAGCAGCAGCCAACAAGAAACTCGTGCAGCAGGTCTACACCGACTCCGCCAGCCGCAGCGGCACGACCTTCGCCGACAACCTCGCCGACGATGCGAGCTGGATCGTCACCGGCCAGTATTCGTGGTCGCACGAATTCAAGGGGCGCGACGCCATCCAGAACGGCCTGATGGGCCATTTCCGCTCGTTTTTCGCGGTGCGGCCGCGGACCGTGGCATTCAACTTCATCGCGGAAGGCGACTATGTCGTGGTCGAGGCGAGAGGCGACAACGTCACCAAGGCCGGCCTGCGCTACGACAATCAATATTGCATGGTGTGGCGTATCGAGAACGGCAGGATCAAGGAGATCAAGGAATATTGCGATTCCGCGCTGGTCGAGCGTGTGCTCGGGCCGTTTCCGGAGGAGCGAAAGCTGGCGGGTTGACGCATTGGGTCGCGCTTGCACCGGCCAGCGGCATCGGACCCGCGAGCAGGCGCGAAAATTCGGGGGTTCGACGCAACTCGTCGTCGGGAGTATGCTCGCGCTCGTTCGGCTCTGGCGGGAGCGCCACCGTGTCCGGCGTCAACTCGCTGTCATGAGCGAGCGCGAATTACAGGATATTGGAATCTGCCGGCCGGAAATTGGCCACGAGATCGGCAAGCCGTTCTGGCGGATATGAAAGGGAGGTCGATATGAGCACGGAATTTCTCAGCCCGGCGACGCTGCCGCCGCCGGTCGGCTACTCGCATGTCGCCAAGGTCAACAAGGGCACGCTGATCTATCTGGCGGGCCAGATCTCGAGCGACGCCACGGGCGCGCTGGTCGGCGAGGGCAATTTCGAGGCCCAGGTCGAGCGCGTGTTCGCCAATGTCAGGATTGCCGTCGAGGCGGCCGGCGCGAGGATGACCGACATCGTCAAGCTGAATACCTACATCGTCGCGGAGGTCGATCCGGCGGAGATACCGAAGATGCGCGCGATCCGCGACCGTTACGTCAACGTCGAGAGGCCGCCGGCCAGCACGCTGGTCGTC
>JBGPSI010000327.1:0-3986 GCA_041490045.1 Bradyrhizobium sp.
CAGGAGTTGGCCGACATCCAGCCTGCAGCCGGTTGCGCCGGTCCCGAGGTTCTGGAACAGCTGCAGTTCCTCGCCGCTATGGACCAGCATCGCGGAAAGCTTTGGCGCATCGACGCAATGATGGCCGGCCTGCACCAGCCCGACCGCGCGATAGCCGCGGGCGTTCAGGTCCGATGCGAAATCCCGCAGCACCCGGTCAGGGTCCTGGTCCCGCTCGTAGACGAGCGCGGCAAGGTCGCATTGAGCGTCGAACATGGCGGCATCTCCGCGAATTGAGTACCCGGCAAGTAACCGCATTGGCCTTGCCCTGTCGAGCGGGCCATTCGGCACCTCGTTATATTCCGGCCTATATCAGGAAATCGACCTGAGGGCCACGGCCCGGCGGCCGCCAGAAAAGCGGACTGGACGCCGTCGACGAGAGCGATATATTCCAACAAATATAACGTGGAATTGTCCGGAGCTTGCCCGATGAAGATCGAAACCCAGGCCCTCACCACCTGCGAGGTCGCGGCCGACGGTGGCGCGATTTCGCTGGGTTTCGTCGATTCCACCGGCAACCCCGCGACCATCCGGCTGTCGCTGAACCAGGTCGGCGCGCTGGCCATGACACTGCCGGGGCTGATCGACAAGGCGCTGCAGACCCGCTTCGGCGATCAGAGCCTGCGCTACGCCTATCCGCTCGCCTCATGGCTCGTCGAACAATCGTCCGATCCGACCCAGACCATGGTGACGCTGCGGACCGTTGACGGCTTCAGCGTCTGCTTCTCCATTCCGCGCCAGCAGCAGAGCGAACTCGGCGCCGCGCTGGTGGCTCAGCCCAGGCCGAATGTGACGCTGCGGCCACACTAGACTTGTGCGGGCCGCCTGATCCGAATGCCTTGCTCAAACAAGCGTGGAGAAGTCCGGCTCCGTCGATCGGTAACTTGGTTTCGATCGCTGAGTCGGGCAAATTTCGATTCAATCACTACGCGACTGCGAGTGCGAGTTCCCGCAATGGAACTTGCCTGTGCGGGTGTGGGGCAAGGGGATCGAGAATGTTGTCACGTTGGGGGTGCGTTGTTGCCATTTGCTTTGTGCTGGTTCCGCGCGCGGAAGCTGCCGGGCGTCCGGGACTTGTTCACCGCGCGTCCTGTTCCGTGGTCCGGTTCTACGTCGCCAGGTTTTCGGAATCCGCCGCCGAGATGTGGGCGAGAAGCCACGGTGCCACCGAGGCGGAGATCGAAGCGGCGCGGCGTTGTCTCAAGAATGGACCGACCGAAACTGCGCAGGCAACTCATTGGACGGCGCAGTAGCGGCCGCAATTCGGATCGCTCCGAGACGACCGATTTCGGTGGATATGCAACCTCCGCGGGCCGGATCGCGATATATCGTGATATAAGATTCGCGGCGGCGCGTTTGTGATCTCGCGTCGCCCTCCCAAACTTCACCCCGTCGAGGGCGGACGGGGTCTTTTCGTCGTTAGGCCGCGCTTGGCGCCGGCTTCTGCATCAGCGGAATCCGCGAGACGTCACGCTCCCGCACCGGCGGCGAGCCTGGCGGCCGCGATTGCGCCCGCTACGACCGTCCGGGCCGCTCCGCCAGGATATTTTCCACGATGCTCAGAACGCCGTCGCTTGAAATCTCTTTTGGCTTTTGCCTCTTGTGGCGATCGAACCCGAGCAACTGGTCGAACTCGGACGGCGCGTAAGTCAATCCGTCGCTGTCGATGATCTGCACCAGCCAGCCGGTCTTGAAAAGCCCGCGAGCCTTGGCAACGGTTGCGGTCGGGCCTTCCCGAACGGTCTCGACGGTTTGACCGTCCTTGGAGGCGCGGATCGTATATGTCATTTGGAACTCTCTGAACTGGGAATGATTTTCCGATACGCAGGCTTGCCAAACGCTCCAGCCGCCGCTGGGTACAATCGCAATCGATCTAGTGGGCGAGCCGCCATCAAACGGCGGCGGCTTCTCCCGAAAAATCCAAATGAGTTCGGTGTTCGAAATCCTGCTTTTCGCCGATCGACAAGTCCGTCTTGAAGTCTTGCGAATTTGAACAGGAAATTCAGCGCAATACAACGAGCATCCCGGCTTAACCTAACCGTTCAACCTTACTATTTGGGGGCGGGCGACATCCGGAGATTGATTCGTCCCAGTGGTGAAATCAGAGCGTCAAGAAATTGCGTGATGCCGATAAATCGCAACGTTCGAAAGCGCTCTGGTTCCGTCTCCAACGGGGATCGGGACCCAACCGAAAGGGTCAAGCTTGCCGTAGAGCGGTATCAGTTTCGTCAGGGATGGCACGCGGCTCGCGCCTGTCGAAGCTGAACTTCTGGTGAGCCCTCGCGATCAGCGGCCCCTCGATCAGCCGATAACTGGCTGCGCAGATCGCAACGGAAATGGCGAACGCGCAGATCATGAGTGCGGTGCCGTGCCAGGTCAGCATGGTGGGCTCGTGGTATCTTACCGCGGAGAAAACCAGGATGAGCACAGAGGTATGAGTGAGATAGAGCGCGTATGAAATACGGGCGAAGAAAGCCGCCGGGCCGCTCCTGAGAAATGCGAGCCAGGGCTTGTCTCGCTGATCGAGCACCATGAATACCGTCGATCCGTAAAACGCCACCAGGTAGCTATGGCCCCACATTGCATTGCTGAAGTTGGAGTTCTCGATCCCCCAGGCGAAGATCGGGAAGAAGCAGGCGGTTGACCAGAACACGACCTTGAAAACCCGGCGAACGGACTCCGAAATGGAGCCGGAAAACTCCAGCCACGCGATCAGCGCGCCCATCGCCAGAATGTCGGCGCGCAGCGGCATCAGCACGTAATAGCCATAGCGATCGCCCAGGGCATAGGCGATCATGCGCCCAACCGGACAAAGCACCAGCAGCGCGATCAGCAATCGCGGAAGTATCCGGGGCGGCGCAAAATAAACCACCAGCGGGAAGATGAGATAAAATTGCTCTTCGATGGCGAGCGACCAGGTTCCGCCAAGCCAATAGGCGCCGTATGTCTGCTCCGCGGCCATCCAGAAATTTTGCAGGCCTATCAGATAAGACCACCAGGGCACCGTTCCATCGAACAGAGCCCGAGCGACGCTCAATTGCCGGCCGACCAGATAGATCGCGACCATTCCGAAGTAGATCGGCAGAATGCGAAGGCTGCGGCGACCGTAGAACGCCGAGAAATAATTGGACGCTCCCCTGTTCGCCAGCAGGATGCCGGTGATCAAATAGCCGGACAATACGAAGAAGAGATCGACCCCGGTTCGTCCAACGATGAATATCCGCCACGGCGTCGACGACGGCCCGTCGCCTGCCCCGAGATAATGCCACGCAACGACGGACAGGATCGCTATTGCCCGAAGACCATCCAGCTCTTTTATTCTTCCCATTCGGTTGCTTGTAATCGGTTCATGCGGTGCATCAAGCCATAATATGGGCCTGCGATCGCGCAAGATATTTTGCGATTTTCCGGCCGGGCAATGCTTCGCGCGGTCTGCCGCGGATCGCTCGCGTCGTTTTACACACCGCACCGATGAGTCAGGTTTACCCGCAGCAACGGGCATCCGGCGGCAGCGTTCAGGAACGAGCATGGGTTGTCCACGCCGGCTTTTTTTAACCCGACGGGCAAATCACCAAAAACCTGTCCAGCCCCCTTTGTAAAAATATTCTGGTTTTCCGAAGACGCAAATCACTTCTATATCCCGGCCGTCCCGTCCCAAACCGAGGGGCGTTTCGCGATCGTCACTGACGCGGGGCGGGATGCGGTGGACGCAAGCGCGCCTTTGACGAACGGCGTTGATGCGGACGGCGAAGTCGTGTGGTCCTGACGCCTCGACGCTGGCGTCAAGTTTGCGGGAACCATTTCCGCAGGCGATGGTGACAAAAAAGCCCGATCGCCAGGGAGAGCACGAAATAAGCCGTAAAACCATTGCGCGGGGAATGCCGGGTGTTTCCGGTGTGACCTGACTAACGCGTGTGCGCTCTACCACTACCCCAGCACACGCGGCA
>JBGPSI010000328.1:0-3947 GCA_041490045.1 Bradyrhizobium sp.
AGGCCGCGAGCACGGCGGCGCCTTCGGCCGCGCCATGACGTTCGGCCAGTTCGTCGCGCATCACGGTGCCGACCGCCGCCACATCCGCGGGCTTGGAGCCGGATAACCCTGAGACCACGTACATGCTGGCGACGGTGACCTGAAGCAGCCCGCCCTGCATATGGCCGACAAGGGTGTGAATGAAGCGCACCAGGCGGATGCTGATCCCGCCGCGTTCCATCACGAGGCCCGCGAGGATAAAGAAGGGTACCGCGAGCAGGATAAAATTGCCGGTGCCGTTGACCATCGTCTGCGGCAGCACCACCAGCGGCGCGGTTCCGGTGCCCCAGAGATAGGTCGCGGTCGAGAGCAGCAGCACGAAGCCGACGGGAACGCCGGCGAGGATCGCGAAGAAGAACAGGCTAAGCGCCGCGATGATGGCGGCGTCGTCGCCGAGCAGGGGAAGCCAGGTGTCGCGGGTGAAGGCTGCGATGGTGACGAACAGGGCGAAGACGAGGCCGACCCCGAGCGCCATCGCGCCGTGATCGCGCCGGAGGTTGACCGCGGCATAGAGCATGAGCAGCACCATGCCGACCGGCAGCGGCGAAGCGATCAGCGCCGCCGGCATCTGCAGGACCGGCGTCAACTCACCCCAGCTCGAGGTGAGGAATTCGATGGAAACGAAGCCGGTGATCCCGGCGACGAACAGCACGACGACATCGGCAAGTGCAAGGCAGCCGCGTTCGCCGCCATTCGGAAGCCGGCTGAGGATGACCCGGACGAAGGCGTGATCGCGCCGCCGATAGGCGACCGCGCCGCCGATGAATGCCAGGATCGACAACGCCAGACGCGCAATCTCGTCGGTCCACAGGAAGGAGTGGTGGAAAAACAGCCGCGCCATCACGTTCGCCAGCACCAGCACGAGTTCGCCGAGCAGTGCCGCCACGATCAGGCTTTCGGCGGCGCGATCGATCAGACGAAGCCATGTCAATTCCGGCTTCACGGGCAAGCCGGCACCGCGTGAAAGCGCGATTTGCTCTTCCACCTCGATTGCCATGATCTCCACCGCGCTGTTGCTCATCGCATTGCAACGCGCGCAAAGGTCGAAATATCGAGAACGCCGTTCATGCAGTTACCTCCCGACGGCGCGGCATTTTGGTCTTTTTGGGCCGCGTCCGTTATTTCGCTTCAGTTTCGCTCGTCGAAGAACTCCGGATTGATGCTTTGCGTGGCGGAGATGTCGGCGAGAAGTCTTTCCAGATGCAATTCCATAGCGCCTCTCGCGGCGCCGGGATCATGCGCCTCGATCGCGTCCAGGATCGCCTCGTGCTCGCCGATCGCCCGTCCGATCCGCCCCACCTGCGGCAGGGTCAATCGGCGGTAGCGGTCGACGTGGACCTTGACCTGCTGGATCAGCGTCCAGATGCCCGGATAGCCCGCAACGTCGGCGATGGTGGCGTGAAACGTTTCATCCGCCTGATGGAAGGCGTCACTATCCCCGGCGGCGTTGGCCTCGCGCTGACGTTCCAGGATCGAATGCAGATTGAGGATCTGGCTGGCGGTTGCGCGCTGCGCGGCCATTTGCGCCGTAGTGGCCTCGAGCGCCTTGCGGATGACGATGGCCTCCGGCAGCGCGGCCAGCGGAATGCGGGAGACGAAGATGCCGGATTGCGGAAAGATCTCCAGCAGGCCTTCGTCTGACAATTTCAGGATAGCCTCGCGCACCGGGGTTCGGCTCACGCCGTAGGAGAGGGCGATCTCGGCCTCCGAGACGGCTTCGCCCGGATGCCGCTGCAGCGATACCAGTTCAGCGCGAAGGTCCGAGTAAATCCGCGCCGCCGCCGTCGCCGCGCGCGGCCGCCCGCCGCGGCGGGGGCCGGCGGCCGAACGAGCCAAGGTTTCGGTTTTGGCTTCGGTCTTCTTGGTCGCGCGTGCGGGCATGGTTGCTCTCAAGGCTGATTAATATATTAGTATATGAATCGGCTTTGGCAAACGGGAATTGTGCTCCCGGTTTCGCGACGCCCTGGCGTGCGGATTTTTCTTTGGCGAAGGAGCTTCGGCTGTGACGGATTATCGCAAGCTTTTCGATCTCGGCGGAAAGACCGCTGTCGTGCTCGGTGCGGCCTCCGGCATCGGCAAGTCCTCGGCGGAAGCGCTGGCCGCCCTCGGCGCCCGCGTGATGTGTGCCGACCGCAGCGGCGAGGGCGCCGAAGCGACCGCCGCCGGCATTCGCGCGCAGGGCGGTTCGGCGGAGGCAGCCAGTTGCGACGCGGCCAACAACGCCGACGTCGCGGCGCTCGCGGCAAGGACGATGGACAAATTTCCCCGCCTCGATATCGCGGTGACGACGCCGGGGCTGAACATCCGCAAGACCATCCTCGATTACACCGAGGAGGATCTCGATCGCGTCATCAACCTCAACATCAAGGGCACAATCTGGTTCTTCCAGAGCTTCGGGCGCATCATGGTCGGCCAGAAAAGCGGCAGCCTGATCGCCTGTTCCTCGGTGCGCGCCGTCACCATCGAGCCGGGCCTCGGCGTCTACGGTTCGACCAAGGCCGCGATCGGTCTGCTGGTGAAAGGCTTCGCGTCAGAGGTGGGCCGCTTCGGCGTTCGCGTCAACGCGATTGCGCCGAGCATCGCCGAGACCGCGCTGACCGCGCCGTTCAAGGACCGGCCCGACATCTACAATCTCTATGCCGCGCACACCGTCTTCAACCGCTGGAGCAGCGCCGACGAAGTCGCAACCGCCGTGGCCTATCTCGCCTCGGACGCGGCCAGCTATGTCAGCGGCAGCACGCTGTTCGTCGACGGCGGCTGGACCGGCATTGACGGTCCGCCGACCGGCTTGACGCAACTGGCGAAATAGGATTTCGGAATTGGACGCGGTTATTTTCCGCTGAGGAAGCCCGCACGCTCCCGCAGTGCGCGTTGATCGGCGGCCGTGAGCAAGCCTATCAGGCTTTGAGCCTGCCTCGCGTTCGCGGATCGCGCGGTCACCGCCGCGGTATACATGGTCGCGAGTTCGCAGCCCGGCGGCAGCGAACCCGACAGCACCACGCCTTTTGTGCTGATGATCTCGGTCGATTGCGTGCAGCCGATCGGTCTGACGGCATCGGAGGCGGCCAGATGGCGCATCGCGGTGGCGCCATTCGGATAAATCCTGAGCCGGGCAGCCACTTCGTCGGCAATGCCGAGTTGCTGCAGAACCCTTGCGACGTGAATTCCGGCGGTCGAGACCCTGGTGTCGGGAACGAAGATCGCATCCGCAGCAAGCAGGGCGGCGCGCAAGCTCGCGGCATCTTTTACGCTGACTTGCGGATCGCCGGCGCGAACGGCGAGTGCGGTCTCGACGAGACCGATGTCGGCGATTGAGGCTGTGACGACAAGATACTCTTCCGCCAGCTTTGCGACGATGGCCGCCGTCAAGATGACGATGTCGGTCGGCGTGCCCTTTCGCAGTTTATCGGCCATGGCACCGACCGCGCCGAAATCGCCAGATATGTCGAACCCGGTCATTTCCTTGAGCGTTGGCGCAAGGCTCGCGACCAGGCCCTGGGCCGCGCCGCCGCTGAGAATGTTCAGGCTTGTCATGAACTCAATTCCATGACCGCGATCAGGCTGTCGCGGGTGATCGGGAGACTGCGGACGCGCAATTCCAGCGCATCGTAGACGGCGTTGGCGATCGCCGCCGTGACCGGGCCGTGGGCGGCTTCGCCGGCGCCGAGAGGTTCGCTGTCGGGCCTCTTGACCAGCTCGACGTCGACCTCCGGCACCTCGCTGAAGCGGAGGATCGGGTAGTCCGTCCAGCTGTTGCTGGTGATGCGCTTGTCGTCGAAACGAACCCGTTCCTTCAGCACCCAGCTGGTGGCCTGGATCGCGCCGCCCTCGATCTGGTTGATGACGCCGTCGGGATTGATGGCCTCGCCGACATCGACCGCGATGGTCAGCCGCTTGACACTGATGTC
>JBGPSI010000329.1:0-3914 GCA_041490045.1 Bradyrhizobium sp.
ATGCACGCGGTTGTTTTGTTCCCAGACGCACGATTTGTGTATGTAACCCAACCGTTCAAAACGATTGCTTGAACGGCGCGTTCGCTGTCGCAAGCAAAGAACGCATAAGGAATGGCAAGCGCTAACTGATAAACAAATTCGTCATAGATTTCCCGAACGACGCTATCCTTATGCAGGACTTCTTCAATTTCATTTCTTGACGCTACGTATCGAATGCCCTTTACGTTCGGAGTCTTTTCAAATTCGGGCAAATCCAAATCTATCACTAAGGTCTTGGCGTCCTCATCAAAATGGAGCTGATACTCGCCAGACAAAAGATCCTCTGGTAGCGGAAGGAGATAATCCCATACATTTCTAAACAACCAACAAACGCTATCTGCGTCGCCATTTCTCAGTCCTGCCGTGGCTATATCGAGTTCTGTGTTGTTTTTGTTGCGGTACTCTTCCCAGCTTGCCTTATCAGCTGCCCACTTTTGAAAGAGGTCCTGATAGCTCTTGTGGAGTTCTTCGTTGGCTTTCTGCACGCGCTCACATTCCGCAGACCACTGCGCGTGTTTCTCTAAGAATTCGTTCTCAGCTTTTTCCTCGCCCATGCGCATCTTGGCATTGCGTCGAAATGCGAATAGCTTATCAAGAAAATCGAACTCAGCTACAAATGTCCAGTCTTCGCGCTTTGGTTCGTACGGATAATTGAAGTACTTCGGCGCCTGCGGTTGACGTTGACGCTCGTCGAATGGCGAAACGATTTTTTGTTTTGCTATCTCAAAGACAGGCGATGCTTCAACCACCGAAACGAGAACGTGTTCTAATCTCGCAATCGATTTCTTCGCCTCTGCAGTTCTTTCAGCAGCCTCTTTCGTCAATGCGTCGCGCTTAGCGCGCCGGCCCTCGGAGGTTTGTCGGTTCCGGTACATAAGCTCTACTCTGAGCCGGGATTGTTGCGATGCAGCAGGTCGCGGCATGCAGATTGATTATCCGATTTTAGTCAAGCGAACAATTCGCTCGGAGTACCGCAATCCATTCCTTCATATGTCTTCTTGCGTACCATGCGTGATGATACCTCGTTCCGCCGTTCGGCCGTCCATTTACTGACCAGACTATGCAAAGCGGAATCGCTGGGATTCCAAAATGCCTGTTGTCCACAATCCAAACGACCGAAAGGCACTTGTACGGACTAACCACTTTCAGGTTGTTGGCTGCGAGCAGGCGCGCGGTACAGATGCGCCGTCGCGCGCCGCGTTGCCTCTTGCCAAATCCGCAAGTCCCGCCGAAGCCAGCTTCCTGCGCACCAATGCGGCTTCTTGTACCTGCCAAGGTGCCGGTAATGGAATTCCGGGGGTGGTCGCCTCCCCCTCCCGTGCTACAATGCATTTCACAACCCCCTGATTCCACAACACTTAACCTGAGCCACAGGCAACCACATGAGCGACCCGACGGCCGGGCCGGCCTCCCCTATCCAGTACGTGGTCGAAGGGGGGCACAGGCTTTCCGGCACGATTGCGCCGGCCGGCAACAAGAACGCCGCGCTGCCGATCATCGCCGCGGCGCTGCTGTCAGAGCATCCGGTGACGCTCGAAAACGTGCCGCGGATTCGCGACACCGAAACGCTGGTGGAGCTGGTGCGCTCGGTCGGCGCGTCGGCCGAATGGAAAGAGCGCAACACGCTTGATATCCACGCCAAGACCATTCGCGCCGCCGATCTCGATCCGGTGCTGTGCGCGCGGATCCGCGCCTCGATCCTGCTGGCCGGGCCGCTCTTGGCCCGCTGCGGCGAGGTGATGCTGCCGCCGCCCGGCGGCGACGTCATCGGCCGGCGGCGGCTCGACACGCATTTCCTGGCGTTCGAGCAGCTCGGCGCCAGCGTCACGGCAAACGAGCGGTTGCAATTCAAGGCGTCCCGCCTCACAGGCGCCGACGTCTTCCTCGACGAGCCGAGCGTGACCGCCACCGAAAACGCGCTGATGGCCGCGGTGGCAGCCCACGGCACCACGCACTTGCGCAATGTCGCCTCCGAGCCGCATGTGCAGGACCTCGCCCATTTCCTGGTCGCGCTGGGGGCTGACATCGAGGGCATCGGCACCAACACCATGATCGTGCATGGCGCGGCCACGCTTGGCGGCGCCACTTATTCGATCGGGCCCGATCACATCGAGGTCGGCTCGCTGATCGGGCTTGCCGCCGTGACGCGCTCGCCCTTGCGCATCGCGCGCGCCGGCATCACCCATCTGCGCTCGATACGGATGGGTTTCGAGCGGCTCGGCGTGGTCTGCGAGGTCGACGGCGACGACCTCGTGGTGCCGGCGCAGCAGACGCTGAAAATCCGCGACGATATCGGCGGCCATGTGCCGAAGCTCGAGGACCAGCCGTGGCCGGCGTTTCCCGCCGACCTGATGTCGATCGCGATCGTGACCGCGACCCAGTGCGAGGGCGTGATCCTGATGTTCGAGAAGATGTTCGAGTCGCGGATGTTCTTCGTCGACAAGCTGATCGCGATGGGCGCCCGCATCGTGCTGTGCGACCCGCACCGGGCGATCGTGGCCGGGCCCAGCCGGCTGCGCGGCGCGCTGATGACCTCTCCCGACATCCGCGCCGGCATGGCGATGCTGCTCGCCGCGGTCTGCGCCAAGGGCGCCAGCACCATCAACAACGCCGACCAGATCGAACGCGGCTATGAGCGGATCGACGAACGGCTCAATGGGCTGGGCGCCAGGATCACCCGGGTGCCGGCGCGGTCGGGTTAGTTTGAGCTGAGTCCGGGCGTGAACTCATAAATCCAGAACGGTCGACGGATGTCCGCTTTGGTCCGCAGTCCGGACTCAAGTCGGACATTACGGCACGTCCGAGATGTGCCAGAAGCGGTCATCTCTCAGTAGGTCACTTAACTAGGCGGTGGCATCCGATGACGGTGAAGCGGGCGATCGCCACGACCGCCTGACGCATTGCTGACGTAAAAAAAACGGCCGCAGGGGCCGGGCTGAACCAAAGTCTGTTGCGCGAGAGGAGAAAACTACCCTTCTCCTGGCGGCGGCTAGACCACCTCAGCGAGCGGTTTTCAATCGTAGAAGAACTAGGCCCGCCGCAGGATCGCGGACGGGGGGCGACGGCACCGCGGTTCGTCTGTCAGCCCCCGGGGCCGTCCTTCATGATGTAGCCCATCAGGTCGTCCACGTTGTGCTCCAAATCCCGGATGATGTCCTTGACGACGTCTCCGATCGAGATCACGCCCACGACCTTGCCCGCGTCCAGCACTGGCAGATGGCGAAAACCGCGCGCAGCCATCATTGCCATACAGCCTTCCAGCCGATCGTCCGGCTTGACCGTCACCGGGTTGCCCGTCATCACTTGGCCCACCGGCGTCTGCTTCGCATCGAGCCCGGGCAGCAGCACTTTGATCGCGCAGTCGCCCTGGGTCACGATACCGACCAGCACGTCGTCGTCGATGACCAGCACCGACCGGACCCGGTTGTCGCGCATCTGGCGCAAGGCTTCGACGACCATGTCGCCGGAACGAACATGGATCAGGGCGCCAGTCTTCTGGGCCAGAGCGCTTTTTACTGTGCTCATCGATCTCCTCTCGTGGGCCCTGTCCTACCCCGTCTTGATGGCCCGCATTGAAGGTTAGTCAAAATATCTTGCCTTGTCAGCACTGCGCCGATGTCGCCGGCGAAGCCTGCCACCGATCCCGACAGCGGGATTTTCACCGCCTCGATGGCGTAGCCCTGCAGCACCTTCACCACTTCCAGCTCGAAGCCGCTGCCCTTCCGTTTCGATGGATGTGCCACGTCTATTTCCCTCACCGAGGCCGCAGGTCTTGTTTCGAGATCGAGCTGTAACACCAACCGTAAACCCAGTCAGGCGCCTCGGCAAAATGGAAGTAATCAAGCAGTTCGGCGACAAGGTATTCGCCCGCGACG
>JBGPSI010000330.1:0-3771 GCA_041490045.1 Bradyrhizobium sp.
ACTGTCGTGCTCTCGGGCAGGGAGGCGTCAATGACAGGTTCTCTGGAGTTTAGTGCGCGCGCTGCGTTGTGCCGACAACTCGCCAGGCGCGAACCGAAAAGCAAAATTCTTTGGCTTGCAGAGGCGGAGAGGTGGTCGAGCCTCACCTTGGCGCCGCGTGACGCGGTCGTGGCATCCCGGAACACCGACGGCTGGGATCCGCTTGAAGCGTTTCTGGGCGAGATGCCTCCCGAGGCAGCTAAAGCAAACTGAGCTTCGTGCGACAGGAAAAGATCGCCCAGGTGCCGGGAGCGTTCGCGACACGGTCGCCGGCCGCCGAATTCGATGGCGCGATTGGGCGTCTCGACTGTTGCAAGTCGATCCGAATGACCTTGCCCCGACAGTCGCCTTGTAGCCCACTTGTGCGGGCCAGGCATATTCAGCGGGCGTTGCCGAAAGCGGCACGAGGTGCGCCGGTTCGGCTGGCCTGCTTCTGTGCCGGCCGCACGATCGGCGGACCGCTTCGCGGATTGTTGAGCCAGCCGGTCAGCCTCCTTGCCATGGTGGGGGGGCCGGCCCGTTGGCCGCTGGATACGAAGGGGTCGGTGTAGCACCGGGCGCCGGCGGTTCGCGCCATCCGCGCGACGGCCTCGGTCATGGCCGGCGCGCCTGAGGTGTAGACCACATCATTCCCCGATAAACTCGGCAGATGATCGGTCGGCCGTCCGACACGGATCGCGGGAGAGACGTCTTGCGGCTCCGATACGGTTGGAATGATCGTGACGTTGGGAAACAGCGCCAGACGGCAGAGCGCACTGTGCATATACAGCGACTGCAGCTTTCGCGCCGCGACCACGAAGATCAATTCGCGCTGCGGCCGTTCCATGATGGCGGCGACCGCGATCGACCACATCGGCGCGAAGCCGGTGCCGCTGGCGACGAGAATGATGCTGCCGGTGTGATTTGGCCGCAGATAGGCGCTGCCGAGCGGCCCCGTCACTTTCACGCGATGCCCGACGCGGATATTGCGGCCGAGCGCCGATGAAACGGTCCCGTCGGAGAGTTGCCGGATGTGAAAGTGCAGCAGGCGATGATCGGGAGGTCCCTCCAGTGGATAGGTCGGGCTGTAAGATCGAGCCGGGAAGCCCCGGAATTGCACCTTGCAATACTGGCCGGGAAGGTAGCGAAGCGGCTTCGGCAGTTCCACGTCGACGCCGATCACGTCCGGCGCCAGCCGCACGATGTTCGCCACCCGCCCCGATACGGAGACCTGGTCGGGCACGGGTTCGGTGACGATCTCCAGATCGGAAACGATCCGGGCCTGGCAGGCGTGGATCATGTCGTCACCATGTTCGTGCCCGCCAAACACCTTGCCGTCGACGAGCCGCACGCGGCAGGCACCGCAAATTCCGCTGCGGCAGTCATGGGGCAGGTCGATCCCGTTCATCAGCGCCGAGTCGAGCAACAGGTCGCCGCAATTCGCCAGGAACGGCTCGTTGTTCAGCGTTACTTTGCAGGTCTTGCTCATTATTCTACCTCGAGACGAATTGGCCGGACGTGCCGGGTGTGTCTGATCTGAGTGTGATCGAAGGCCGCGACCCGCATGAAGACACCGGTCTTGATCGGCACGTCGTATTGGCTGTTGGTGTCGAGACGGCGCGCCACCTCCAGCGCCCAGTGCCCGGAGGCCCAGCGCGCGGCGCATCGCACATCGGCCCGATCGCCCGAGAATTCGCCGGCAATGATGACACCCGGGATAACCGTGCCCGTCGGGATGCGGGCGTCCGCCTCTGCGGAGTACGGGATAGACTCGTCCTTGGTCATGTACCAGCGCGCGCCGTCGTTCTCGCCGTGATTAGGATCGATATCCACGTCTCCCATCGCCCCGAGTGTGGCCGCGAGATCCTTGGGAAGCCGGCGTGGCGCGGTCAACCGGGCGCCGCCGGCTTCATCGGCGTCGATGATGAAATTGTCCATGTAATTCGCGCTCCCCGGGTCGGGCGCGAAGCCGCCCTTGTAGGGAAGGATGTTGTGAACCTGCATCGGCGTCGGCTCCACCGGCGGGCCGAAATGAGCGTCGTCCATCCAGCCGGTCGAACCGCCGCTGGTCGCCTTCCATTGCCAGACATCGGCGTAGCCTGCTGCCGTGTAATGCAGGCCGCGGCCGGTCATGGTGGCCGGCGCGTCGGCGATCGGACGCGGGCTGGCGTGGAACGTGCGGTCGCCCGCGAGCGTCACATTCATGGTGGTCAACAGCACCGAGAATTTGTCCTCATTATAGTCGTGTTCGTCACCGGCCTCGAGGCCGTCGTGAAGTACGTGCCACCCGTCGACTTCCTTGATCAGCGGCAGGTGTTTCAGCGACCGCGTCGGATCCTGCCAGGTGAACAGGAAATACGCCCAGGTGCCGTCATGCACCGCGCGGATCTCTATTCTGGTTTCGCCCGTGCCATCGAAATTTCCGCCCTCGCTGGTCATTAGTGAAAACGGCGCGATGTTGCGCCAGGCCCGATCGGAGGTGTCGCCGTCGAGGACGGGCACATCCGCGCTGCTGATACGATGAACCTGCAACTGGTCGACGCTCAGCCGGTCGGCCGCCACGATGACCGATGCGCCGGTGATGGCGACGGCAACGGCGACCACAAAAGGGTTGGATTGGAACGTCGGGTTGCGCGGTTTTGAGGCGCTGGCTCGTCGTCTGGCTCCCGGCCGCGCCTGCGCGGCCGAACTCCGTGCGTCTATCCGATCCCGCGCGCCATCGTGCGGCGGCGGTGCCGGCGCGGCGGGCGGTTGCGCGGAGTCCGGCGCCAGCCGCGCCGATTGCTCGGCCAGCAACGTCAGCAACTCCACCGCATCGAGCCGGGGCGGCGGCGCGGTGAGGCGGGTAGGGCGAAAGATCCGCAGCAGTTGCGACAAGCCGCCGATCCGGTAATGCGACAGGACGTGAAGGCCGGCGAAGCTCATGATTACCCAGGTTCCGTACCAGTGCAGGGTCGCCACATCGTGGCCGGCGTAGAATCCGAAATACAACAGTCCGCCGCTGGCGATGAGCCCGAGCATCGTGACGAAGAAGATCCAGTACAGAACGATATTGTAGGCGCCGAGCCTGGCCTGTTTGCGGCCGAACAGTCCGCGCAGGCGGATCTTGTCGAACTGGACGCGGCGGCCTAGTCCCGATTTCGCGACATAGACGGTGTAGCCGAGCGACACCGCAACCAGCACGACGGCGGCCTGCATGTGCGCCACCCATACGCTCTGACGCGGCAGCACGGCATCGAACAGATTGATCCAGGTGCGTCCCGGAGCTTCGGTCGCAATACGCAATCCGCTGACAAAAGCGACGGCGAAAGCGGCGACCAGGAGCCAGTGCAGGATGATCGTGCCGTAATCGGTCTTGCGTTGTCTCATCCGCGCGCCCCGCCGTCAGGGTGGCGCATGGATTTGATGTTGACTTCGCATCTACGACCCGCCGGCGCACCGCGCCGGATCGCACCGCTTTCCTTTTTGGCCCGCGATATACGCCGCAAGAAGCCACCGTTACCTGTACACAAATGACCCGTCCCCCAAAATCAGGGTTCGCCGAACCCGGCGAACGAACAATTCCCTTTGCTTTGCGGCTGCCCGGCCGCGACGTTGATGGTTCAAACCGCAGGAGCTGGTGCAAGAGCAGGATCGACCGATCAGGCCGACCTCCGGCGCTCCGTCGGATGACGGAACGTCGGAGGCCACGCTGATCCGCCGTTATCCCCACATGTGGTGGAAGTGCTGCGCCATCTCCGGAACCGGCGAATG
>JBGPSI010000331.1:0-3727 GCA_041490045.1 Bradyrhizobium sp.
GATCGTGCAACATCGGTTATCTCCAGGGTGAGTGGTTTTGAGCAACCTCAGTCTGGCCTCAGACTTGGCCGCTATCCACCCCCATGGAATCTTCGTCGTGGAGCCTGTCATCGGGCGCGGCGTTCGCGCGACCCGTTGGCTCCTCGCAATGACGGTGTCGAGCATCGGCTGCAGGTCCCAAAAATTACGAATTAGACATCAAACCGGGGGTATTCCGGCTTTGCCGTCGCACCCGCGCGCGTATATCGTTGCGCGCGCCCCCGCGATCTGCCGGGACAACGCCGTCCGCTGAACGAGGAAATCAGACATGTCCGGAATGCTGCTGTTTTCACCGCTGACCATCCGGGGCGTCGAGTTGAAGAATCGCATCGTGGTGCCGCCGATGCATCAATATTCCGCGATCAAGGGATTTCCGACCGACTGGCATCTGATGAATGCCGGAAAATTCGCGGCCGGCGGCGCCGGCCTCGTCGTGGTCGAATCGACCAAGGTCGAGCGGCGCGGCTGCGGCACCGTCGGCGATCTCGGCATCTGGGACGATGCCTTCGTCGAGCCGCTCAAGCGGCTGGTCAGGTTCATCAAGCAGCAGAATTCGGTCGCCGGGATCCAGCTCGGCCATTCCGGCCGCAAGGCGCGCGCCAACCGTCCCTGGGAAGGCGACGGGCCGTTGAAGCAAACGCCCGAAATCGAGGACTGGGACGCGTGGCAGCCGGTGGCGCCGAGCGCGATCGCGCACAGCGAGAAATGGCCGGTGCCGCAGGCGCTGCAACGCCAGGAGGTCAAGGACCTCGTGCAGGCCTGGGGCAACGCGGCGCGGCGCGCCCGTGAGGCCGGCTTCGACGTGCTGGAGCTGCACGGCGCGCACGGCTATCTCGTGCATCAGTTCCTGTCGGAACGCTCCAACCAGCGCACCGATGAATATGGCGGTTCCGAACCGAACCGGATGCGCTTCATCACCGAGATCACCGAAGCGGTGCGCGCGCAGTGGCCCGACGACAAGCCGCTGTTCGTGCGGCTGTCGGTGGAAGATAACGCCGGATGGGGACCGGAGCAGAGCGCGCGGCTGGCGAAGATCCTCAAACCCAGGGGCGTCGACGTGATCGACTGTTCCTCCGGCGGCATCACCGACCAGGCGCCTATCCTGGGCAAGGAAATCAAGTACAGCTACCAGGTTCCGCTGTCCGAATATGTCCGCCGCCATGCCGATATCATGACCATGGCGGTCGGCCTGATCATCCATGGCGACCAGGCCGAGCAGATCCTGCAGGATGGACAAGCCGATTTGATCGCGGTCGGGCGCGAAATCCTTAACAATCCGAACTGGCCGATGGATGCTGCCTTGAAACTGGGCATCGAGGGGCCATTTCGCACCGTACCGCCGCAATTCGGCTGGTGGCTCGGCACCCGCGCCAAGCGGGGTTTCGGCACAAAACCGTCAACGTGGCAAAACGGCCTCAAAGATACCGGAAAGGTGTTGTGAATCGGGCCGGGTTCCAGCCACAAGGCGAGACGCTGAAATACCGGTCGGCGGCGGGCGGCAACTGATAGCGAGAAGGTTCTTCGAACAATGCGCAAGAATATCCTGTTTTTCCTCGGTGCGGCGGCGGGAGTTTGCCTGACCTTGCTGGTCACGACGCCCCAGGGCGCGCTGTCGATGAGCATCGCCAAGGCCGCCGTGGGCACTGACGCCTATTCACAGCTCAATCTGTTCGGCGAGGTGTTCGAGCGGGTGAAGGCCGACTATGTCGAGAAGCCCGACGACTCCAAGCTGATCGAAGGCGCCATCAACGGCATGGTCAATTCGCTGGACCCTCATTCGCGTTACATGAATGCCAAGGCCTGGAAGGACATGCAGGAGACGACGCACGGCGAGTTCGGCGGGCTCGGCATCGAGGTCATGATGGAGAACGGCCTGGTCAAGGTCGTAGCCCCGATGGACGACACGCCCGCGGCGAAGGCCGGCATCCTGTCCGGCGACCTCATCACCCAGATCGACGACACCCAGGTTCAGGGGCTGACGCTCGAGCAGGCCGTCAACAAGATGAAAGGTCCGGTCGATACCCAGACCCGGCTCAAGATCCAGCGCAAGGGCGCGGACAAGCCGATCGACGTCACCGTCAAGCGCGAGATCATCCGCGTGCGCCCGGTCACCTTCCACACCGAAGGCGGCGACATCGGCTATATCCGGATCACCTCGTTCAACGAGCAGACCACCGACGGCCTGCATAAAGCGATCGCCGCCATCTCAAAGCAGATTCCGCAGGACAAGCTCGCCGGCTATGTCGTCGATCTCCGCAACAACCCCGGCGGGTTGCTCGATCAGGCCGTGTCGGTATCCTCGACCTTCATGGCGCGCGGCGAGGTGGTCTCGACGCGGGGCCGAACGCCGGAGGAAACCCAGCGCTTCACCGCGCGCGGCGGCGATCTCACCAAGGGCAAGCCGCTGGTGCTCCTGATCAACGGCGGCTCGGCCTCGGCCTCCGAGATCGTGGCCGGCGCGCTGCATGATCAGAAGCGCGCGACGCTGATCGGTACGCGTTCGTTCGGCAAGGGCTCGGTGCAGACCATTATTCCGCTCGGCAGCGGCAACGGTGCGCTGGCGCTGACGACGGCGCGGTACTTTACTCCGTCCGGCCATTCCATTCAGGCGCAGGGGGTCAAGCCCGACATCGAAGTGCTGCAGGAAGTACCGGACGAATTGAAGGGCCGTCCCGAACTGAAGGGCGAGGCGTCGATGCGCGGCCACCTCGCCGCGGAGGGCGCTGAAGCCACGGGCTCGCAGTCCTATGTTCCGCCCAATGAAAAGGACGACAAGGCGCTGGCAGCGGCCTATGGCTTCCTGCACGGCGTCATGGTCAATGCGGATGTCCCGCCGGCACCCAAGGCGGCGGTGCCGAACTAGGGCTTTTTCGAAAGGCGCGCTAGGCGGTAGAGGGAAGCCGCCGGCGCCTGCGCACCGGGCTCGGCGGCTGTGTTGCCGACCGCCGGTCGCGGCGTGAGAGCAACAATTGCCGGATGTCGGCGGCCGGTTTCGGCGGGCTGAACAGATAGCCCTGCATTTCCGAGCAGCCGAGCGCACGAAGCAGTTCCAGCTGCTGTTGCGTCTCGACGCCCTCCGCGGTCGTCGTCATGTGGCGTTCGGCGGCGATGTTCACCACTGCCCGCACGATGCCGGACGATCCGTTCGCCTCGGCGATGTCGTTGACGAAGCAGCGGTCGATCTTGATCTTGTCGAACGGAAAACGCTGCAGATAGCTGAGCGAGGAATAACCGGTGCCGAAATCGTCGAGCGCGATTCTGACGCCGATGCGGCGAAGCTGATGCAGAATGGCAAGCGCTGCTTCGTCGTCGCGAATGAGCACGGCCTCCGTGATCTCCAGTTCGAGCCGGCTCGCCGGCAGGCCGGACGCCGCCAGTGCCGCGACGATCTTCAGGGCCAGCGTGCCGCTGCGAAACTGCACCGGGGAGACATTGACGGCGAGGTTGATGTCGCCGGGCCATGTCGCGGCCTCCGCGCAGGCCGTCGTCAGCACCCATTCGCCGAGCTGGTTGATCAGGCCGGTCTCTTCCGCGATCGGAATGAATTCGGCTGGCGAGATCATGCCGCGTTCGGGGTGACGCCAGCGCACCAGCGCTTCGCAGCCGGTGACGGTGTTGTCGGCGAGACTGACGCAGGGCTGGTAATAGACCTCCAGCGCCTCGTCGGCGATGGCCTGGCGCAGATCCA
>JBGPSI010000332.1:0-3652 GCA_041490045.1 Bradyrhizobium sp.
CACCGGCGACGTCGCGACCATCGACAAGCACGGCTACATGCGGATCACCGACCGCTCCAAGGACGTGATCAAATCCGGCGGCGAATGGATTTCCTCGATCGACCTGGAAAATCTCGCGGTCGGACATCCCGCAGTGGCGGAAGCCGCTGTCATCGGCGTCTACCATCCGAAATGGGACGAGCGCCCGCTGCTGATCGTACAGCTCAAGCAGGGCCAGAACGCGACGCGCGAGGACATCCTGAAATACATGGATGGCAAAATTGCCAAGTGGTGGATGCCGGACGACATCGTGTTCATCGATGCGATTCCGCATACCGCGACGGGCAAGATCCTCAAGACCGCACTGCGCGATCAGTTCAAGACCTACTCGTTCCCGACAGCAGCGGCCTAACGCCGGCGCGATCTCGTCATCCTGGCCTCTCCCCGCTTCTCGCGCGGGAGAGGCCGGTGCTTCCGGGCGATTGTCGAAATCCCGTCGCTATCCGTTGAGCTGGCGCAAGCCCGACGCATGACGGCCCGATAGACTGCATCGATGAGCCCTGACCCCGGCAAGACCCCCTCTGCGAACTGGCGCGATGTGCCGGCGACGGTCTGGACGCTCGGCTTCGTCTCGCTGCTGATGGACGTTTCGTCCGAGCTCATTCACAGCCTGCTGCCGGTGTTCCTCACCTCAGTCGTGGGCGCCAGCACGGTTTATGTCGGCCTGATCGAGGGCGTCGCGGAAGCAACCGCCGCCATCGCCAAGGTGTTTTCGGGCGCGTTCTCCGATCGCATCGGCAAGCGCAAGCTGCTGGTCGGCATCGGTTATGGTCTGTCGGCCGTCACCAAGCCGATATTCCCGCTGGCCGGCACGGCCTGGGAAGTTCTGGCCGCGCGATTCATCGATCGCATCGGCAAGGGGATCCGCGACGCGCCCCGCGACGCCCTGATCGCCGATATCACGCCTTCGGCCGTCCGCGGCGCGGGCTACGGCATCCGCCAGGCGCTCGATACGGTTGGAGGGTTCGCCGGGCCGCTGCTGGCAGTGGCGCTGATGGCGCTTTATGCCGATAATTTTCGTGCGGTGTTCTGGTGGGCGCTGGTGCCTGCGGCGCTTGCCGTGCTGTTGATCGTGGTCGGCGTCCGCGAGCCGGACGGAACCAGGGCGACGGCGCAGCGCGGCTGGCCGGTTCGCAAGCAAGACCTCAAACGGATGCCTCGGGCGTTCTGGATGGTCATTGCGATCGGCGTGGTGTTCGCGCTCGCCCGCTTCAGCCAGGCGTTTCTGGTGCTGAAGGCGCAAGCCGAGGGGCTCGCGCTGGCGCTGATCCCGCTGGTCTTGGTCTGGATGAACCTCGTCTATGCGCTAGCCGCGACGCCGGCCGGCATCCTCTCCGACAAGATCGGCCGGGTGAATGTGCTGCTGTGCGGGCTTGCCGCCCTGCTCGTCGCCGACCTCGCGCTGGCCTTCATTCCCGGGCTCGGAGGAGTCGTCATCGGCGTCGGCCTTTGGGGCCTCTATCTCGGATTCTCGCAAGGACTGTTGTCGGCGCTGGTCGCCGATACCGCGCCGGCAGATCTGCGGGGCACCGCCTTCGGGCTGTTCAATCTCGTCACCGGCGGCGCCCTGCTGGCCGCCAGCGTTCTGGCGGGATGGCTATGGTCCGGCTTCGGTCCGACCGCGACGTTCGCCGCCGGCGCGGTGTTCTCGGGACTTGCCATCCTGGTTGTCGCGTTCGGCATCAAGGCGCGCCCCGGCCCTGCGGCCTGACGGCGCGGCCGCCTTGCATACGGGCTGGCGCATCCCGCGTTAACATTAACAAGACTTCATGTTGCCCAATGACGAGGCATCTATTCGGAGTCACATTTTCGACGAAAGGCGAATGGACCCGGCACCGCAGGTTTCTAACTTGCCGCACCGTCAAATCAAAAGGCAAGGAAACGCCCCATATGAAGAAATCAATCGGACTTCGGACGATCCCGTGGCTGCTGTTTGCGTCGCTGAGCGCGACGGCAGCCCACGCCGCGGGGAACAAGGTGGTAATCGGCGATATCGACGATATGTCAGGCCTGTATGCCGACGTGATCGGACCCGGGGGCATCGAGGCCGCCAAGATGGCGATCGACGATTTCGGCGGCAGCGTGCTTGGCAACAAGATCGAACTGTTGACGGCGGACCATCAGAACAAGCCGGACCTCGGCGCCCAGAAGTTCCGCGAATGGGCCGACCGCGACGGGCTGACCATGGTGCTCGGCGGATCGAACACCGGCGTTTCAATCGCGATGTCGACCATCGCCAGGGAAAAGAAGACGCCGTTCTTCGCGATCGGCGCGGCCGGCGCCTCGCTGACAGGCAAGGACTGCACTCCCTACACGGTGCACTATGCCTACGACACGACAGCGCTCGGCAACGGCACGGCGACGACCCTGGTAAAGCAAGGCGGCAAGACCTGGTTCTTCCTCACCGCCGACTATGCGTTCGGCACCCAGTTGCAGGAATCCGCCTCGAAAGTCGTGGAAGCCAATGGCGGCAAGGTGATCGGCGCGGTGCGCGTTCCGCTTTCGACCTCCGACTTCTCGAGCTATCTGCTGCAGGCGCAGAATTCCGGTGCCCAGGTGCTGGGGCTGGCGAACGCCGGCAACGACTTCACCAACTCGATCAAGGCGGCCGACGAATTCGGCATCGGCAAGACGATGAAGCCCGCCGCTCTGCTCGCCTTCATCAGCGACATCCACAGCCTCGGACTCAAGACCGCCCAGGGCCTTATTCTCACCACCGGCTGGTATTGGGATCTCAACGACAAGACCCGCGCTTTTGCAAAACGCTATTTCGAGAAGACCAAGCGCGAGCCGACCATGAACCAGGCGGCCTATTACTCGGCCACCATCACCTATCTCAACGCGGTCAAGGCCGCCGGCACCACCGATCCCGACAAGGTGATGGCGGAGCTGCACAAGGCCAAGATCGACGACATGTTCACCTCCAACGGCAAGATCCGCGCCGACGGCCTGATGGAACATGAGATGTACATCATGCAGGTCAAGAAGCCCGAGGAATCCAAGTATCCCTGGGATTACTACAAGCTGGTTCAGACCATGTCCGGCGAACAGGCGTTCGGAAAGCTTTCCGATTCGGCCTGCCCGCTGGCCACGCACTAAGCTCGGCCGATTGACGCCAAGGCGCGCCCTGTGCAGACAGGGCGCGCCTTGCACATTTTCCGGCATAAACCGCTTCCCAGCGCGCCGGAAAATGCGCTAGGTCACCTGCGCCCGGTTGCCGGCCCGAGCCGGACCGGCGGCTTACGTGCATATTGGAACTTTCCGGGATGGCTCGCAGGTTTTCCGCTCCCTATCAGTCGGAGCCCGTGTCCAGCCTCGCCTCATGGGCGCGCAATCTCGCCGTATTCTCTGTGGTCGCGGTGCTGGTTTCGATCATCATCGTGCGCTTCGGCTTCCTGGAAATGAAACCGGCGCTGGCCACCTTCTTCGGCGCGCTGGGGATCGCCGGGCTATCCATCCTGGTCAGCTTCGCCGCCTTTGCCGCGATCTGGCAGAACGGTTCGCGCGGCATGAGCCGCATCCTGCTGGCGCTCCTGATCGACGCGGTCGTACTGGCCTACCCCGCCTATCTCTTCTTGCAGTATCGCAAGCTGCCGCCGATCCACGACATCAC
>JBGPSI010000333.1:0-3622 GCA_041490045.1 Bradyrhizobium sp.
ACACCAGGCGGTCGAAACCGGCCGTCATCGCGGCGGCGACGCTGCCGGTCCATGCGTTGAGGATCGCGCCGATGCTTTCAAATTGCTTCATCCCGGAAAGGCCCTTTGCGATGCGGCGCCACCGTCGGAAGCGTTGCGCCATGACAATACACGATAAGGCTCGTTGCCGCTTTCGAGAAGCATGATCACGGCTTCCGCCGCGCTGCGCCGCCCGCTAGCTGTGTCCACGCCAACCGTTATCCGATAAGTTTTGGAGCCGGTGATCGTGGCGCCCTGGCCGCCCGCGATCGTCAGCAGCAATCGCGGATCCTGGGTGGGATCGGCCCGCTGCGACAGCACTTCCTGCAAGTTCTCCGGCGTCATGCCGGGCAGCGCCGCCACCACCTGCGGCGCGGCGTCGAGAATATTGATCGATGCGAGATTGCTGAACACCGTGACGAACGGCAGCATGCGCTCGATGATTTCAGGCGGAATTCCGTTGACCAGCCATAGTTCCTCCACGGCCGGAAACGGCGCGTGGCGCGGCAGATAGGGAACACCGGAGGTGCGATAGAACGAGTTTTCGGGATCGTCATCGCCCAGTTCCGTCGTCGCCCGCCAGGCCAGGATGCGGTCGGCATAGCCGGCCGCATCGGACGGAGCGGCGCCCAATCCGGTCATCAAGCCCGCAAGCAGGCCCTTCGGCGCAGCGTTGAGATCGATGCGCGCGGCTTCGGAGCGGAAAGTCACGCTCACCCTGCCCGCACCCACTTTGGCGTTGAAGGTCCCGCTGGTCGGACGAGCGGCCTCGTTGACGGAAGTCAACTGATACGCGGTGAGTTCGACGCCGGCGGTCTCCAGCGCCTCGGCCTGGACCCGGTCGGTGCTGCCGGCCACGACGACGGCGGTGTTGGTGACATAGTTCAGATAGATCAACACCAGCGCCGACAGCGCCGCGAGGATCCAGAGTACGGCGACGACAATGAAGCCCCGCGCGTTCCGCCGTTTGCCGCTGGATACAAAATCAGATTCCATGCCGTCAGATACAGCCCGTCAGAGCTGCTCCTCCTTTTTTGGGACGTCCGGTCTCAGGCGCGCGGCGAGGCAGGCGGCGGTATTTTTTGCCCGCACGCATTCGGCCCAGGCGTCGGCGTGGACGACGGCCGCACTGGACACGCCGAGCACCTGCCCGGTCGCGCCGTCGCGCACCGCGACACGGATTTTTTCCGGCAACTGCATCTGGCCGCGCCATTCCCGCTGCCAGACCTGATCCGGTCCCGCATAGGAAAACGTCACGCGAAACGGCGAACGGATCAAGACCACCTGATCAGCAAAACGGATTTGCGCGTCGCGGGCCATCGGCACGAACGGTGCGCGCTCGCGCACCAGCGCGAGACCCTGGCTGTCGGCCTTCTCCACCAGCCTGACGATCTCGAGGCCGGGACGCGTGTTGGGACCGACCGCGGTCCGCACGAAGGTGACGGCGAGTTCGGAACCCTCGAACAGCGGCACCTTGGCGTCGCCATTTATCGGCAACATCTCGGCGACCGACAGGTCCGCGACAACGCGATCGAGCCCGAGCGCCAGCCGTTCGGCGCGCTGCACCCGCGCCATCCCCCGGTTCCAGTTCGGCAGCCACTGCGCCGTCACGGTCGCGAGCGCGGCGAGAATCACCGTCATCAATAGCGTCGCCACCAGCACTTCGATCAGCGTGAAACCGGCCTCACCGACCGGCGCGCGTCGCGGGTTCGCGCTCATTCGGCGGCCTTCGGCACCAGCCGCACGGTGGTGAGGAGGATCGCCGGACCATCGGGCGCCTGCAGCCGCATGGTGACGGCCAGCGGCACAAAGCGCGGATTTTGCGGAGCGTCGCTGGCAGCCGATGTATCCATCGGAGAGACGTCGATCCGCCAGCGATGGCCGGCGAGCTGCCCAGACTGGCGGCCCGGCTTCAGGAGACTGCGCGCCGGCAGCTCGGCGAGCAGCGTCTCGGCGGCTCCGGTCAGGGCCAGGCGCTGGTCGATCGAGCGCGTGCCCTTCACGCTGGTCGCGATGACGGCGCCGATCGACGACAGCACGGCGGCGACGATCGCCAACGCCACCAGCACCTCGATCAGGGTGAACCCTGCGACGTCAGAGCAGCTTCTTCGGGACAATCTCGACGCCTCCGGTCAGCCAGTTGACGCGAACTTCATATCCCATGCCGGGACGCGCCAGCGCAATCACGCCGCCGCACGACATGCCCGACGGGAAGAAATCGATCGACCCGCCGGCTACTCGATCCGCGCATCGCGAAGCCAGCATCGCCTCCACCGTGACATCGCTCGGCAGGCGGATGGTTCGGCCGGTCACGCCGGAGCGGATCGAGCGCGCCTCGGCGTCGACCACGGTCTTTACCCGGATCTGACGGCGCAGCGCCGCGGTGCGATCCGCCTTGAGCAACGCCGCGGTTTCCACGGCGTAGCTTTCGAGCCTGGCGCGCGAGGTGGCCCGCGGTATCGCCGGCAGGATGATGGCCGCGAGCAGGCCGATGATGGCCAGCACGCACAGGATCTCGATCAGCGCGAAACCCCGCTCGCCGCCTCGCTCAGCGCGTGCCGCTGGCAATGTCGGTTGCCGTTCCACTGCCGCCTTCCTGACCGTCGGATCCAAGCGAAATGATTTCGTAAGGCGCGCGTTCGCCCGGCGACCGGTAGATGTAGCCGTGTCCCCAGGGATCGCTGGGAACCACGCCGCCGCGCAAATACGGCCCGTTCCAGCCGGGCGTGTTGTTGCTGCGGGTCAACGCGGCAAGGCCTTCGTTGGAATTGGGATAGCGGCCGAGATCGAGGTAATACAGATCGAGCGCGCTGGAAAAGCTCTCGATCTGGATTTTCGCAGCCTTTGCCTTGGACTCGCCGAGATAGCCGAGCACGCGTGGGCCCACCAGTGCCATGATCAGTCCGATGATGGTGATGACCACGAGGATTTCGACCAGCGTGAAGCCGGCCTGGCCGCCTCGCCGCCTTCGTGTTGTCGAAGCCAGAACGTTTCTGCGCACCCCAGTCGCCTCCTCGAACTTCATGTCTTTCGCGCTAGCCGACAATCTGACTGACGGAAAGCAACGCCGTCATGACAGACACGATCAAACCGCCGACGACGATGCTGATCGTGATGATCGCCGCAGGACCGGCAATGCCGACCACCCGGTCCAGCGTGCGCTGCAGCTTTGTTTCGTAGAACTCGGCGACCCGGCCCGACAGCATCGGCAATTGTCCGGTTTCGTCGCCAAGCCGCAGCATCCGCACCGCCATCGCCGGCAGCGCCTTGGTATCGGATAGCGCATCCGACAGTTTTGCGCCATGGCGGACCCGATCGGCGGCATCGGTCCAGACCGCGGACGGACCGGTCGAGGACATCATGTCGACGAGAATCCGCAGCGTCGTCGTGAGATTGACGCCGCTTCCGAGCAGGAGCCCGAGATTCCGGCAGAACAGCGCGGTCCGATAGAACTTCATCACCTCCCGGATCGCCGGCAATTGCGTGACCGCGTTGACGATGCCGCGCCGGACGCTCTGCTGGCGCAGCAGCAGCCAGCCTCCGGCGATCGCAGCCGCGAGCGCCGCCAGCACCACGTCGGAATTGTTCCGCAGGAAGGTCGAAA
>JBGPSI010000334.1:0-3528 GCA_041490045.1 Bradyrhizobium sp.
ACACTGTGGCCGCGCGCGCTCTCGGTATGGAGCAGAAAATCGCGTTCTTCGCGGAACAGCCGGAAACGGTTGCGGACCTCCCACGAGATTTGCATCGGGCTGTCCGGCGCGACCTGTGTTGTCGCCGGCCCGACTTGCACCGCCTGCTGCGCGGGGCCGGGCGAGAGCGGCAAGGGGGCGCTCGGGGCCGGCTGTGCCACCGCCCATTGCGACGGCAGCGCCGCCGACACACCCACAAGCAGCGCGCCGGCGACCATCGAACGAAGGCGAATTCGGATCATGACGCGTTTGACGTTACTGATGGGGCGGAAATAAGAGAGATGGACCCGGAATCTAAAGAGTCCAGCCGAGCTTCTATATCAAATCGGCCTACGATCTTGTCGCCAAACCGCTCACGCTTTGGCCGATCATGCGCTAGCCCTGCGACTGGCGGCTCTTCACCGAAGGCGACGATGTCCGGCTCTTCACCGGCTCTGGCTGCAACGATTGCCGGCCCTTCAGCGGCACCGCGCCGGAGTTCGCGCAGGCCTCGTTGAGCCGGCGGCGTTCCTGCCAAGGCCGCACCACATTGAGCCAGAGTTCGCGCGTTCCCATGATGCTGATCGAGAGTCCAAACGGGATCAGGAAATACAGGATTCGGAACACCAGGAGCGTGGCCAGCAACTGTTCCCTGCCGAATTCCGGCAGCGCCACCAGCATCGCGGCGTCGAACACGCCGAGGCTGCCGGGGGCATGACTGGCGAAGCCGAGCAGCGTCGCCAGGATGAACACCACCGCCAGCGAAATGAAATCGATGTCTGGCTGCGCCGGCATCAACAGATACATCGCCATCGCACAGAACCCGAGATCGACCACGCCGATCAGGACCTGCAGCAGCGTCAGCCGCGCGGAGGGCAGCACCACTTTCCAGCCGTTCTGGCCCAGTTCGCGGCGATCCTTGCCCATCACCAGCCAGACGAAATAGGCCGCGATGCCGGTGAGACAGCCGATCGCGATCAGCCGGTTCATGGCCGGCGGCAGCAGGTCCATCGCGGACGCCGCCCAGGGATGCCAGGCCATGCCGAAGCCGAGCACGACCAGATTTCCGAGCCAGAAGGTGAGGCCCGAGAGAAAACAGATCTTGGCGACGTCGATCGCGCTCAGGCCGTAGTCCGAATAGATCCGGAAGCGAATGGCGCCGCCGGTAAACACCGTGGCGCCGATATTGTGGCCGATCGTGTAGCTGGTGAAGCTCGACAGCGCGGCGATGCGGTAGGGCACATGCTTCTTGCCAATGGTCCGCAGCGCGAAGAAATCATAAAAGGTCAGGGTGCAGAACGCGCCGATCACGCACAGCGCGGCGAGCGCGATGTGGTGCGGCGGCAACTCGGTCAGCGCAGTCAGGATCACGCCGGTGTCGACGCCCCTCAAGGTGCGGACCAGGGTCGTGATCGCAAAGGCGATGATAAGGAGGCTCGCCGCGATTCCGAGCCGCTTCCAGCCGATCCATCTCTTGAAGCCACGCCCGAGCGTGGTCAGCAGTCCGTGCATTCATCCTCCCGGCAGGGCGGCAACAAGTAAAAGGCCCATTGAAGCGATCGCGGCGGCCCGTCGCTCTACATGACAAAGACCCATAGGACAAAAAGGTCGCTTTGTGCAGTCCTTGACAAGGCTGGCTTCAGCCTCAGAACGGCATGGCTGTCACACGCCTTACATATGTCTTAACGTGACAGATTCGAGTCCTTTTCGCGGCCCGATATCGGGTGGGGTGTCGAGCTGCCTTCTGTTCCATCTCCCGCGATGTTCCTTGTTCCGTCATCTGGTTTTGCCGCGTCTCCAGGAACAACCTCGCGAATAGCCGGTTAGCGACGGTACCGGCAATCGAACATATCGGCGTGACCGCGACGACCAGGCGGTGCGGTTGTGTTCCCCCAGAACGAAAAAGGATGAGCAATGGGACTCTTTACCAAAGACATCAAAACCATGAACGACCTGTTCGTGCACCAGCTGCAGGATATCTATTATGCCGAAAAGCAGCTCGTGAAGGCGCTGCCGAAAATGGCGGAAAAGGCCACCGACAAGCAGCTCAAGCAGGGTTTTCTGACCCATCTCGATGAGACCAAGACGCACGTGCAGCGGCTTGAACAGGTGTTCCAGATGCATGGCGCCGAGGTGAAGGCGGTGGACTGCCCCGCGATCGACGGCATCATCAAGGAGGCCGACGAGGTCGCCGGCGAAGTCGCGGACAAAGCGGTGCTGGATGCGGCTTTGATCAACGCCGCCCAAGCCGCCGAACACTACGAGATCACGCGTTACGGCAGCCTGATCGCATGGGCGAAGCAGCTTGGCCGAAACGATTGCGCCAGCGTGCTGCAGAAGACGCTCGATGAGGAAAAGGCGACCGACAAGAAGCTGACCACGCTCGCCGAAAGCAAGGTCAACCTGCTCGCCGCGAGCTGATAACCGGCGGAGCCAAGATTGAGACAAAACGTCGCGCGGTCAGCCGCGCGGCGTTTTGCATTGCGGGACCGATTACTCGATCACCCTGTCGGCCCGCGTCACCAGACTTTCCGGAATCTCGAGGCTGATGGCTTTCGCCGTCTTGAGGTTGATGACGAGCTCGAAATTCGCCGGCTGCTCCACCGGCATCTCGGTGGGTTTGGTGCCCCGCAGCATCTTGGCGATCTGCCGTGCGCGCTGGCGATACATCTTTGCGAATGGCGGGCCGTAGCCCATCAGGCCGCCGAGATCCGACGTCTCCGGCCACTGATAGATCGCAGGCAGGCCGATCTTCGCCATGTGATCCAGGATGATTTCGCGGCTGACGACCTGGTGCGGATTCGCCAGAAAGTTGATCGCCTGGGCGCCGCTTGCCTTCGCGGCGTCCAGGGCGGGCGCGATCTCCGAAGCCTTGGCAAAGGCAAACACCGACAGCTCGACGCCGCGCGAGCGCGCCAGTTCCTGCTGCTCCGCCAGATGCGCTTTCGTCACGATGGAATGAGCCAGCGCCGCCACCCGGCGCAGGCCGGGCACGGCTTCGGTGAGGATTTCCAGCCGCTTTCCGTCAAGCTCGGGCGAAAGCAGGCTGATGCCGGTGATGTTGCCGCCCGGCTTTGCGAGTGAAGCGACAAAGCCTTCGCCGACCAGATCCTCGCTCATGCTGTCGAGCGGGATGGTACGAGTTGCGGTCTGAAGTACGCGCAGATAGGCTTCGGGACCGCAGAGGATGACCTCGGGCTCGGTCTTCATCAACGCTGACGTGCTCCCGGCGATCTGTTCGGCACGGACGCTGTAGGCGCCGTTCACGACTAGGTTCTGGCCTTCGACGAAGCCGTTGTTGCGCAACTCGTCGAAGAAGGGCTCGACGGAAGCGAGCGTGGCGGGGATGAGTACGCCGAGGCGATAGATGCGGCCGGCTCCTGGGCGCGCGCCGCGAGGGCGACAGGGCAACGCCGCCGATCGCGGCCATGAATTCGCGGCGATCCATGTTCCCTCGGCCCTGCCGGTTACGCCTTGCGCAAAGCAAAATGCGCGCCGCAAAATGCCATC
>JBGPSI010000335.1:0-3480 GCA_041490045.1 Bradyrhizobium sp.
AAGCTGACGCTCAACCCGGTCGATGCGCTGGCGCGCTTCGGTGTTGCGGCCGAGGCGATCGAGGACGTCGTCGTCACCCATCTGCATTACGACCACGCCGGCAATCTCGATCTGTTTCCGAAGGCGCGGTTTCATCTGCAGGACCGCGAGATGAGCTACGCGACCGGGCGCTGCATGTGCTTCGGGGCGCTGCGGCATCCGTTTTCGGTGGAACATGTGACGCTGATGGTCCGCCACGTCTTCAGCGAGCGCGTCACCTTTCATTCCGGGGAGGGTGAGGTCGCGCCGGGCGTGACGCTGCACCGGGTCGGCGGCCATTCCGACGGGTTGCAGGTGGTGCGGGTCGAGACCGCGCGCGGACCGGTGGTGCTGGCGTCGGACGCCTTGCATTTTTTCGGCAATCTGCATCGCCGCAGCCCGTTTCCGATCGTCTACAATATCGGCGACATGTGCGTGGGCTGGGAGACCGTCGAGCGGCTGGCCGGCCATCCCGACCGCATCATCCCCGGGCACGATCCCATCGTGAGCGAAATCTATCCGCGCGCCAGCGACAAGGTCGACGCATTCGCCCTGCATCTGCCGCCGTCGCGCTCGTTCGTGTAACAAGGCGTTTTCAAGCAGTGGGTATCGGTTCGCGTCAAGAAGACGCGTCAAAACAAAAGAGCGGGTAGCGAAGGAAATGGCACCGTACAAGACCATCGGCTTCATCGGTCTCGGCGTGATGGGCGAGCCGATCTGCCGTAACCTCGTGAAGAAGAGCGGCGCGCCTGTGATCGCGTTCGACCTTTCGCCGGAGCCGCTTGAGCGGCTGCGCAAAGAGGGTGCGACAATCGTCCGTTCTGTGGCTGAAGTTATCAGCCAATGCGACGTCATTTTTCTCTGCTTGCCCAGTGCCAGGCATGTGCGCGGCGTGTTCGAAGGCGACGGCATCCTGAAAAATATCCGCAAGGGTCAGGTCGTCGTCGATCTCGGGACCTCGTCGGTCAACCAGACCCGCGATTTCGCCGGTCAGTTGCAGGCCAAAGGCGCGGTATGGGCGGATGCGCCGATCGCGCGCACGCGGCAGGCGGCGCAGGATGGCACGCTGAGCGTCATGGTCGGCGCTGCGCCCGAACTGTTCGCCGCGATCGAGCCGTTGATCCGCTGCTTTGCCACCGACGTGACGAGATGCGGCGACGTCGGCGCCGGGCAGGTGACGAAAATCCTCAACAACATGGTGCTGTTCGAGACGGTCAATGCGCTGGCCGAGGCGGTCAATGTGGCCAAGCGCAGCGGCGTCGATCCGGCGCTGCTGCTCGATACCCTGTCGAAGGGCTCCGCCGACAGTTTTGCCCTGCGCAATCACGGCATGAAGGCGATCGTGCCGGGCAATTTTCCCGAACGCGCCTTCTCGACCGAATATGCGCTGAAGGATCTATCGTATGCGCTGGAACTGGCCGACGATGCGGGGTTGAAAATCCGCGGCGCCGAACTGGTCGGCAAGGTGTTGCAGGAAGCCATCGATACCGGTTCGGGCGGGGCATATTTTCCCGTCATCGCGAAGCATCTGGATCGGGCCTGAGTTCAACTCGTCATTCCGGGCTTGCGCCATCCAAGTCGGCTGTTGCCGACTTGGTGGATTTTGTTGGCCGAACTCGGGTAAACCCGAGTTCGGGCGGCGCATCCCGGAATGACGAGTCTTAAGTTGTACTGAGGGCGTGCCTTCAATACGCCCCCGTCTTCCCCGCTTCCTTGCTGGTCTGCACCAGGCCGAGGCTCTTCTCGATCTTGCCGAGCAGCTTTGCAAAATCCTTGCGCTCCTGCACCGATAGGCAGGACAGGATCACCTGCTCGCGGCGTAACAGGCGCGGGATCAACTGCTGGTACAGCGCTTTCCCTTTTGCCGTCATGCGCAACTGGAACTCGCGGCGGTCGTCGGCATTCTCGACGCGCTCGACGAGTTGCCGCTTCATCAGCGCGGTGACGGCGCGGCTGATGGTCGATTTGTGGGTCCGGGTGCAATGCGAAATGTATTGCGCGCTGCACGCCTCGTTGCGGAACCCCAGCGTCGCCAGCACCCGCCATTCCGGAATATCCAGCCCATAGCGCTCCCGGTACTCGCTGGACAGCGCTGCGGAGACCTCGGCCGCCAGCCGATTCAGGCGGAACGGGACAAATTTGAAGAGATCGAGGCTGGCATCCCTGCCGGCCGCGCTTTTTTCGCGCGAATCGGTGACCGGCCCGGGTCGCGCCTCGAATCTCTTCCTGGTCATGCTCTCGCCTGAAAAAGCCTTTGGCAAAAATCGCTCCAATTTGAGTTGACGGCGGGCGCCGGTAGGCTAGATAGTTGCAGTTGCGACTATCTAGCGGGAACGGAGCCGCTTTGCCAGAGCAGACTGAGCGCATCGCGCAATCCCAGATCCAGTTCGGCTATCGCCGCCACGCCGATCAGGACCGGACCGGGGCCGACATCGCCGAGCATCCGGTTGTCGTGGTCGGCGCCGGACCGGTCGGGCTGTCGTTCGCGATTGATCTGGCGCAACGCGGCCAGCAGGTCTTGCTGCTCGACGATGCCGACCGGATCGGGGAGGGCTCCCGCGCGATCTGCTTCTCCAAGCGGTCGCTGGAATATTGGGACCGGCTCGGCGTCGGCCAGCGCATGGTCGACAAGGGCGTGGTGTGGAGCGTCGGCAAGATCTTCCACGGCGCCTCGCAGCTTTACCAGTTCAATCTGTTGCCGGAGCAGGGCCACAAAAGGCCCGCCTTCATCAACCTGCAGCAATTCTACGCCGAAGCCTATCTGGTCGATCGCGTGCGGGAGCTTCCGGCTATTGATCTGCGCTGGCGCAACAAGGTGACAGGCCTTGAGCAGCGCAACGATACCGTTGTGCTGACCGTCGACACCCCGGAGGGTCCCTACCGGATGCGTGCGAGCCATGTGATCGCCTGCGACGGCGCGCGATCGTCGCTGCGGCAAATGGTGGGCGCGGAATTTTCAGGCAAGGTGTTCGAGGATCAGTTCCTGATCGCCGACGTCAAGATGACGGCGGAATTTCCGACCGAGCGCTGGTTCTGGTTCGACCCGCCGTTTCATGCCGGCCGCTCCGCGCTGCTGCACAGGCAGCCGGACGATATCTGGCGGATCGATCTGCAGCTTCATCCGGATGCCGACCCCGCGGTCGAGAAGCGGCCGGAAAACGTGCGGCCGCGGATCGCGCGCATGCTCGGGCACGAGAATTTCGATTTCGAATGGATCTCGCTTTATAAATTCCAGTGCCGCCGGATGGACAAGTTCATCCATGGCCGCGTGATCTTCGCCGGCGATGCCGCGCATCAGGTCTCGCCATTCGGCGCCCGCGGCGCCAATTCCGGGCTGGAGGATGCCGAGAATTTGGCATGGAAACTTGACCGCGTGCTGCGAAAGCTGTCGCCGGAAGCGCTGCTCGAAAGCTATCACGCCGAGCGCAGTGCGGCGGCTGATGAAAACATCCGCGAATCGAC
>JBGPSI010000336.1:0-3463 GCA_041490045.1 Bradyrhizobium sp.
TGCGTTGAGTGCGGCATAGGTTATTGTTTGCCTAATGTCGCTGCTCCTGACAGGACGTTCAACCGTCTTTACCTCGTAGAGAGTCGAGCCAAATATCACGTCGCCTTCAGATGCATCCACGTAACCGCATCCCGCGAATATTCTTCAAAATTTTCGTCGTACTCAACGATTAAGTCGACAACTTCGGTCTGTTTGTCGAAGAACGCATGATTTTCAAAGGGAAACGGAAATATATCCGTGTCGCCGTGCTTCACAATGTTCTGAATAGCTTGCGTTGCGGACCGTTTGAAATCTAACTTGCTAACCATCTCGTCTCACAATGCAAAACAATTGAGCTCCCTTCATGTTGTAGCCAGGAGCGTGGCGCAATAACTCTGTCCCGTCATGCGCTTTGCACTAAAAACCTGAGGTTGCACAGCAAAACCTTCGTCTTGTTTTTTGGCGCCCGAACGCGTCGCACGGCTTAACCGTCAACCCCCAAACGAGCGGGCGCAATCGAGGTCACTCCGCCATCACCCCCTCCACAAACCCCGCCGGATCAGCACAAAACTCCCGCATGATCCTGTAATGGTCCGTCTCCTCGACGGTGACGGGCTCCAGCCCATCCTTCGACAGCCGCAGCAGGCGCGCGCCGGGATAGGCCATCACGACCTGGCATATCCTGGACTGCTCCATCCGCCGCATCAGCTTCAAAAATTCCATCTGGCGCGCCGGTGACAGCGCCGATTCCGGCTCGTCGAAGATGAAGATGCCCTGCTTCCGGCAGCGGTCTTCGAAAAATCGCAAAAAACCCTCGCCGTGCGAGTGTGAGAGGTAATCGGGCGGGATGCCCATGGGGGACGCCGGGGATGATCTCGGTGTTGGTCTTGTCATGGTATCTCGCGACCGAGAAAAAGCTCTCCGCGCGAAAGAACCAGCCGTTGGTGATGCGCGGCAGCCAGCCGGCGCGCAGCGCCTTGGAGAGCTCGCCGCCCATTTTCTCAATCGCTCGGAATGGTCGACTGGCATATAACCCTTGCCGCCGCCGGCTTCGTCGTAGCCAGCGAGCACGGCGATCGCTTCCAGGAAGGTGGATTTGCCGGTGCCGTTTTCGCCGACGATGATGGTGATGGGCCGATCGAAACTCAGTTCGAAATCATCGCGCAGGAACGGCAGGCAGAACGGATAGGCGGCGCGGTCGGCGATGCGCGACGGGTCGAGCCAGACGCGCCTGAGATATGGCGCCGGCATGTCGATGGTTCGATCGCGTCTTGAAGCCATGTCTCCGTTCCCACAAGCGATAGTTCCGCCGGCAACCGCACCCGCCCCGAACCCTGCCGCATCGCGGCCAGGCGCAGCGGTAGTAAACATGAGAGCGCCGATTCCGGCGCAATCAGAACTGATCAGCCTCCCGGCGACGAGGCGTCCATTCCTCGACTACCGCTTCCACGAATCCGATCGGATCGGCGCAGAATTCGCGCATGACCTTGTAATGATCCGTCTGGTCGACGGTCACGGGCTCCAGGCCATATTTGGACATCTGCAGCAGGCGCGCGCCGGGATAGGCCATCAGCATCGGCGAGTGCGTGGCCATCACGACCTGACAGATCGTGGAGTCCTCCATTCGCCGCATCAGCTTCAGGAATTCCATCTGCCGCGCCGGTGACAGCGCGGCTTCCGGCTCGTCGAAGATGTAGATGCCCTGGCGCTGGCAACGCTCCTGGAAGAAGCGCATGAAGCCTTCGCCGTGCGAATGCGACAGGAAATCCGCCGAGCTGCCGACAGAGTCGAGATATCGTGCCACCGAGAAAAAACTCTCGGCGCGGAAGAACCAGCCATTGGTGACCTTCGGCAGCCAGCTGGCGCGCAACGCCGTCGAAAGCTGCCCGCCCATCTCCTCGATCGCGTCCGAATGATCGACCGGCCGGTGGCCTTTGCCACCGCCGGCTTCGTCATAACCGGCCAATACAGCGATCCCTTCGAGCAGCGTCGATTTGCCCGCACCATTTTCGCCGGCGATGATGGTGATCGGCCGGTCGAAACTCACCTCGAACTCGTGGCGCAGGAACGGCAGGCAGAACGGATAGGCCGCGGGATCGGTGACAAGGGATCGATCGAGCCGGACCTGCCGGAGGTATGGCGCGGGCATGTTGATGGTTCGATTGCGTCTAGAGGCCATGCGCCCCGGCTCCCTGCCCGCGTGGTGGCCGTCATACGCCACGACCTCAAATGGAACATAACAGGAACGTTGGGCGCAGGAAAGTGGTTTCTCCCGTATAGCCCGGGCTGTCTTGTCGCAGGATCACGGCAGAGACTGATCCATGTCCGACGCGGGCCGCGCGTTGGATGCGCGGCGGATCAGCTGTGCCGGCACGCCGACTGCGGTGTACCCCGACGGCACCGACGCAAGAACCAGCGAGCCGGCGCCGATCTTGGCAAAGTCGCCGATATCCACGTTGCCCAACACTGTCGCCCCGGCCGATAGCAGCACGCCGCGGCCGATCCGTGGCGCACCGGCTTCGCCGTCTGGCGAATTGCTGAGCGTGACCTCCTGCAGCATCGATACGTCGTCACCGATGACCACACCCTCACCGATGGTGATCCCCGTGCCATGGTCGATAAACAGGCCGCTTCCGATTGTTACTGAAGGATGGATGCTGACATGCAATGCCTGAGTGATACGACCGTGTAGCTCGCGGGCGGATTCGGTTCGGCCGCTTTCCCAGAGCCGATGCGAGACCCGGTATGCCTGCAGCGCGATATAGCCCTTGAAATGCAGCAGCACATGAAGAGAGCCGGGACACGCTGGATCACGGTCAAGTGGTGCCCGCAGATCGAGGGTCGCGGTCTCGATCAAGGCGGGATCGTCGCGATAGGCCCGCTCGGCAATTCGCCGGGTAACGGCCTTCTCGTCGCGGCTGCCACTGACCGCCACCGCAATCAATTGTGCCAGCGTGCCGGCAAGATCCCGCTGACCAACGACTGCTTCGTGCATCCACGCGGCCAAAGCCGGTTCAGCGGCGGCGACCGCAACCGCCTCACGGTGGATTGTATTCCAGAGCGAAACGCTTTCAGCCGGTAATGCCAGGCCCATGATGGTCTCCACAGACTGAGCGACATTCAGCGCTTCACACACATACTTGTGTCACAACTCGTCAACGTTCTTGCTCAGACATTACGACAAGCGGCGCGGCCCGCCAACTGATTTGCCCGTCGGGTTGTTTTGCAAAGGGCGTGTCCAGCCCCTTTTGAAAAAATATTCTGATTTTCCGAAACCCCAAATCACCTCTATAACTCCTCCCGTCCACCCCACTCGAGGGGCGTATCGCGATCGTCACGGACGCGGGGTTGGATGCGATGGACGCTGATGATGCTACTGACGAGAGCATCGGAGGCGGACGGAGAAGTCGTGTGGTCCTGACGCCTCGACGCTGGCGTCAAGTTCTCGAGAAGCAAGCTTCTTGGGAGCGACGGTGGCAAAAAA
>JBGPSI010000337.1:0-3459 GCA_041490045.1 Bradyrhizobium sp.
ACGACGAGATGGTCGAGGCCTGTGATCACGGGAACAGCCCCCGCGTGTTCTTGGCGGCGCGCACCTTCTCCACGCCGATCGCCATCGCGGCGGTGCGATGCGGGACCTTGTCCACCCTCGCCCGCGTCAGCATCTGGTCGAAGGCGCGGTCGAGAATGTGATATTCGCGCCGCATCACTTCCTCCTCTTCCCAGAACAGCTGCTGCAGGTCCTGCACCCATTCGAAATAGCTGACGACGACACCGCCGGAATTGCAGAGGATGTCGGGAATGAGGAAAATCTCATCCTGGCGTTTTTCCAGCACCAGATCCGCCTCGGGCGTGGTCGGCCCGTTGGCGCCCTCCGCCAGCACCCGGCATTTCAGGTTTTTCGCGACCTCCGCGTCGATCACCCGCTCCATCGCCGCCGGCACCAGCACGTCGCAGGGCAACGTCAGGATCTGCCCGGGATCGAAGGCCAACTCGTTGGAAAATCCGGCGATGCTGCCATGCTCGCCGGCGTGGCGCATCAGTGCGGGAATATCGAGCCCGGCCTTGTCGTACAGCGCGCCGGTGTGATCGGAGACCGCGATCACCTTGAGGCCGAACTGATGCAATCCGAGGGCCGCATAGGAACCGACATTGCCGAAACCCTGCACCACCGCGGCGGCGCCGTTGAGGTCGATCGCGAGCTCATTCATCACGCGCCGGGCGAGATGCGCCACACCGCGGCCGGTGGCCTCCCGCCTGCCCAGGGTGCCGCCGGAGGAGACCGGCTTGCCGGTGACGATCTCGGTCACGGTGCGGCCCTGGTACATCGAATAGGTGTCCATGAACCAGGCCATCACCTGCTCATTGGTGCCCATGTCCGGCGCCATCACGTCGGTGTGGGGGCCGACGAACGGAATCATCTCCTGCATGTAGCGCCGCGACAGCGACTCCAGCTCACGCTTCGAGAGCGTCGTGAGGTCGACCCGGACGCCGCCCTTGGCGCCGCCATAGGGCAGGCCCACCAGCGCGCATTTCCAGCTCATCCAGATCGCCAGCGCCGCCACCTCGCCGATATCGACGCTGGGGGCAAAGCGGGTGCCGCCCTTGGTGGGCCCGAGGGTGAGGTGATGCTGCACGCGATAGCCCTCGAACACCGTGATCGAGCCGTCGTCGCGGTGGATCGGACAGGAGATGGTCAGCGCCCGTTTCGGCAGCAGCAGCCGATCACGCTCGTCCGAGGGGATCGAAAGATGATCGGCGATCACGGCGAACTGGTTGACTGCCATGTCGAACACCGGACCGGAATAGACGGTCATCTTCCCTCCTGTCTCTCAGAAACTCAGGCGAGCCGCAGGCCGTTGGTTCGGCGCGGCACGCCCGATACCCAAGGACGGTCGTAGTCCCGCCACATGGCTAGCTCAAGCGGATAACGGGCAGGCTTTGCGAATAATTTCAGCGAATGATCCGGCGTACCGGTGCTAAAGTGCGGCGCCGGCCGGGACCACCCCTCAGCCATGACGGAACACGAATGCAGGCCCTCTTCATCGGACAGACCTATATCGACGTTACCTTCATTACCGACCATATGCCGACCGGTGACGAGAAAGGTGTCGCCAAGGCCTACGCGGTCTCGTTCGGCGGCAATGCCGTCACGGCGGCATTCTGCTGCGCCAAGCTCGGCATCGTGCCCGACCTGATCGCCA
Source organism: Bradyrhizobium sp. (assembly GCA_041490045.1). Classification (GTDB taxonomy): domain Bacteria; phylum Pseudomonadota; class Alphaproteobacteria; order Rhizobiales; family Xanthobacteraceae; genus Bradyrhizobium. Next base: position 1,673 of record JBGPSI010000337.1, read on the forward strand.
CCGTGGCCAATGACTGGCTCGGCCGCATGTTTCAGGACATGAGCGCAAAATATGGAATCTCGATCCATCCGCGCAAGGTCAATTCCTCGTCGCTTTCCTTCATCATGCCCAAGGACGGCAAGCGGGCGATCGTGCGCTGCCGCGACGACGAGCACATCCACCCCTTCCCGCTGCTCAATCTCGGCGGCTGCCGCGCGCTGCATGTCGACGGCCACCAGCCCGATGCCGCGATCCATTATGCAAAACTGTGCCGCGAGGCCGGCATTCTGACCTCGCTCGACGGCGGCGGCCTGCGCACCAATACCCACGAGCTGCTTGAATTCATCGATGTCGCCATCGTCGCCGAACGGCTGTGCGAGCAGATGGACCTGACGCCGGAGAAGATGCTGGACTATCTCAAGAGCCGGGGTTGCCGGGTCGGTGGCGTCACCATGGGCGAACGCGGCCTGCTCTGGTATGACGAGGCCGGCACGACGCATTCGCTTCCCGCGCTGCCGATCCCGCGCGAGCGCGTGCTCGACACCAACGGTGCCGGCGACGTGTTCCACGGCGCATACGTCTATTCCTACCTCTCCAGTCCCGGCAAGAGCTGGCACGATCATTTCGACTTCGCGCGTGCGGCGTCGACCTACAAGATCCAGCGACTCGGCAACGAGGCGGGATTGCCGACGCTCGCCGACATCGAGGCGGTCAGGCAGGAGTTCGATGTCCGGGTCTGACCAGCGCTCTCGGGAATAAAGCATGGGCCGCGTCTTCGTTGCTGGCAGCATCAACATGGATGTGGTGGCAACCGCCGAGCGGCATCCCCGTATCGGCGAAACCGTCGCTGGACAAGCGGTGCTTTATTTCCCCGGCGGCAAGGGCGCCAACCAGGCAGTAGCCGCCGCGAGACTCGGCGCGCAGGTCGCGTTGATCGGCCGGCTCGGCAAGGATGCGTTCGGCGACGAGCTGAAGGCTTTTCTTGGCGGCCAGGGGATCGACCTGAGCCTGGTGCGACAAACCGCCGACGCCCATACAGGGACGGCGCTGATCACGATCGCCAATGCCGACAACACCATTGTCGTCATTCCCGGGGCGAACGCGCTGCTCGGTGCCGCCGATGTCACCGCGCCCACGCTTGCGAAGGGCGACATCGCGGTCAGCCAGTTCGAGATTCCACCGCCCGCCATCATCGCCTTCTTCGAGCGCGCACGCGCCGCCGGCGCCACAACGATCCTCAACCCGGCACCAGCCAGGGAATTCGGCCGCGAGTTGCTCGACCTCGTCGACATCCTGATTCTCAATGAAACCGAGCTCGGCCTGCTCGCCGAGACCGAGCTTTCCGGCACCGACGATGAGGCGCGGTTGATCGAGGCCGCCAGGTCGTTTCCCGCCGGCAAGGACAAGATCGTCTGCGTGACGTTGGGCAGACGCGGCGTGCTCGCGCTTGTCCACGGCAAGCCGCTGGCGATTGCAGGCCGCGCCGTCAAAGCCGTCGATACCACCGGCGCCGGCGATTGTCTTGTCGGCGCGGTCGCTGCCCAACTGGCGGCAGGCAAACCGATTCATGATGCGCTTGCTTACGCCAATGCAGCGGCGTCGATCTGCGTACAGAGGATGGGCGCAGCACCGTCGATGCCGACGGCTGAAGAAGTCGAGGCGGTCTTCTCCGCGAGTCGTCCCGGCGAACGCCCTACTGCATGCACACATCTTTTGGTCGCATGGCGGCGTCAATCAAAATCGCGAGCCTTTTCAACGATCGCTGAACGAGCGACGCCAAAGTCGGTCCAAATCGGCTGTTATCTAAG
>JBGPSI010000338.1:0-3387 GCA_041490045.1 Bradyrhizobium sp.
CGTGAGGGCGTCCGAGAAGAACGCCGGGCCGCCGAAATTGCCCGACTTCAGCGCCAGCAGCATCGCGCCGTCCCTTGCGCCGACGGCGCGCAAAACCGGCACTCCTGCAGCGATTTCCGAGCCTACCAGAAAGCCGGGAATCCCCAGGCGATCCACCACCGCGCCGGAGGTTTCGCCACCGGCAACCACCAAGCGGCGCACGCCCGAATGCACCAAACCTTCGGCGATGTCGGCCATCGCCTCCTCGATAGCATGTCCGGCTGCATCGCGGCCATGACGTGCCTGCAGGGCTGCGACCTGATCCGGCGTCGAACTGGACGCGATCAGGACCGGACCATCCTTCAGTCGCTCCATGGCCCAAGCCAGTGCGCGCCGCGCTTCGACCTTGCCCCTGACCACCTGATCGGGATCCAGGTGCAGCACCGGCATCACGGCTTCCGCGCTTGCGATCTGCTGCAGCGTGGCCTGCGAGCAACTGCCGGCAAGGCAGGCCGCCGGACCGCCGACCGGAGCGTCTGGCGTCGCGTCCGACGCATTCGATTTGAGGCCCGAAGCGACCAGCGCGCGGGCGAGACCGAGCCCGAGGCCGGATGCGCCGACGGAGACGCGATGATCCAGCGCGACCCGGCCGATCGTCTCCAGATCGCGTTCGAATACTGCGTCCGCAATCGCCGCGCCGACGCCCTTGTTAACGAGGTCGGCGATATGCGCGCGGACAGCTTGCGGGCCGCGTGCGATGTCGGCGAGAGCGACGAGCCCCACCCTGGTTTTGCTCTGGCGCCCCAGCACCCGCACCAGATTGGAATCATGCATCGGATTGAGCGGATGGTCCTTCAGCGGACTTTCGTTCAGCGGCACCGAGCCGACGAACAGGTTGCCCATATAGACGGTGCGGCCGGTTTCCGGAAACGCCGGCGTCACCAGCACGATGGTGTCGCCGGAATCGGCGCGCAACGCGTCCATCACCGGGCCGATATTGCCGGCGTCGGTGGAATCGAAGGTCGAGCAGATCTTGAACAGCACGTGAGCGGCGCCACGCCCCCGCAGCCATTTTTCCGCCGATCGCGAGCGCGACACCGCAAGGCCTGCTTCGATCGACCGGCTCTTCAGCGACACCACCACGGCGTCGACTTCCGGCAGCGCCAGATCGGGCGCGGGCACGCCGATGGTCTGCACCGTGCGGAGACCGCAACGGGTCAGCGTATTGGCGAGATCGGAGGCGCCGGTGTAGTCGTCGGCGATGCAGCCAAGGGATAATTTGACGGCCAGCGTCACGGCTTTACTCCGGCATAGGGCCTGAACCAGGCAAGGCCATCGGTGGTCTTGCCCCGCGGATTGTACTCGCAGCCGACGAAGCCGCCATAGCCGAGCCGGTCGAGCTCAGTGAACAGGAACGGATAGTTCAACTCCTCGCCGTCCGGTTCGTTGCGCGAGGGAATGCTGGCGATCTGGACGTGGCCGATGATCGGCATCATCTCGCGCAGCCGCATGGTAACGTCGCCATGGATGATCTGGCAGTGATAGATGTCGAACTGGAGTTTCAGATTGGGAATTTTCAATTCCACGATCAGGTCGCGGGCGAAGGAGAAATCGTTGAGGAAGTAGCCGGGCACGTTGCGCGGATTGATCGGCTCGATCACGACGTCAAGGCCGTGCGGCGCAAAAAATTCCGCAGCCCAAGCCACCGATTTGTAGAACGCCTCCACCGCTTTGGCATCGCGACGGTCGGCGATGCCCGCCATCAGATGCACGCGCTTGACGCCGGTCGCTTGCGCATAAGGCAACGCGGTCGCAAGACTCTGCTTGAGATCGTCAAAGCGATCCGGCAGCGCCGCGAATCCCTTTTCGCCGGCCTCCCAATTGCCCGGCGGCAGGTTGAACAGCGCCTGCGTCAGGCCGTTGCGGCGTAGCCGCTCACCGACCGCGTCTGCTGGATGATCGTAGGGAAACAGGAATTCGACGGCGGTGAACCCGGCCTTCGCGGCGGCGTCGAAGCGGTCGAGGAACGGCACCTCGGTGAACATCATCGAGAGATTGGCGGCGAAACGGGGCATCGATGGTCCTCTTGTCTGTATCCGGTTACTTCGGTTCGCCCGGCAAATGCGTACCGGTGACACGCGCATACATCCGCGCCACGGATGCGTCGTCGTCGCGGCCCATCCCGGACGCCGCCGTCATCAAAAACATCTGCAACGCCGCCGCCGCGACCGGTACCGGGAATTTCGCGGTGCGCGCCATATCCTGGATGATGCCGAGGTCCTTCACAAAGATCTCGACCGCGCTGCGCGGAGTGTAATCGCCGTCGAGCACGTGCGGCATGCGGTTTTCGAACATCCAGGAATTGCCGGCGGACGCCGTGATCACCTCGTAGACCTTGCGGATATCGAGGCCCTGCCTGGCGGCAAAGGCGATCGCTTCGGAGGCTGCGGCAATATGCACGCCGGCGAGCAACTGGTTGATCATCTTGAACGCGGCGCCCTGGCCTGCGGCATCGCCGAGTTCGTAGAGTTTTGCCGCCATCGCATCCAGCGCCGGTCTCGCTTTGGCAAAGGCCTTGGGACTGCCGGACGCAAGAATGGTCAGTTCGCCCTGCGCCGCGCGCTGCGCGCCGCCGGAGATCGGCGCATCCAGATAATGCCGGCCGGTGGCTTCCAGTTGCTTGGCCAGCCGCCGCGCGACGTCGGGGTCCATGGTCGCGGAGGAGACGAATACGCCATCTTTTGCCAGCGTTTCCGCCACCCCATTCGCCCCGAACAAAATGGTTTCGGTCTGGGAAGCGTTGACGACCACGCTGACGACAATGTCCGCGCCCCTGGCGGCCTCCGCCGGCGTCCTCGCGCCGCCGCCGCCGTCCGCGACGAACCGCGCCACGGCCTCGGCCGAAACGTCGCAGCCGGTGACGTCAAAACCCGCCCGCCTGAGCGAGGTCGCCATGCCGAAACCCATCGAGCCCAGCCCGATGACGGCGATACGCGGTTTTTGGGATATTGATTCAGGCATATGGCGTTACCTCAAATTCCTCACAGCCGAATTCAGCTGCGGCTTTGCCCTCTGGGTATCACGGCTTGGCCGCGCTGCCAAAGCATGAGACAAGGCGGCAAAGAGGTGCTGCCAGGATACTGACATGACCGAAACCAGGGTTCGCGAGGAAATCTGCCGGCTCGGCCGCTCGCTGTTCGAGCGCGGGCTGACGCCGGGCTCCTCGGGCAATATCAGCGTGCGGCTGGACGACGGCGGCTGGCTTGTGACCCCGACCAATGCCTCGCTCGGCTTTCTCGACCCGGCCCGGCTGTCGCGGCTCGACGCCACCGGAAAACTCGCCTCCGGCGATGCCCCGACCAAGGAAGTACCGCTGCATACCGCGCTGTACCAGACCCGCAACACGGC
>JBGPSI010000339.1:0-3340 GCA_041490045.1 Bradyrhizobium sp.
GGCCTTGTGCCGGGCATCCACGTCTTTGCTGCACTTACGAGGACAGACGTGGATGGCCGGGACGAGCCCGGCCATGACGAGAATGAGAATCCTTTGCGGTCGGTTAGAAAGGCTCGAATTCGTTGGATACTTGTCAGCTCTACCCTTGCATCTGCCCCTTGAAACTCAGCAGCCGCCGGATCATCCGCAAATTGGCATAGTCCACCATCTTGCCGTCGACGGTGACGGCGGCCTGTCCGTTGCGTTCGGCTTCTTCCATCGCTGCGATCACGCGCTGGGCGTTGGCCAATTCCTCATCAGAAGGGATGAAGGCGTTGCGCGTGATTTCGATCTGCGAGGGATGGATCACCTGCTTGCCGTCGAACCCCATCGCCGCCGCTTTCCTCGCGGCGGCTTCGGTGGCTGTGGGATCGCGGAACGCGCCGCAGGGACCGTCGATTGCGCGCAGGCCGAAGGCGCGGGCGGCGACCAAAAGGCGCATCATCGGATAGGCAAAGAGGTCGAGCGGGGTTTCCCTGTGCCCGTCGGCCGCGCTGCCGACATGCCTGTATCCCGCCGGCGAGGCGCCGATCTCGGTGCTGCGTGCCCCGATCGAGGCCGCGAAATCGCCGACACCGAGATGCAGGCCCGTCACCATCGGGTCGCAGGCCGCCAGCGTCTCGACATTGACCAGCCCGCGCGCGGTCTCGATCAGCAGTTCCATCTCGACGGGCTCGTCGCGCGAACCGGTGGCCTCGGTGATCCAGTCGCTGATCCTCGCGATGTCGGCCACGGCCTCCGCCTTCGGAATGATGAAGGCGTCGAGCCGCCTTATGCCGCCGAGCCGCTTGATCTCCTCCTGGATCGAGGCGCTGTCGATTGCGTTCAGCCTGACGGCAACGGTCTTGTTGCCCCAGTCGTGCGTTGCGAGCGCCGTGGCGGCGGCTTCCAGGGCCGTGGCTTTCTCGGCCGGAGGCACGGCGTCCTCGAGATCCAGAAACACCGCGTCGGCGGCGGAGCCCGCGGCGTTCTGCACGAGGCGGGCGCGATGCGCCGGTGCGGCGAGATAGGTTCGGGTCAGTCGCACAGATGTCATGATCCGGTTTTTTCCAACAGGCCGAGCTCGGTCAAAATCGCCTCGGTATGCTCGCCGACGGCGGGAATATCGCCCATCACCGGTTCGACGCCGGGAATGGTGATCGCGGGCAGGAAGCTCATCAGCGGTCCGTTTGGCGATCCCACATTTTGCACGCGGTGGCGGGCATGAAGCTGCGGATGCCGGAGGAAGGATTCCACGGTGTTCATGTTGGCGTTGGCGATGGCGGCGTCGTCGAGCCGCTGCAGCACCTGATCGGCCGAGAATTTGGCGAAATGCTGTTCGATCAGCGCCTCCAGCGCATCGCGGTTCTGCATCCGCTGCGGGTTGGTGCAGAAGCGGGGATCGCCGGCCAGCGCCGCATCGTCCAGCACCTGCGCGCAGAGCGCGATCCATTCGCGCTCGTTCTGAATGCCGAAGAACACGATGCGTCCGTCGCCGCAGCGGAACGGCCCGTAGGGCGCGATGGTGGCGTGCCGCGTGCCCGTGCGCACCAGCGGCTTGCCGGCGCCGTCGGTGTAGTAGGCGGGATAGCTCATCCACTCCGTCATGGAGTCGAACAGCGAGACCTCGAACGCCATGCCCTTGCCGGTGCGTTCGCGATTGAACAGTGCCATCAGCACGCCGTTGACGACGTACATGCCGGTCGAGGTGTCGACGACGGCGATGCCGCATTTCGCCGGCTGCTCCTCGGTGCCGTTGACCGAGAGGAAGCCGGTTTCGCACTGAACGAGCAGGTCGTAGGCCTTCTTCTCGCTGTAGGGGCCGCCGCTGCCGTAGCCGGAAATGTCGCAGGCGATCAGGCGCGGGAAGCGCGCCACCAGCGTTGCGGCATCGAGGCCGAGCCGTTTTGCGGCGCCCGGCGCGAGATTCTGCAGGAACACGTCCGCCTGCGGCAGCAACGCGTCGAGCACGCGCTTGCCTTCGCTGCTCTTGACGTCGAGCGCAAGGCTCTCCTTGGAGCGGTTGGTCCAGGCGAACTGGCTGGACATGCCGTTCATCACGTAATCATAGTCGCGGCAGAAGTCGCCCTTGCCGGGCCGCTCGATCTTGATCACCCGCGCGCCCCAATCGGCGAGATGCCGGCTGGCCAGCGGTGCTGCGATCGCCTGCTCCAGCGAAACGACGGTAATGCCGGAAAGCGGCAGATCGGGCGGTTTGCCGTTCATGGATTGTCTCCAGATGCCTGTTATCGGTCCGGCATAGCCGGTTCTGGTACCGAGGCGGAATACCGATTAAATGCGCTTGGATTGAGGTTTTGCAGGTTAGACGAGGGGAAGCGATGGCACGCGTACTTGTCCTGTTGCCGGCGCGGGATTTCGATCCGAGCGAAGCCGCGGTATGTTGGCGGGTGCTGGTCAACGCCGGACACAGCGTCCATTTTGCCACCCCGGACGGCAAGCCCGCCACGGCCGACGACATGATGCTGACGGGGCAGGGCCTCGATCCCTGGGGCGCCATTCCCTTTTTGCGCAAGCTGCCGCTGATCGGACTTCTGATGAGGGCCAATCGCGACGCGCGCAAGGCGCACGCCGAGATGATCGCGGATCCCGGCTACCTCGCGCCGCAGCGCTGGGAGACGGTCGATGCGGCTACCTACGACGGGCTGCTGCTGCCCGGCTGTCACCGGGCGCGCGGCATGCGCGATTATCTCGAAAGCAAAATATTGCAAAACATCGTCGTCAGCTTTTTCGAAGCGGAAAAACCGGTGGCGGCGATCTGTCATGGCGTATTGCTGGCGGCGCGCAGCATCTCGAAACGCACCGGGCGCTCGGTTCTTTGGGGATATCAGACCACCGCGCTGACCTGGGCGTTCGAAAACAGCGCGTGGTCGGTCGCGCGCTTCACGCGATTCTGGGATCCGAATTATTACCGGACCTATCTGGAGCAGGCCGGTCAGCCCAAGGGGTACATGTCGGTGCAGCAGGAAGTCACCCGCGCGCTGGCGCGCCCCGAAGATTTCCGCGACGTGCCAAAAGATGATCCGCATTATCGCCGCAAGACCTCGGGCCTGGTGCGCGATACCATCGACGACGGAACTCCGGCCTTTGTGGTGCGGGATCGCAATTACGTCTCGGCTCGATGGCCGGGTGATGTCCACAGCTTCGCGAAGACCTTTGCGAGCATGCTGAAATAGCCAGGACCGGGCCCCATGAAAATTCTCATCGTCCTCGCCCATCCCGAACACCGGAGTTTTAATGGCGCCATGTTCCGAACCGCGGTCGAAACGCTGTCGGTGGCCGGCCATGAGGTCAGGACGTCCGA
>JBGPSI010000340.1:0-3332 GCA_041490045.1 Bradyrhizobium sp.
CGTCCAGCGTGGTCGCGCCGATACAGTGCAATTCGCCCCGTGCCAGCGCGGGCTTCAGCAGATTGGACGCATCCATGGCGCCATCGCCCTTGCCGGCGCCGATCAACGTGTGCATCTCGTCGATGAACAGGATGATGCCGCCCTCGGCCGCGGTGACTTCCTGGAGTACGGCTTTCAGCCGCTCCTCGAATTCGCCGCGATATTTCGCGCCCGCGATCAGCGAGCCCATATCGAGCGAGAGCAGTTTCTTGTCCTTGAGGCTCTCCGGCACATCGCCATTGAGAATCCGCAGCGCGAGGCCTTCGACGATCGCGGTCTTGCCGACGCCGGGCTCACCGATCAGGACGGGATTGTTCTTGGTGCGGCGGGACAGCACTTGAATCGTACGGCGGATTTCCTCGTCGCGCCCGATCACTGGATCGAGCTTGCCCTCGCGCGCCGCCTGGGTCAGGTCGCGCGCGTATTTCTTCAGCGCGTCATAGGCATTTTCGGCCGTCGCGCTGTCGGCGGTACGGCCCTTGCGCAGGGCTTCAATCGCCGCGTTCAAATTCTGCGGCGTGACGCCGCCCTTGCGCAGGATGCTGCCGGCTTCGCTGTCCTTGTCCAGCGTCAAGCCCAGCAACAGCCGTTCGACAGTGACAAAACTGTCGCCTGCCTTCTCGCCGGCTTTTTCAGCAGCATCGAACGCACGCGCCAGTTCCGGCGCGAGATAGACCTGGCCGGCGCCGCTTCCGGAAACCTTTGGCAGCTTGTTGAGCGCGTCTTCGGTGGCTTTCAGGATCGCGCGGGAATTGCCGCCGGCGCGGTCGATCAGTCCGCCGGCGAGGCCCTCGCTGTCGTCCAGCAGCACTTTCAACATCTGCAGCGACGAAAACTGCTGATGTCCCTCGCGCAGCGCCAGTGACTGCGCCGACTGGATAAAACCGCGCGCCCGCTCGGTGTATTTTTCAATATTCATCGTGTTTCCCTCAGCCTGCCGCTCCGCCCCTAAGGCACGGAAACGGCATCTTCATTGGGTTTCCGCGGGCCGCATTGACATTCCTCAACCGGCCGCAGTCGTCGCCGACGCTGGCGCCGGCTTGGGGCAAATGTGGGAAGCGGTTTCCCGAAACGGAAGAGGTGAATTCACAAATTCGTGTACGGTGGCGCGCTGGCCAGGAATCTCTTAAGAAACCGGATGTCCTTCATCCCACCCGCCCAAATCAAAAGCCTCTATCGCTATCCCGTCAAAGGCCTTTCCCCGGAACCGCTGCCCTCCGTCACGCTGGAGGCGGGCCAGACGTTGCCGGCCGACCGCCGCTACGCCATCGAGAACGGCCCCAGCGGCTTCGATCCGGCCCAGCCCGCCTGGCTGCACAAGTCCTTCTACCTGATGCTGATGCGCAATGAGCGGCTGGCGGGATTGCAGACGCATTATGCGGACGAAAGCCATGTCCTGACCATCCGCCGGGACGGCGAAGTGGCTGCGCGCGGCGACCTCGAAACGGCGGCGGGCCGCGCCGCTATTGAAGCGTTTTTCGCGGCGAATTTTACCAGCGAACTCAAGGGGCCCCCCAAAGTCCTTTCGGGGGGCGGCCACAGCTTTTCGGACGTCGCCAAAAAGGTCGTCTCCATCATCAACCTTGGCAGCATCAAAGCCATCGAGAACATGGTCGGCCTGCCCGTGCATCCCTTGCGCTTCCGCGCCAATCTCTATGTCGGCGGCTGGCCGGCCTGGCAGGAACTCGAACTCGTCGGCCAAACCCTTGCCATCGGCAACAGCCGCCTGAAGGTCGTGAAGCGGATCACCCGTTGCGCTGCCGTCAACGTCGACCCCGAGACGGCGGCGCGCGACCTCGACATTCCGCCCACCCTGATGCGCCGGCTCGGCCATAACGAGTGCGGGATCTACGCCGAGGTGATCGCCGGCGGCGCGATTGCCGTCGGCGATACGATCGCAATCGAACAGCCGCCGCTCTTGTAGCAACCATTAAACGGCGGTTGTATTCGGGCTCCTGCCGGTGTTCCGACCCCACCACGATGACGCCGTGCTCGCGGCCGTCAAGGCATGGCCTGGCGGCTGTGTCATTGAGGCTGGAGCGGAGCGACGGCCAGCCTTGACGGCCGCTGCGCGCGAGGTCATGAGGCGTCGCAGGTCGGGACGAAGAAACGTCTGCCGGCCGAACTAAGAAACAGGTGATGTTCCCGTGGTCGACACGTTGGCCACGGGCGGCTCATCGCACCAAGGCGTTCCGCGAGCAACCACGGTGTTGGCGAAGATGAGCATCTTCCTCGCGCAGGCGACAAGCGCGCGCTTGTGTTCCTTTCCGGCCGCGGTCAGCCTTTGGTAGAACTGGATGAGCTGCCGGTTCCAGCGAAACGATGCAGCCAGTGCAGCCGTATAGAGGGCATGGCGCAGCCGTTTCCGCCCGCCCTCGATATGTCGAACACCGACGTGCTTGCCGCTATCGTCGTCATAGGGTGCAAGGCCGGCCAGAGCGACAGCTTGCTCCCGCGTGATCTCGCCGATCTCTGGCAGACGCACCAGGATGGCAACGGCGGTCGGCAGCCCGATGCCGTCGACGCTGTGGATCAGCTCGAGTCTGCCGGCAAGGTCACGATGTTTGCGGATCAAGGCGACCAGAATCTTGAACTCGGCCTTCTCGCGCTTCTCCAGGCGGGCGATGTCTTCCTGCCAGAGCTTCTTGATCATTGCATTGCGGCAACTCTCGATCCGGTTCTTGAGGCGCGCGATATCCTCGCTGATTTGATCGATCATGGTCAGCCGCTCGGCGTAGGGCAGCATCCGAGGATCGGGTGCAGCATGGATCTTCTGCACCACCGCGGTGCAGGATGCGATGAGAGCGGCATCGATCCTGTCGTTCTTGGCCCGCTGCAAGTGGAATTTGGCATAAGCCCGGACCTGGGCCGGCTGGAACACAACAACCACAAACCGCTTGCGCCGCAGTTCGGCGACGACAGACTGCTCATAGCCGCCACTCGCCTCGATCCCGACGCGTTTGACGCCGTGCTGTCGCAACCATGACACCAGGGCCTTGTGACCCTCCGGCGTGTTCTCCACCTGCAATTGCTCGTGGCGGCCATCGATCGCCACGTCGAGCTTCCGCTTGCCGGTATCGATCCCGGCACAGATCGTGGTATGCTTGGTCATCTTCGTCGATCCCTCCCTTGTGATGCGAACCTTGAGTTCGTTCAACCATTCGGGTCCCGATGAAGTGCCGATCGCGATCTTGCTACGTCCAACAGCCCTCAAGGCTTCGGTGGGCACCGATCCGATCGAACGGCGACCCAGCTCGGGCCGTCACCCGGGCTGGGCCATTCCTCACGGAACG
>JBGPSI010000341.1:0-3281 GCA_041490045.1 Bradyrhizobium sp.
AGGCGCAGCTGGTTTACGCGGCGAAAGGAACGATGCAGGTCACGACCCCCAAGGGGCGCTGGCTGGTGCCGCCGGATCGCGCGGTGTGGGTGCCGGCACGGATGGAGCATGCCATCGACGTGCTCGCGGACATCGAAATGCGCACGCTGTATTTCGACCTCGCATGGCTCGCGCGTGAAGAGCGCAGCGAAAGCCTTAAGTCCGAATTCGTCGTCCGGGTGTCGCGGCTGTTGCAGGAGACTATTCTCGCGCTGTTCGACGGCCGCAACGATCCCGAACGGACCGAGCTCCTGGTCAAGCTCGCCGTGCTCGAGTTGCATCACGCCGAGGATTCCACCACCTTCATTCCGCTGCCGCACGAGCCGCGCTGCCGCCGCGCCGCCAACATCGTGCTCGCCGATCCGACCGGCGCGCACGAGATCGAAACCCTGGCGCATGCGGTCGGGACCTCGGCGCGGACGCTGTCGCGGCTGTTTTCCTCGGAGACGCAATTGAGCTTCAAGAGCTGGTGCCAGCGCGCGCGGATCGCCTGCGCGATCGAGCGGTTGTCGGTGGACGGCAATATCCCGGTCAAGCAACTGGCCTCCGACCTCGGCTATGCCAGCGTTCCCGCCTTCTCGCATGCCTTCCGGCAGGTCACCGGCAAGACTCCGACGGAATTTGCCGAGGAGAAATGAGGCCGATTCGGGCCGCCCGGCTGGTGCTTCCACGGGCGCCATGTCCGTTTTTTAGGCTGCCCGCGCCTGCTTGATTGTGGTCGGCTTTGTCCTAAATCCCATGTAAGATTCCATGCCGATCCGGATTCGACATGCCCACCATGAACAACGCCTTTTTCTCCGACCTTCTCTCCTCGATTTCCGAGCGCGGCCGGACGCTGCTTCGGCGCGTCGGGTCATCTGAAGCCAAACCGGACGGGGCCGAGATGATCGCCCTGTGCGAGGCGCTGTTGTCGGGCCGGGGCGAAGCCTCCGGCACCGCGATGGCGCGCGAGGTTCTCGATCGTTATCGCACGCTCGACGACGCCGAACGGCTGGCCTTCTTCGAAACCCTGACCCGCGACTTCGGTCCGGACCGGGAAAAGCTCGCCGAAGCGATCGAGAACTGGCGCGCGCAGCCGAGCGATGAAGACGCCAGCGACCTGCATTTTGCCTCGGAGCCGCGGCGGCAGGAGCTGATCCGCCGGCTGAACCGCGCACCCGGCGGCACCAGCGAACTGGTGGCGATGCGCGCGGATTTGCTTCGTCTCATGAACGACCACAGGGACCTCGCCGGGTTCGACCGCGACGTCGTCCATCTGCTGTCTTCGTGGTTCAACAGGGGGTTTCTCGTGCTGCGCAGGATCGATTGGTCGACACCGGCGAACATCCTGGAACAGATCATCCGCTACGAGGCGGTGCACGAAATCCACGACTGGAACGATTTGCGCCGCCGCATCGATCCCATCGACCGGCGCTGCTATGCGTTCTTCCATCCCGCTCTGGTGGACGAGCCCCTGATCTTCGTCGAGGTGGCGCTGACGGAGCAGATCCCCGGCGCGATCGCGCCCCTGCTCGCCGCCGACCGCCGGCCGGTGCCGATCGAGCGCGCCCGCACCGCGGTATTCTATTCGATCTCCAATACCCAGCGCGGCCTCGGCGGAATCTCCTTCGGCAGCTTCCTGATCAAGCAGGTGGTCGAGGAACTGCGGCGCGAATTGCCGAAGCTCGACAATTTCGTGACACTTTCGCCGGTGCCGGGCTTCATGCAATGGTTGAAGCAGGCGAACGACGTTCCGGTATCCGACGAGGACCGGACGCTGTTGGAAAACCTCGACAAGCCCGACTGGTTCAAGGATGCGGAGCTGGAGGCGCAATTGCGTGCGGTGCTGGAGCCGCTGGCGGCGCATTATTTCCTGAAAGCCCGCACGCCGAAGGGTCGGCTGATCGACTCCGTCGCGCGGTTCCATCTCGGTAACGGCGCGCGGCTGGAGCGGATCAACTGGCTCGGCGACGTCTCGCAAAAGGGCCTGCGCGAGTCCGCCGGCATCATGGTCAACTATCTCTACCGTCTCGAGGACATCGAGAAGAACCACGAAGCCTATGCCAACCAGGGCGAGGTCATTGCCTCCAGCGCGGTGAAGAAGTTGCTGAAGAGCGAAGGCCGGCGGCTTCTGGACATGCGGCTGTCGTAGGCCTCCACCGGCACCACGGTCCGACCCGTCATCCCGAGGTGCTAGAGTTGATGAGTTTTGATTGGTTCGCGGGCTCTGCTCACATCTCCCATAGGGAGAGGTGAAGGGATACGGACGGATCGATTCACGCAAAAGTCGTCCCACTCTGGCGTAGCGAGCCTCGAAGGTGAACGGCCGGACCTGCGGCAGCCTGATCGCAGGCGCAAAGGCGAGGATCCGCATACCGGCCCCGGCCGAATGGTAAACGACCCGTTGTCCCCGCCCCTGGAATTCGGGCGCTGACATTGAAGCTTGCTTATGGCGCGCGCGCATTAAGTGGTGGCCAACCCCTCCGTCCAACGAGCCCTTGATGAGCAGCATCTCGACGATCGCAGTGTCCGGCATGAACGCGGCGGCCCGCCGGCTGGAGGTCTCCGCCTCGAACGTCGCCAATGTCACGAGCACGGGCGCGCTTCCCAACGCCGATGGCGCGGTGCCGGCCGGGGCGCCGCGGGCCTATGCACCGCTTGAGCTCGTCCAGACCGCGAGCGCCGGCGGGGGCACCCAGACGGCCGTCACGACGGTCACGCCGTCCACGACCGCGATCTCAGATCCGCAGGCGCCCTTCGCCAACGCGAACGGCCTCGTCGCCGCACCCAATGTCGACCTCGCCCAGGAGATGATCAGCCAGCTGATCGCAAGCTACAGTTTTGCCGCCAACGCGACGGTGATAAAGGCGGACGACCGCATGACCGGGGCGCTGCTCGATATCACGGCGTGAGGCCAGGCACAGGACGGGCTGGGGACGCTCGCTCGCCGATGACCGCTCCGGGTCAATCGCGTCGGCTTGACAAGGCGTCGATCACTTCCGGTCCGGCGCGATCAGCAGACATTTTCGAGGTCGCCCAGCATGTCGTAAACGTGCCAGGAGATGACATTCGCGAGATGGTACGGCGGGCGCACAGTTCGTCCGCGAGCGCGCGGATGATGGAATGTCGCTTCTACCCCTGCCGGCTCAACCGGTCGACGCAACACAGGCATTAAATCTCTCTGCTGGCGTTTCAAATTGCAAGATCTCACGTGGCCGTTCGTTTAGCTGACGAGCCACCTTGTTCAGATGGGCTTGCGAATG
>JBGPSI010000342.1:0-3277 GCA_041490045.1 Bradyrhizobium sp.
CGGCCCGCGCGCGGTCCTGGCAACCGTCAGGTCTTGACCACCTTCAGATGTCCGGGAGAATTCGTCGTCGGTCGCTCTTCCAGCGACTGCATGGCAGCATCGACGCCGCCGGCCCGGTGCGGCACGCCGGCGGCGGCAAGGCCCATCTCGACGCCCGACAAGGCGCCCATCAAGGTGAGTTCGTTGCACTCGCCGAGATGGCCGATGCGAAACACTTTTCCGGCGACTTTGCTGAGGCCGGAGCCCAGCGACATGTTGTAATTGTCGAGCACGACCTTGCGGAACTTGTCGGCGTCATGGCCTGGCGGCATCAGTACCGCGGTCAGCACCGGCGAATATTCCGACGGATCGAGGCACAGCACCTCGAGGCCCCAATGCGTGACGGCGGCACGGGTGGCGGCCGCAAGACGCTTGTGCCGCGCAAACACCTGATCGAGCCCCTCCTCGAGCAGCATCGCGATCGCCTCGCGCAGGCCGTAGAGCAGGTTCGTGGCCGGCGTGTAGGGAAAGAAGCCGGCCGCGTTGGGTTTCAGCATCTCTTCCCAGTCCCAATAGGATCGCGGCATCCTGTTGGTCTTGGCCGCGGCACGCGCCTTGTCGGAGATGGCGTTGAAGCCGAGGCCCGGCGGCAGCATGAAGCCCTTTTGCGAGCCGGCGACGGTGACGTCGACCTTCCACTCGTCGTGGCGGTAATCGACCGAGCCAAGCGAGGAGATGGTATCCACCAGCAACAGCGCGGGATGGCCGGTACGATCGATCGCGGCGCGGATGTCGCCGACCCGGCTGGTGACGCCGGTCGAGGTCTCGTTATGCACCACCATGACGGCCTTGATGGCGCGCGCGGTGTCCTGCGAAAGCCTCGCCTCGATCGCGGCGGGATCGACGCCGTGACGCCAGTCGCCCGGAATGAAATCGACCTCGATGCCCCAGCGCGCCGCCATCTGCTGCCACAGCGTGGCGAAATGGCCGGTCTCGACCATCAGCACCTTGTCGCCCGGCGACAGCGTGTTGACGATCGCCGCCTCCCAGGCGCCGGTGCCCGAGGAGGGAAAGATGATGACCGGTCCGGACGTCTTGAAGATCTTCTGGCAGCCCTCGAGCACCGCCTTGCCGAGCTCGGCGAATTGCGCACTGCGGTGGTCGATGACCGGCATGTCCATGGCGCGGAGCACCCGATCCGGCACCGGGCTCGGACCGGGAATCTGCAGAAAATGGCGTCCCTGATGCGTTGCCATGGGGGTTTGGTCCTTCTGATCCGAGCTCTTTGATGATATTGCATTCATTTTATGCTACTTCAATCCAATATTTGTTTACATTTTTGCATCGACGGCGTTGCCGCCAAGGCCTATGTTGCGCTCCATGAAACCCCTGATTCCCGGTGATGCCAGCTCGACGATGGCGCTTGCGGCCACCGCGGTTCCCGACCGCGAAGACCAGTCGCTGCACGACGAGATCCTGACGCGGCTGCGCGATCACATCGTCGAGGGCAATATCCCGGACGGCGGCCGCATTCCGGAGCGACAGCTGTGCGAGATGCTGGGCATCTCGCGCACGCCGTTGCGCGAAGCCCTGAAGGTGCTGGCGGCCGAAGGCCTGGTCGAGCTATTGCCGAACCGCGGCGCCCGCGTGCGGCAGCTGAGCGAGCGCGATCTGGCCGAACTGTTCGACGTCATGGGCGGACTAGAAGGCCTCGCCGGACGGCTTGCCTGCGAAAACATCACCGACGCCGAAATCGCCGAGATCGAGCGGCTGCATTACGAGATGTACGGCTTTTACCTGCACCGCGACATGCACGGCTATTTTCGCGTCAACCAGCTGATCCACCAGAAGATCGTCGAGGCCTCGCGCAACAAGGCGCTGAAGAGCACCTATACGAGCCTGGCGGGACGGATCCGCCGGGTGCGCTACGCCGCCAATTTCGCCCGCCAGCGCGAGCGCTGGGGCGAGGCGATGCGCGAACACGAGACCATCCTGGACGCGCTGCGGCGCCGCGCCGGCAGCGAGCTCAGCGACATCCTGTTCAGGCACCTGCGCAACAAGCGGACCGCCGCCGTCGAGCACCTGAAAGAGGATGCGCCGGCCGCGTCCGAACCGGCCTGACTGGCCGAAGTCAGGCGATATTTTGCATTCAAAACCACACAATAGGCGGGGAAGCTGCATTTCTTGCCCGCCCCGCTTCCGGGCAAGCATAATCCGGCCGCGGCGGCAACGGGGATAGGATGGCCAAGGGCGCAACGACACTCGAAGACCGGCTCGCGCGCGAAATCTCGGGCGATGTGTTCTTCGATTCCTTCAACCGCGGCCGCTATGCGACCGACGCGTCGTTCTACCAGATCATGCCCGCGGGCGTGGTGGTGCCGAAAACCATGGACGAGGCGCTGCGGGCGCTGGCCATTGCCCGCGACGCCGGGCGGATCGTCACGCCGCGCGGCGGCGGCACCTCGCAGTGCGGCCAGACCGTCAATGACGGCATTGTCGTCGATTTCTCCAAGCACCTGAACCGCATCGTATCGCTCGACCTCGAGAACCGTTCCTGCGTGGTCGAACCGGGGATCGTGCTCGACGACCTCAACCGCCAGCTCAAAAAGCATGGCCTGTGGTTTCCGGTCGACGTTTCCACCGCATCGCGGGCCACCATCGGCGGCATGGCCGGCAACAATTCCTGCGGCGGACGCTCGCTGCGCTACGGCACCATGCGCGACAACACCCGCTCGATGGACGCAGCCCTTGCCGACGGCACGCTTCTGCATTTCGGCGAGGTCGCGCGGGATCTTGCGCAAGTCAATTCGAGCGACGGCGGGCTTGCGCTGTTTCGCGACATGCTCGATCTCGGCGCGCGCGAGGCCGACGAAATCGCCGACAAATTCCCGAAGGTACAACGCCGGGTCGGCGGCTATAATCTCGACGCCCTGGTGCCGCGCAATACGCCGAACAATCTGGCGCATCTGCTGGTGGGCTCCGAAGGCACCCTCGCCTTCACCACGCAGGTCGAGCTGAAGCTCTGGCCGGTGATCCGCAACAAGGTGCTCGGCGTCTGCCATTTCGGGAGTTTCTACGAGGCGATGGATGCCGCCCAGCATCTGGTTAAACTCCGCCCGATCGCGGTGGAGCTGGTCGATCGCACCATGCTGTCGCTCGGGCGCGAAATCGAGATGTTCAAGCCCGTCATCGCCACCGCCGTGCGCGGCGATCCCGATGCGGTGCTGATCGTCGAATTTGCCGAAGAGGATCAGGCCGACAATCTCGGGCGATTGAAGGCGCTCGGCGAACTGATGGC
>JBGPSI010000343.1:0-3150 GCA_041490045.1 Bradyrhizobium sp.
ACTCGCCATCAACCGCTTCGTCGCCGAGACAAACGCCGATCCCAAACCCTTCGTATGGACCGCCGATCCAAAACGCGTCCTCGCCGCTGTCAAACGCGGGAAACAAGCGTTAGAGTCGCTCCACTAGGCCTCGGAGCTCGATCCACAAGGACCGCCCCCGATCAGATATCCCGGCCTTCGACCTTCTCGCTGAGGGTTTTGACCAGCTCCGGCACCTTGTCCATATGCGGATTGATCGCGAGCGCCTTGCGGAAGGCGTCGAGCGCGCGCTTGTCGTCGCCGAGGTCCTGCATGATCATGCCAAGCCCCGCCAACGCGCCGAAATGGCGGGGTTCGCGGATCAGCACCTGCTGGATATCCTGCAGCGAATGGCCGTAATCGTTCCGCAGGTAGTAGAGCGTCGCCCGCCTGTTCCAGGCCTCGACCCAATCGGGCCGCAACTTCACCAGCGCATCGAGCAGCTTTAGCGCGACGTCCATCTGCTGGGCGTCCATTGCGGCTTTGGCGCGCATCATCAGGAGCGCGGCCGTGTCGCTCGGCGTATGCAGCCACTGCGCCCAGATCCGCGCCTCGACATGCTTGGCGCTGGCTTCGTCGGGCGCCACCTTCAGCGCGCCGAACAGGAAATCCAGCCCGCGCGTCCGGTCGGCGCCGACCTTCGGCAGCTTGGCCGGCGGTTCGGGAAGTTTCTTCCGCTGCGCCGGCGGCGCGGCGTGCGGATCCTGCGCCGATGCGACCATCGGGACTGCCGCCATCGCGGCAGTGAGGAGAATGGCGGTCAGGCAGCGGCTGATATCAGGGAATCTCAATGCCATCGTCAAAGTGTAGACGCGAGAAAACGCGCTGCAAAGCAGCAAGAGCGTCAAAGACCCGTGAAGGCGAGCATTTTTCAACAGGCGCGAATAGCCGCAATCAGGCCTGGTTCAGCGCCTGAGCCAAGCTGGGATCAACCCTGGCGCGCCTTGAAACGGCGCTGGACCTTGTTGATCACGTAGACCCGGCCCTTGCGGCGGACCAGGCGGTTGTTGCGGTGGCGGCCGCGCAGCGATTTCAGCGAGTTACGGACCTTCATGGGACAATCCTGATGCGTTGAAAGGCCGTGTTGGACAGGCCGAAAACGGCAAAATAGGCTTTATCCCGCCGGTAGCCGTGCCACCCGGGACGCGCGGTTTCTAAGCCATCGAATGGCCGAATGTCAATCCAAACAGGACACTACGCAACCGGTATCTGCGTCCCGGCGAAGCCGACCTCGGTACCGAATCCCGGAAAAATAAGCGAATATGGTCAAAGGTTTGTAGCCCTCCCCCGGCGAATCCGTGTATCAGGAAGGGGGGCTTTCGGCTGACAACTGCGTCTGGCGCAGGGATTGGTATCTCGACTTCGCTATGACGACAGCCCATCGGCCTGCAACAAAAGTCGCGGCACTGGCCGCCGCCGACGACGCCGTTCCGCTCGTCGCGCCTGCGCGACTGCCGCTGCCTGCGGGCGTGAGACCGTTCCAGCTCAACTGGCCCTATATTCTCGTGATCGGCGCCTACCATGGGGCGGCGCTATTGGCCTTCATGCCCGGCTATTTCAGCTGGAGCGGCCTCGTCGTCGCCCTGCTCGGCACCCATCTGTGCGGGCTGTTCGGCATCAACCTTTGCTATCACCGGCTGCTCACGCATCGCGGCCTGAAATGTCCGAAATGGCTGGAACACGCCATGGTGATCGTCGCGATGTCCTGCCTTCAGGAAACGCCGGCGCGCTGGGTCGCCATCCATCGCCGGCACCATCAATTCTCCGACGAGCAGCCGGACCCCCATAGCCCGCTTGCAGGCTTCTTCTGGAGCCACATCGGATGGATTCTGGTCAATCAGCCGGAACTCGCGCGGCTTGGAATTTACGAACGCTACGCAAAGGACATCTTGCGCGACCGCTTCTACGTAGCCCTCGAGCGCAACAACTGGCTGCTCTGGATCAATCTCGGCCAGATCCCGCTGTTCTTCGGCGCCGGTTTCGCGGTGGCATGGCTATCGGGCGAAGCGCCGTGGGGCGCGGCGCAGACCGGAGTCAGCATCATGATGTTCGGAGTCTTCGTACGCACGGTCCTCGTTTGGCATATTACGTGGGCTGTCAATTCGGTGACGCATCTGTGGGGCTACCGGAGCCATGAAACCGACGAGGACAGCCGCAACAACATCCTTGTCGGCCTCATCGCCAACGGGGAAGGCTGGCATAACAACCATCATGCGGATCCGCGCTCGGCGCGCCACGGTCATCGCTGGTGGGAAATCGACAACACCTGGCTCACCATTCGCTTCCTGGCCTGGCTCGGACTGGCCACCGATGTGGTAGGGTTCGGACTCGATCAGCCTGCCAACGGACGGTCCGGTCAGTCTCCCTTCTCGAAAATTGGCGTGCCGGGCGACGCTTCGACGCTCGCGACCCGATCGAGGTTTGCGATCAGGCGCGTTAGCAGGGCAACGAGCAGCCCGGCCTCCTCGTCCGTGAAGTCGCGCAGTACCTCATGATTGCCCCGGAGTAAGACAGCAACCGCGTCCGGCAGCCGCGCTTCTGCGGCCTCCGTCAATGTGATGCGGCTGCTGCGCCCATCGGCCGGGTCAGGCGCGCGCTGAATCAGCCCGTCCCGCTCCATGCGGGCGAGCATCTGTGCCATCGGCGGCTGCTCGATCTTGGCGAAGCGGGCGAGATCACGTTGCGTGCTTGCCCGGCCATCCTGAAGCGCGACCAGCACTGGCAGATGTCCAACGCCGAAGCCAAGCGGCTTGAGCCGCGCTTCGCTGAGGCGGGCGAACCCGCGCGCCGCGAGACTGATCAGGTGCCCAGGCGTCGAGAGCACATCCAGGTTCATCGCACCCCACCCCTTGCACCTACCGTCGCTCTGATGCATACGTGCATATGTAAATGCGTTTGGCCTTTAACGCAACACCCGCACGATGCAAGGAGAGACCCAATGGACGATGACGTCAAAGTCCTCGAACGAATCTACGATCGCTTCAACGCGCGGGACATAGACGGCGTGCTGACCGTGCTCACCGATGATGTCGCCTGGGCCAACGGGATGGATGGCGGCCACGTCCATGGCCGCGAGGCCGTACGCGAGTACTGGACGCGCCAGTGGACCATGGTCAGTCCGCACGTCGAGCC
>JBGPSI010000344.1:0-3147 GCA_041490045.1 Bradyrhizobium sp.
CAGGACCCGGTCGCCAACAAGCTGCGGGCGCGGCTTCCCTTGAAACTCGCCTATCACCTGATCCGCTGGCGCAACGTGCTGTGGGGCATGTATTTCTTCCAGCTTTCCCGGCGCAAGCCGGCGCGGGTCAAGCAGCTGATCCTCGGCGGCGTCAGGATGGCGCTCGGCCCCGACTACGACATCGCCACCCATTTCACCCCGCGTTACAATCCCTGGGACCAGCGGCTGTGCCTGGTGCCGGATGGCGACCTGTTCAAGGCGATCAGGGAAAAGCGCGCCTCCGTCGTCACCAATGAGATCGACACCTTCACCAAAGGTGGCATCCGCTTAAAGGACGGCAGCGAGCTCGAGGCCGACATCATCGTCACCGCCACCGGGTTGGTGCTGCAGGTGCTGGGCGGCATGGAGATTGCCGTCGACGGCCGCACGGTCGATTTCGCGAGAACGCTGAACTACAAGGGCATGATGTATTCGGACGTGCCCAATCTCGCGTCCTCGTTCGGCTATACCAACGCGTCGTGGACGCTGAAATGCGACCTGACCTGCGAATATGTCTGCCGCCTGATCAACTACATGGACCGGCACGGCTACAGGAAGTGCATGCCGCACAATGTCGATCCCTCGATTGCCGAGCTGCCGTCGCTGGATTTCTCCTCCGGCTATGTGCAGCGCTCGGTCGCGAAAATGCCCAAGCAAGGCTCGAAACGGCCGTGGCGGCTCTATCAGAACTACGCGCTCGACATCGTCACGTTGCGCTACGGCAAGATCGATGACGGGGTGATGCAGTATTCGTGAGAGCGCTGCACTGCGTCGGCTGAAAACCTGGCGGAAATTTTTTCCCGGCAGGTTTTTCTCGACGCTGGCCTGATCGGGCAATTTCTGCCTCGCACGCTGCGCGCCTGAGGCGGCAAAACCGCATCTTTTCTGCGATCACGCGTCTGGCATGCGCCTTGCTGGAACTCCGGCGAATCCAGTCCCGGAGTTCGGCATGTCGGTTTCCTTTACGGGCTTCTCTCCCACATCCGTTTTCCCCTCCCAGAAGAGCCAGCCCACGACCCTGACCGCCAAGCCTGCCCAGACGACGGAGCAGAAATTCCTCGAATACGCCAAGATGACGCCGGCCGAGCGGCTGCATGCCCAGATGCTCGCGGAACTCGGCCTCACCGAGGATCAATTCAAGGCGATGAGCCCTGCCGATCAGCAAAAGATCGAGGACAAGATCAGGGACATGATCAAGAAACAGGTCGACAACAGTCCCGACAAGCGCACCGGGATGATCACCGACAAATCGGTCTGAGCAAGGCGCACCTGAAAGTCGCCGCCGCACAATTTCTGTGCGCGGAAATTGACCCCGCGATGATTGCCGGCCTCGCGCAATCCTGATTAAATCGTTGGCGTGCCCGCCGCCGCTTCTGGCGGGGGGCGCGCGTCGTGGCGTTCCTCGCCCGAAATTGCTAGAATTGCCCAAAAATTACCGGAGTTCGAGACATGTCGACGTCCGCAGTCTCGTGGCGGCGGGAGTCGCCGGCGGTCCTGGGTTACGGAATGGCAGTCCTGTCGGTTGCCGCGGCCGTCGCGATCGATCTCGGGTTCGAGCGTCTCCTGGGGGACAATCCGACGGTATCGTTGTTGCTCTGCGCGATCATGTTGGTGGCGTGGGCCAGCGGCACTGGCCCGGCCTTGCTCGCAACGGCACTGGCGGTTCTGGCATTCGATTATTTCTTCCTGCCGCCGGTTCACTCACTACCCCTGCAGTTCAAGGATGTTCCGCGGCTCGCGTTCTTTGCCGTCGCGGCGCTCTTTGTCGTCGCGCTGAGCGCGGCGCAGCGACGCGCGACGACCGCGCTGCGGCGGGTGCGCGACGAGCAGCAGGGAACGGTGAGGGAGCTGCAAGCGCTCAACGAGACGCTGCGCACCGAGAATGCGGAGCGCACGCGGGCCGAGCAGAGGGCCCGGCTCGTCGAGCAGGAGCTGCGGGCGATCATCGACACCATACCTGTACTGGTGCTTCGCCACCGCGCCGACGGTGTCATCGATTTTGTCAACCAGGTCGGGCGCAGCTACAGTGGAATCGTATCAACGAACTGGACGAGACGCACCAGCGTCATCACTCATCCCGACGATGTTGCGCGGCTTGAGGAAGCCTGGGATGCCGCATTGGCAACGGGCGAACCGTTCGAGACGGAAGCGCGGCTGCGAAGAGCCGATGGCGAATACCGCTGGTTCGCTTCACGGCGCGCACCGCTGCGCAATCCCGACGGCGAGGTGATCGCCTGGTACGCGGCGACCTACGACATCGAGGACCGGAAGCGGGCAGAGGATGCCCTGCGACGCAGCCAGGCGGATCTCGCCAAAGCGAGGCAGGACCTGCAACTGACGATCGATACGATCTCCACAATGGTCGTCGTTCTCGACCATGACGGCAGGGCTTATTTCGCCAATCGGCCGGCGCAGGAATTTATTGGCAAGGACTTTTCGGTCGAGAACGTACGTGACCTTATCCATCCCGATGATCGCGACAGGGTTGACCGTCTGTGGCGGACCCACCTGGTGACCGGAGAACCGTTCCAGACCGAACAGCGCATGCGGCGCGCAGATGGTCAGTATCGATGGAACCACATGACTCGCGTACCGCTGCACGACGAGACCGGCAAGGTCATCAAATGGTATGGGTCCGGCTACGACATCGAGGACAGGAAGCGGGCCGAGGCCGCCTTGCAGGAGAGAGAGGCGCAATTGGCGGAAGCCCGGCGCGAGTTGCAGCTCACGATCGATTCAGTTCCGGTCATGGTGTCGACTTTCGAGCCGGACGGCACGCGCAGTTTCGTCAATCGAACGTGGCAGGACTACACCGGTCATACGCAGGCGGAAGCGACCGGCAAGGGACTGGATACCTCGGCCTATTATCACGCCGGCGATGTCGAGCGATTCGATAACGCGTGGCGCACAGCGCAGGCAAATGGCGAGCCCCTGTCGGTGGATGTGCGCACGCGCAGAGCCGACGGGACGTATCGATGGTATACGATGCGACGCGCACCGCAGCGCGACGACAAGGGAAATATCGTCAAGTGGTATTCAGTCGGTATTGACGTCGAGGACCAAAAAAATGCCGAAGATGCGTTGCGGCGCAGCGAGGCCCGGCTCGCC
>JBGPSI010000345.1:0-3111 GCA_041490045.1 Bradyrhizobium sp.
CCGCAACTCGTCGGCTGGTTCGTCGGCCAGGTGATGAAGTCATCCGGCGGCAAGGCCAACCCGCAGGCCGTCAACGACCTGCTCAAATCCAAACTCGGTATCTGAAATCGGTCTGCGGTGACGCCGGCGTCGTCGCCGGCGGATCGCCGCACGTGCGTCTCGCATTCGCGCGTGCACCGATCGTTCACCATAAATCGCAAAGTTCGCACGCGAGACGAACATTTCAATTCCCGAATCGGCGGCTGCGCGATTCGCTCAGAAATCCGGTTTTGGCGAGCGGCGATGAGACGCGAAGCCGGTGAGCATGAAAATTTTTTTGTTGCCAAAGCTCGCGACTCAGAGTCCGTGCGGAGCGCTTTTCACCGGTCCCGACGCCGTGCGACGATGTCGTGCACGCATCACGCGTCGAATGCGTGATTGACGAAAATACTTGTGTGACAGGCGATTCTTGCAAAATTTACAATCGATGCGCGCGGTTTTTCGCGGACAATTGGCGTCGTCATGCGAATGCTTCGTCGCGTTGTCGATCGGCTTGCGTCGTTCGCTCTCATGTCGCGCGTCAACACTTCCTTAAGCGGGACGCTGTTTTTTTCAATGTGTTGGTGTATTCGGGATGAGTGCATTTCGATTCCCGAGTGCACGCAGCGATTAAGTCATCTCACTTAGGAGGGCAACATGGCCAAGAAAGCTAAGAAGGCGAAGAAGGCGAAGAGCGCAGTGAAGAAGACTGCGAAGAAGACCCGCAAGGTCGCCAAGAAGAAGAAGTAAATTCTGCTTCTTGAAAAATTGCCGGCGGCTTGATGCCGGCACGTCACACGAGCCTCCAGGACGGTCTGCTTCTCGAAGCAGATTTTAGATAGGCGGCTCTGGTCGACGAAAGAGGGTGTCGGCGAGACATCAGGTCAAACGGCTGGATCGAACTTTCGAAGAGCTCAGGCGCTCCATCGAAAACCGGTCCGGCAGAAGAAACAGGTTTTCTTCGTTCGGTGCGGATCTCTTCGAGCTCCGCAATTTCACCGGGCCTCCAAGCCCAACGTGAAATCTGGTCCTGACGTGTTCGCCGACGCCCTCGTTCCCGAAAGCCGGTGCATCCGCCGCCTGGCGCTTTCGATTTCCCCAATCGCAAATTTTGATCTGGTCATCCACGGCGCGCAGGTTCCGGGGCGGTCGCGTCCTGCCATCTTCCGCCGTCGGCCGTCATGCTTCGCCGCCGGGTCCCGCCCTCGGCGAGTTCGATGACGAGTTGCAACGGCTTAACCGGTTCGCCGCGGCCTTTCCCTTCCTTGCGGGCGCCGAGGAATGCCAGATCGCCAGTTTGGCGGGGATGGCAGCCGAATCCCCCGGTGCTTGCCGGAATGGTTATCGTTTCGCGAAGATCGTAGGGTAAACCGAATCCCGCGAACGCGGAAAACCCCGACAAAATAGGCATTTCTGTCATTTTGCCCGCGAAGGCGGGGCGATGCGTTTACGCCGGATTCATCGCGATGCTTAAACTGCCCTTCAAATTTGAGCGGTCATGATCATCCAGCAAGCCGGCAAACGGCAAGCGCACGATCCGCCAAAGTGTGGGCGGTTTGGCGATCAGATCATGCGCTCTTTGATAATTGGCGCGCGATCGGACGCAAAACCGGGGTCCACTTTTGCTGATCGCGCGCTGGAATAACGGGACGTGTTTCAGTTGGACAGGAGCCGCGGTCGGGAAGGCGCGCGGCAAGAACAACAAAAAGGAGAAGGCGTATGTTTCAGGGGCACATCGATCAGGATACGGCAATACCGGTGGAAGCGAGCGCGATCCCCGACGTGTTGTTCGAACGTGGTCTGTACTGGGCGAGCGGACGTTCCGGCGTCGTCAATCTGGTCGCGGCCCATAAGTGGTTCAACCTCGCAGCCTTGAAAGGCCGTGCCGACGCCATTCGGCTCCGCCGCGAAGTCGCCGAGCTGATGTCCGAGATCGAGATCGCCACGGCGCAGCGCGAAGCCCGGGCGTGGATGACGGCCCACTAACTCGCTCCGGCAGGCTTCTCGCTGCGATGCTTTTCCGGGTTTGCGCGGTTCCCGTCCGATCGACGGCCGCAGCCCGCAGTCGGCGGCCAAGGCCCTTCACTTGGGCCGCCGGTCCTGACAAAATCATCCACGCCTGCCGGATGGGGCATCGGGGGGTGGGTTCCAATCCCGGTGCGGGCCAAATCCGGCGGCTACTTTCCTCGCGCCGGGGCCGACGTTATTATTCCGCCGATATCCATATCTGCGATGGGGACGTTGCCGCGAGGTTTGACGTGATTTCCACATGGGTTCGCCGGGCCGCGCTGGTCACCATTCTTCTTTGCTCTGCACCTGCAAGGATTCTCGCCGGAGAGCCGCCCGGACAAATGACTCCGAATCGCGCCTTGTGGCCGGATTCCATCAGTTCCGCTGCAGAATTCGATCGTGCCTCACGCGCCGAGATCCTGGCTTTTGCCCACGCGCTCGCGGAAAGCGAGAAGCTGAGCGATGACGTCTTGAAGGTTCGGCTGCGGGTCGAGGGTGAAATGGACATCGCCTCGATCCAGCATCTGCAGCGCAAACTGTGGAAGATCCTCACCGGCAACTATGTGATGGCTTCCGCGTCTTGTGCTGCCCATGACGCGTTTTGCCCAATGGCGGACTCCAATCCGAGCGACCTGCGAGAGGAGGCGGAGGCGTTTTCCTCTGCCAGCATTCAACCGCGCTACAACTCGTGGTTCGACGACGCGTCGGAATTCCAGCGTTCATACCTGTACGAACTGCTCAGGCTGGCGGCTGTATTTCCGCGCTTCAACAGCGAAGTCGAGAGCCTCAACGATAACGAATTCGCCGGGTGGGGATTGCCTGATCGCCACTTCCTGCTGTCGTTTGACGACGGCCCAACGCGAGGCCCGGGGCAGCCCGACGCAAACGCGGAGGATACCGACCGCACGATCGAGATGCTCCGCGATAACGGGGTGAACGCGATATTCTTCGTGATGGGCAAGACATTCCAGGCGCGCTTGCAGGAGACGTCCGCAGACGCGATGAAAGCCCTCTATTCCGGATTGTGCGTCGGCGCTCACGGCTGGGTGCACAAATCCCACGCTCTATGGCCGCAATGGCAGG
>JBGPSI010000346.1:0-3085 GCA_041490045.1 Bradyrhizobium sp.
CGGGAAGATGTCCTCGTATTGCCGCCACTCGTTGCCGAGCGTCTGCTTCCAGTCGGTATTGGCCTTGATGCCGTAGCCGTAGCAGATGTGCACCGCGGTGGCGCAGGTCAGGCCTTCGGCGGCGCGCTCCAAGGCCTTGATGCCCCAGTCCGAGACCTCGTCCATGTAGACGTTGAAGGCGGGCTCGTCGAACTGGATCAGGTCGATGCCGTCGGCCTGCAAGGCTTTGGCTTCCTCGTTGAGCAGCTCGGCGAAGGCGAACGCCATCTTGACGCGGTCGCCGTAATATTTGTCCGCGATGGTGTCGATGATGGTCATCGGGCCGGGCAGGGTGAATTTCAGCTTGCGCGTGGTGTGGGTGCGGGCGACGCGGGCTTCGTCGGCATGGACGCGGCCTTTGAGCCGCAGCGGCGCCACCACCTGCGGCACCATCGCCTTGTAGCGGTCTTTGCGGATTCCCATCTCGACCTTGTGGGCGAAATCGATGCCCTCGATCTTCTCCAGGAAGCCATGAACGAAGTGCTGTCGCGACTGCTCGCCCTCGGTGAGGATGTCGATGCCGGCATCTTCCTGCAGTTTTACAACCAGCAAGGTAGCGTCGCGCTTGGCCCGCGCCAGCTCGTCGCCTTTCGACTTCCAGGGCGCCCACAGCGTATTGGGCTCGGCCAGCCATTCCGGCTTCGGCAAGGAGCCCGCGATCGTGGTTGGAAACAGCATGAGGGCCTCCCGGGGGTTCTGGTTGAGCGTCTCTCTGCCATGTCTTATGGTCGCCGTACAAGAACAACGAAAGTCGCCCGCCCCAGGCTTTGGACGCGGCGCGGACCCGCCGGGGAAACCATGATCGACCTGCATTACGCGCCGACGCCGAACGGCTGGAAAATCTCGATCATGCTGGAGGAACTGGGCCTTCCCTATACCGTCATTCCCGTCAACATCCGGGCCGGGGAACAGTTCAGGCCGGAATTCCTGGCGATCAGCCCGAACAACCGGATTCCGGCGATCGTGGACCATGCGCCCGCCGAGGGCGGAGGTGCGTTTTCGGTGTTCGAGACCGGCGCGATCCTGATATATCTGGCCGAGAAGACCGGCCGGTTTTTGCCTGCGGACATGCGCGGCCGCTCGGTCGTCATGCAGTGGCTGATGTGGCAGATGGGGGGCCTCGGGCCGATGCTCGGCCAGCACGGCCATTTTGCGCTTTATGCGCCCGAAAAAATCCCTTACGCGATCGAGCGGTACCGCGACGAGGCGGCGCGGCTCTATCGCGTGCTCGATACCCAGCTCGGCAAGACCGGCGCCTACGTCGCCGGCGATGATTACACGATCGCCGACATCGCCTGCTTTCCCTGGACCATGACCCACAAGGCGCAAGGCTTCACGCTTGACGATTACCCGAACGCCAAGCGCTGGTACTCCGCCGTGCGCGCGCGGCCGCAGGTGCAGGCTGGGCTGGCGATCGGCAAATTTGTGAAAGAGCCGTTCGACGAGGAGGCAAGGAAGAACATGTTCGGGCAGAAGGCCAAGGAGATGTCGAAGCAAAAATGACGTCTCGTCATTCCGGGGCGCGCGAAGCGCGAGCCCGGAATCCATAACCACGATAATGAGTATGGATTCCGGGCCTGCGCCAAGAGGCGAATCCCGGAATGACGAGTTGGGTTGACCCGACCACAATCAGACCAATAACCAAAGGAAACGCCATGATCGAATTCTTCTTCGACTGCTCCAGTCCCTGGACCTATCTCGCCTTCCACAACATCCAGCCATTGGCAAAGGAGTTCGGCGCCGAGATCGTCTGGCGGCCGATCCTGGTCGGCGGCATCTTCAACACCATCAACCCCAGCGTCTACGCCCAGCGCGAACATCCGGTGGAGGCCAAGCTCGCCTACCAGAAAAAGGACATGGCGGACTGGGCGCGTTCGGCGGGACTGGCCATCAAGATGCGGCCGACGGTGTTCCCCGTGAACAGCGTCAAGGCGATGCGCGGCTGCATCTGGCTGAGCAAGGACGGTAATGACATGGTGCCGTTCGCCCGTGCCGTGTTCGAGGCCTATTGGGGCGGCGACCAGGATATTTCAAAAGACGAGGTGCTGACCGAAGTGTGCAAGCGCGTCGGCATCGCTCCGCAAAAGTTCTTCACCGGCATCGGCGAGCAGGCGATCAAGGACCAGCTCAAGGCCAACACCGATGAGGTAATGGCGCGCGGCGGCTTCGGCTCGCCCACCATCTTCATCGACAAGACCGACATGTATTTCGGCAACGACCGGATGCCGCTGATCCGCGAGGCGCTGGCCCGGTGCAAAGAGCGGGCCGCCTGATGCCGAAGGCGGTCGTCTGCCGCGAGCTCGGTCCGCCCGAGCGGCTGCGGCTGGAAACATTTGCCTCCGCGCCGCTGAAGCCGGGAGAATTGCGCGTCGCCATTCATGCCGCCGGGATCAACTTTCCCGACATCTTGATGGCGGCGGGCGAGTATCAGCTCAAGCCGGAATTGCCGTTCACGCCGGGCGTGGAAGCGGCGGGCGAGGTGATCGAAGTCGATGCGGCGGTTGAAGGCGTCTCGGCCGGCGACCGCGTCATCGTCAAGATGCGCCATGGCGCCTATGCCGATGAAGCGGTGGTGACGCCGTCGCAAACGATCCCGTTGCCCGGGGCTTTCGACTATGCCGAGGGCGCGACGTTTCTCGCCGCGCACGGCACCGCCTATCACGCGCTGATCGATCGCGGCCGGGTCGAACCGGGCGAAGTGCTGCTGGTGCACGGCGCCGGCGGCGGGGTGGGGCTTGCCGCGGTCGAGATGGGCAAGATGCTGGGCGCGACCGTGATCGCGGCGGCGTCATCGGAAGAGAAGCTTGCCGTGGCGCGGGCGAAGGGCGCCGATCATCTGGTTCTGTATAGCCGCGAGCCGTTCCGCGATGCGGTCAAGCGCATCACCGACGGCCGCGGCGCGGATGTGGTGTTCGATCCCGTCGGCGGCCAGGTCTTCGAGGACAGCATGCGCTGCATCGCCTGGGGCGCGCGGCTGCTCGTGATCGGCTTTACCGGCGGCATTGGGCTTGCCCGCACCAATCTGCTCTTGATCAAGGGCGCCAGC
>JBGPSI010000347.1:0-3022 GCA_041490045.1 Bradyrhizobium sp.
CGGAATGGCCCACCCCGCTTCGATACCATCCATCCAGATCAGAAACGGCCTTCGCCAACGGGCGGGGGAAATTTCGGAGCGCGCAGCCATCTCTGAGAACGCAAGGTACATGGCACAGAGACTCGGTTACGCAAACGCGGATACAAAACTCAAAGCCGTACAGGCAAACACACTCTGTCCGCCGCCCCGTGGGAGCGAAGGTGAGAGCCGGTCGTGCATGGCTTCGCGACGTGTTTCTGTTTGTTAAAAAATATTCATGTTCCAAATTGAAGATTTTGGTGTCCCAATTGAGATCATGTGCGCTCAAAAAAATGTTCGCCGGACTGCGTCTCGCGCCGGCGATCAAACAGCGATATCTGATCGCGCGGGAGATTCCGAGAGAACGCGCGCGAGCGCCCTACTCGTTCCTCGCCACCGCCGTCAACTTGCCCATGTTCTGCAGCAGGATACGCCCGCGCTGCAGGTCCAGGATGCCGTCCTTGCGCCAGAGCTGCAGTTGTCGGTTGACGCTTTCGCGCGCCGCGCCGACGAACACCCCTAACTGCTCCTGCGAGATGTGCACCTCGGAGCCGAAATCGGACGCCAGCGCGCAGAGCCGTCGGGCCAGCCGCACCGGCAGCGGCTGCAGCATGGATTCCTCCATCCGCTCGCTCTGCCAGCGGATGCGCTGGCAGAGCAGCATGATGATCTTGATCGCCACCTTCGGCTCGCGCTCGAGATGCGAAAGGAAATCATCGCGCCGTAGCACGAACAATTCGGTCGGCTCGCCGGCGGTGGCGTCGGCGGTGCGGCTGAAGCCGTCGAGCACCGCAACCTCGCCGAACAGGTCGCCCGGCCCCATGAAGTTCAGGGTCAGGCGGCTGCCGTCCGAGGCCCCGGTCTCGATGCGGATCTGGCCGCGGCGGACCCCGAACAGGGCGTCGCCGGGATCACCCTTCTGGAACAGCGTCTCGCCCGCCGCGAGGTGCTCCATGTGGCAAAGGCTCGATATCCGCGCCAGTTCGTCGGCGCCGAGATCGGCGAACATCGGATTCATCTTCAAAATGACGGCAAATTCGGCCGCTTTGCTCATTGCAATGCCTTCCTTCAATGCCTTCCTTCAATGCCTTCCTTGGGCCAACTCGAACCGGAGTCGGCGCGAAATCGTCAAATTGGGTCGTCTTCAAAATCGGCGTGCTGCGAAGTGTGTCATAAGTCACATAACTTTGCAGCACCCCCGGACTATTTTTGGCGGCTTTGAGCGGTTTCCCCTTCCGGGATAGACTCGGGCGCCCTCTGCCCATTCTGGAATGTCGTCATGAGAGCCTTGAAAATCGCCGGCAGCGCCGTTGCCGCCATCATCGTCGTCCTGGTGCTGCTCGCCGTCGTCGGGGTCCCCTCGGGATTCCTGACCTCGGCGATCCAGGCGCGGGTGGAGCGCGAGACTGGTTACCGCCTGACGATCGCGGGCGCGACCAGGATCGGCGTGTGGCCGTCGCTGCACGTGACGATGAACGACGTTATCCTGCAGGACCCGAAGGACCGCGACGGCACGAGCCGCCTGACTATCGGCAGCATGCAGGCCGACATGACGCTCGGCAGCGTCTGGTCGGGTCATCCGCAAGTCACCGAGCTCGTCATTGCCCGTCCCGTACTGCATGTGCCGCTGCTGCGCGAACGCACCGGGCCGCTCAACCCGCCATCGCGCCCGGCCGCGGCCAGCAGCGAGCCGGATGCCAACGCGCCGGTCATCGAGCGCGTCACGGTGACCGACGGTGCGGTGGAATTTTCCAATGTGCGCGACCGCGTCAACAACCGCATCGACGGCATCAACGCCAAGGCGGTGATGTCCGACGACCGCAACGTCAAGATCACCGGCCGCGCCAAGGCGGGCGAGCAACCGCTCACCTTCGACATCGGCGCCATAGCGCCCGCCCATCCCGGCGAGCGGCAGAACATTCCGGTCGAAATCAAGCTGGAGGCCCCCGGCGCGCTGCAGGCGCCGCTGTCGGCCAAGGCCGAGGTGCGGTTCAACGGCCCGGTGGTGATGATCAACGGCGTCTCCGGCACGCTCGGCGACGGCGCGTTCAATGGCTGGGCGTCCGCCGATCTTTCCAGCAAGCCGCTCGTGAAACTCGACCTGGATTTTCAGCGGCTCGACGTCGCAGTTCCAGCGAAGAGCGGCGCATCGTCCGCGCAGGGCCTGCAGCATGGCTGGAGCAACGTCACGATCGACCTGACCGGACTGAACTACGTCGACGTGCAGGCCCGCATCTCCGCCGCCGAAATCAACATCGGCGAAGCACACTTCGCGCCGGCCGCGATCGACGGCGCGCTGGCCGGCGGCGTGCTGAAAACGCGGTTCGCCAATCTCGGCGCCTATGGCGGCCAGGCCAATGGCGACCTGATCGTCGACGCCTCGCTGCCGAGCCCGACCTATTCGCTGCGCAGCGACCTCGCCGGCGTGCGCGCCTTGCCGCTGCTGCGAAGCACGGCCGATTTCGACAAGCTCGACGGCAGACTGCAGGCGAAGCTCGCGCTGCGTTCGACCGGCAACAGCCAGCGCGCCATCATGTCCAATCTCGACGGCACCGTGTTCGCGGTGTTCCAGGACGGTACGATCCGCGGCCTCAATGTCGCGCAGATGATCCGCTCGCTCACGTCGGGCACGCTGTCGGGCTGGCAGGAGGGCAAGGAGCAGAGCACGGACCTGACGCAGCTCGGCGCCTCGTTCCGCGTCGAGAAGGGCCAGGCCACGACCAGCGATCTCAACCTGGTCGGCCCGCTGGTGAAGATGACCGGCGCGGGCACCGTCGATCTCGGGGCGCAGACGCTGGCGTTTCGCGTCGAGCCGAAACTGGTGCTGACCACCGAAGGCCAGGGACGCGCCGCCGATCCGGTCGGGCTCGGCATTCCCGTGGTCATCGACGGTCCCTGGGCCGAGCCGCGCATCTATCCGGACATGCAGGGCATCCTCGACAATCCGGATGCGGCCTATTCGAAGCTGAAGGAGATGGGCAAGGGCCTGTTCGGCAGCGGCGGC
>JBGPSI010000348.1:0-2979 GCA_041490045.1 Bradyrhizobium sp.
AAGCAATATCTGGTTTAGGAGCTAGCCTTGCGGGCTCCCAAAGATTCGGACCTTCCAGCTCATGCGCCTGCGAATTGCCCATACGACCAGCTACCGCTACGAGCCGCCGGCCACCGGCGTCATTCAGATCCTGCGGATGACGCCCGGCAGCCATGACGGGCAGTACGTCGCCGAATGGCAGATCGACGTCTCGACCGATTCCCGGCTGCAGGTGCATCAGGATGCCTTCGGCAACGTCACGCATGTGCTGACCGAGGGGACAATCGCGGACCTCACCATCAATGTCGAAGGCCTGATCGAGACCCATGACACCGGCGGCGTGCTCAGGGGCACCGACGAGCGCTTTCCGCCGAGCCTGTTCCTGCGCTCGACGCCGCTCACCGAAGTCAATCCGGCGATGGCGAATTTCGCACGCGAGCTGCGCGCGGAATCCGAAGACGACATTCTCGGATTCCTGCATGCGCTGATGACGCAGATCAACGAACACATGACCTTCGACGAAGACCCCACCAACAGCGGGACCTCGGCGGTGGAGGCGTTCGGACTGAAGCGCGGGGTATGTCAGGACTACGCCCATATCTTCATCGCCTGCGCGCGCTCGGGCCTGGTGCCGGCGCGCTTCGTCGCCGGCCATTTCCTGCGCTCCGACGGGATGGTGCATCAGCAGGCCGGCCACGCCTGGGCGGAAGCCTTCGTACCGGATCTCGGCTGGGTCGGGTTTGACCCGGCCAACGGCATCTGCACCACCGACGCCCACGCCCGCGTCGCCATCGGGCTCGATTACCTCGGTGCTGCGCCGGTGCGCGGCACCCGTTACGGCGGCGGCACGGAGACGCTGACGGTCGCGGTCAAGGTCGAGCAGGCCGGGGGCCGGCAGGGTCAGTGGCAGAGCCAGTCGTGAAGCGCCTCGCCACTCCCCGACGTGGAGCGCGGCGCCGCCTGTAAAATTGATCCCCGCTCGCTTGCGAACCGCATTGCTGTCGGCAAATATGCCGGTCCTAGCGGGACCGCCCGGCTGACCTATGCACGCCGTGAATGTCATTGGAATGTGGCTGAGAGCTGCATTGTGGTGCGGCGTGTTCGGCATTTTGTCCACCCCCTTGGACGCGCTGGCCTCATCGCGCCAGACCGAGGCAGTCATCGGCGGCGGCGGCGGAATGGCGTTCCTGTCCGAGCCGCGGGATGAAACGGCGCGGCCGGCGGAAGAAACGCCTGCCCCCTCGCCGCCGGAAGACAGCAAGAATTTCGACGGGGCCTGGACATTCACCAGCGCCGGATGTCCGCATACGGGCTCGTTGCCGGCGATGATCACCGGCGGAAGGATCATCGTCAAAGGCGGCAGCGGCCAGGTCGACCCGGACGGCACGCTGCATTCGGTCGGCGCCGGAGGCGGCATGACCCTGACCGCAGTCGGACGGCTATTGGGAAACACCGGTTCAGGAACGTTCAACCGATCCGACGGCTGCGTCGGCAGCTGGATCGCCATCAAGCACTAGATTGCCCCGGCCGCTCCATTGATACATAATTTTTCTGGAAACCTCGACGGGAGAGAAGTGATGTCGGAAACCGACAAGGTGTTCGCCGGTTCGATCCCGGAGAGCTATGATCGTTACATGGTCCCGTTGATCTTCCAGGGATATGCCGAGGATATCGCCCGGCGAGCCGCCGAGTTTTCGCCGCGGACCGTCCTCGAGACCGCCGCTGGCAGTGGCGTGGTTGTTCGGGCACTGGCACCAAGACTTTCGCCGAATGCCAGCTACGTCGTTACGGACCTCAACCAGCCGATGCTTGACTATGCTGCGCGGCAGATCGCCGACAATCGCATCAGCTGGCGCAAAGCGGACGCACAGGCGCTACCATTCGAAGATGCGGCCTTCGATCTCGTTTGCTGCCAGTTCGGCGCCATGTTCTTCCCCGATCGCCAGTTGGGCTACCGCGAGGCAAAGAGGGTCCTCAAGCCCGGCGGACGTTTCTTGTTCAGCGTATGGGATCGCATCGAGCAGAATGTGTTCGCAAACGATGTGACCAACGCGCTCGCGGAAGTCTTTCCGGACGATCCTCCCCGCTTTTTGGCGCGCACGCCGCACGGCTATCACGACCCGGCGCTGATCCGCAGCGAGCTGGAAAAAGCAGGTTTCTCCAGTGTGGTGATCGAGACCAGGGCCGATGAGAGCCGTGCATCCTCGCCGCGTCATGCAGCCATGGCCTATTGTCAGGGTACCCCGCTGCGCAACGAGATCGAAGCCAGAGATGCGGGCAAGCTCGAGGCCGCAACCGATTACGCCGCATCCGTTATCGCAAGCAGACACGGAAATGGCGAGGTTGCTGCCAAAATTCAGGCACACGTAATTTTGGCTATGGTGCGGGATTGAGCTTTTGACGGCCAGTCGGTCGGATCGCAAGGTTGCGGCTTAGCTTTTGCCACAAGGATGAAGTGCCGCGATATCCGCCGTACCGCTCTCATCCGCGCATGCGCGCAATTGCTCCGGCGATGATTTGCATCGTCACGCCAACGACCCATCCCAGCATGATCATGATTGTCCAAAAGATGTGAGGCTCTGCACGAAACACAATCACGCTGACTGATACGAATGCCATCCACGTGGCGAGAAACGTGCCTACGGCGGTGAGGAATTCTGCGGTATCGATCTTTCCATCGTCAGACCCGCCCGTTGGTTCATGAAAAGGCAGAGGGGGAGTATCAATTCCCAGATAAAATCCGATTGCGCCGGTGATCATCATCACGACGATAAAACCCTGGGAAGTAAGCATGTCGATGCTCGACCCCACGTGGGCGGCAACGAACAATCCGCATGCTGCTCCGGCCATCGCGAGCCCGATGCGTTCCAGGACATGGGCAGATTTTCTTACGCGGAATCGCATGGTCGCAACTCACGGAGTGCGAGGACAGCAGGTTAGGACATTTTTCTTCCGTGTGGAAGGCATTGCACGTCCGAGGCCCAGCTACAGCCACCCCCG
>JBGPSI010000349.1:0-2916 GCA_041490045.1 Bradyrhizobium sp.
AGATTATCGCCAATCCATTCTGGAACATCACAAAACTAGAATATTCGCTGCACACGAGTCTAGCGGAACACTGGCATCGCGGAGAGTGGCACAAGTTCACCGATCCTTATTGGCAAAACTTCTTCCTCGATGCGTTCCGAGAATTCAGGGATGGCGAAGAATCTAGAGACGCCAATTCTATAGACTTTTCATATTGGATGAACGGAACGAACTACGCCGAAATCGTCGCGATGCGATGTGAGCATGGAATGACGTTGCCAGAATGGCCGCAATGTCGCGGCGACCCTCGGAGGTTCTCTCGCGATCGCTTGCGCGAGATATGAAGCGCGCCTCCGATGACGTGCCGGACGATTGGTCGCCGCTGCTTGGTTCCGTGAACCACGTATGTCAAATCGCACCGAACTCCGACCCCCTTTCGCGTCCAATAACGACCCCCTCTGACGGAGCCATGACCGGCGCCGCGGAGCCCACACAGCGGAGCAAGCCGGTCTTGGCGGGCGGCGAGTGTTAGGCGGGAGGTTAAGCGCGGTTCTTGAAGCGCCAGCTGTCGTTGCCGGTCTCGATGATGTCGCAGTGGTGCGTCAGCCGATCGAGCATGGCGGTAGTCATTTTGGCGTCGCCGAACACCTGCGGCCAATCGGCGAAGGCGAGATTGGTCGTGATCAGCAGTGAGGTGTTTTCGTAGAGCTTGCTGATCAGGTGGAACAACAACTGGCCGCCGGACTGGCTGAACGGCAGGTAGCCGAGCTCGTCAATGACGATGACATCGTAACGGAGTAACTTCTCGGACAGCCGGCCGCTTCGACCGGCGGCCTTTTCCTGTTCGAGCTGATTGACCAGATCGACCAAGTTGAAGTATCGCCCCCTGGCGCGGGTGCGAATGACCGCTGAGGCAACGGCGATGCACAGATGGGTTTTGCCGGTGCCCGTGCCCCCGATGAAGATCGCATTGCGCTTGGCGTCAAGGAAGGTGCCGGTGGCGAGTTCGCGAACTTGTCCTTCATCGACCGGCGTATCGGCGAAGACGAACTTGTCGAGATCTTTGAGGACGGGGAACTTGGCACCGCCGATGCGGTAGCTGATCGAGCGCGCCTGCCGGTGGGTGCGTTCGGCCCGGATCAGGCTTGCGATGAGAGGATAAATCTCATCGCGCCGGGCAAGGCCTTTACCAGCAACCTCGTCGAAGCTGGCGCGCATGCCGTAAAGCTTCAGTTCGCTCATAGCCTCCAGAATCTCATGGCGTTCCATCAGGCGATCTTCCTTATGCTGTCGTAGCGGCCACAATCAGCCGCGGGTTCGATCTTCAGGCGAAGCGCGTCGGGCGTGGTGATGCTGGGCGGCGCCACGGGCTGCCGTCGGCGCGCCAGCACGGTCAGGATCACATCGCCACTGGCGAGGCCCGCTTCCAGCGCTTCGGCGCAGGCGCTTTCGACCGCGGCGAGCCCATGATCGAGCACCGCACCCAACACCTTGACGAACTGTCGATCACCGTCGGCGTGTTGCTTCAGTTTGGTGCGGACCTGGGTCAGGGCGGCCGGCAGATTCCAGTCCTTGAACGGGGCGCCGTTGCGCAAGGCGCCGGGCTTCTTCATCAGCACCGGCAGGTAATGCCAGGGATCGTAGATTATCTGGTCACGCCGGAAGTGGCGCGGATGGTCGGCGACCACCTCGTCGCCCAGCAAGACGACAATCCGTTCGGCATGGGAGCGCACCAGGACCATCCGGCCGGCGGCGCGCGCATCGACGCTGTAGCGATTATGATCGGCCATGATCAGGCAAGTGGTGCTGGCCCTTACGGCTTTCTCGACGAACCCGTCGAAGGGGCCGCGAAGCTCCATTAGGCTCGCGCGTTCTTCCTGGAATACGTCCCAGATCGTTCGGTCCTTGAACTCCGGATGCCTGATGCGCTTTGCATAAGCGATACACTGGTCTTCCAACCACGCATTTAGCTCGGGGAGACTCTTG
Source organism: Bradyrhizobium sp. (assembly GCA_041490045.1). Lineage (GTDB taxonomy): Bacteria > Pseudomonadota > Alphaproteobacteria > Rhizobiales > Xanthobacteraceae > Bradyrhizobium. The sequence continues at coordinate 1,966 of JBGPSI010000349.1, forward strand.
ACCCGCGGCTTGGGTCGGAACATCTGGTCACGCAGATTGCCGACCTGGTTCTCGACCTGACCCTTCTCCCATCCCGAAGCAGGTGTGCAGGCCACCGGCTCGATCAGATGGTGCGAGCACATCTGCAGAAAGCGCCGATTATATCGACGCGCCTTGCCGACGAAGATCGCTTCGACCGCCGTCTTCATGTTGTCGTAGATGCCACGCCGGCAGGCACCGCCATAAAACCGGAACGCCTTGTCATGGGCGTCGAATACCAACTCCTGGGTCTCGCGAAAGTAGACGCGAACGAACGGCATGCGGCTATGCGACAGCTTCATGTGCGCAGCCTTGACCGTCAGCGGCAGGCCCTGGAGCGTGATCGTCTCGTGGCTCCAGTCGAACTGGTAGGCTTCCCCGGGAGCAAAGCTCATCGGCACATAAGCGTGGACCGGAACCCGGGCACGTTCGTCGCGCCAACCCTTGGTGAACCGATGTACGCTGTCGTGGGCGCCGTCATATCCGCGCCCGCGCAGTTCCTCGAACAACCGCTGGGTCGAGCGGCGCTCACGCTTCGGCAGCTTGGATTCCTGCTCCAGGATCTCCGTCAGAGCCTCGACCCAGTCGCCGAGCTTCGGCGTTGGCTGAACGACCCGCGCGTATTTGAACTCCGTCTTGTGGCCGCGAATGACCTTGCGCACCGTTGCGCGCGATGTCGAAAGCGTGCGCACAATCTCCTTGATAGAGCGGCCTTGTTCGAAATAGGCGCGTCGTATCTCGCCAATCTTGTCCACGCCAATCATCCCCATCAGCCCTTCCCAGCCGACTGAGGCCAAAGGAAAGGACGCTGACACACAACGTCAAAGGGAGGCGTTATTGGACGCGAAAATCGCCCCTCAGGGGGTCATTATTGCAAGCGAATTTACACCTAAGATGAACTCACTTGGTCGGCTGGGCATAGCTTTCGAGAAA
>JBGPSI010000350.1:0-2850 GCA_041490045.1 Bradyrhizobium sp.
CGATCAGGCAGAGGCTCGATGGAATGTGGGTGAACACCATGGTGTTGACGAGCCCGATGCGTCTGGCGAGCCACGCCGCAACCGGGAACGAAATCGCGCTCAACAGGCTGGCGCAGAAGAAGAAGGCGCTTGCAGCGCCAAGCGACAAATCGAACCGCTGAAACAGCCATAGAGCCAGCAGCGACTGAACCACGAAGCCGCCGGCGAAGGCGTCAAGGCTGAACAACGCGGCCAGCTTGTAGACGATCTTGCGCGATTGTCCGAGCGCCTGACTGGGGCGCCTTGCCGCGCGCATGTGGTCGCGGGGCAGCCGGCTGTAAAGAACCGCCGCCGATAGTCCGAGCGCCGCGTAACCGTAGAACATCAGCCGAAGCGCGCTGACTTCCGGCATCCCCTTCCCGGTCAAGAATTCGGGCAGGGCGGCGGCGAGCGATCCGGCGGCGGCGGTCAACGAGCCGACCAGGCTATAGCGGGCGAACACTCCGGTGCGGTTCTGATCGCTCGTTTCCTGCGTCAGCAGGGCGTGCTCGAGGGGAATCAGCATGCCAAGGTCGCCGGCCGACGGATTGATGGTTCCCATGAAGGCGACGACCAGAACCGGAACAACCGCGTCGACCAGCGGGAAAACGAGCCCGGTCGCGGTGGCCAGGCCGGCGCCGACGAGAAACAGGTTTCTGAGATCGTAGCGGGGCGCAACGAACCCGACCAGCAGCGTCAGCGCGGCTGTTCCAAGCAACGAGGCGCTTGCAACCATTCCGACCTGCTGCGGAGTAAGGCCGATGGCCAGGAGATAGACCGGCAGGATGATGACGGCAAAACCATCGCCGAATCCGCGCAACGCCCGCGCGCCATACAAATAGAAAATGTCCGACCGCGGCTTGGTGCAGGCAGAACTTGTCATCGGTAGGCCTGCCACATCAGGGCGCTGATCCATGCGGATTTCAGCGCTTCTTCGACCGCGTGCTGCCTCGATAGGCCGATATCCGCGAGAAGCCGGTCATCGAGTTCGAGGAGCTGCCGGTACTGGTGTCGTGGCTCGGACCACGAGGCAATTCCGGCCAGCCATGAAAGCGGGATTTGCCGGCGCCGTCCACGGTCCGGAAATGACGATAGAGCTGGCTGGATGTCATTAGCCGATGCACAATTCGTGCTGCTGCAAGACATGTCTCACCTCCAAAACGGAGAGAGACAACGCTTGGCTGCGGAAGCTCATCGGGCGGTTGTTGATGGCCCGAGGTGATATTCGTATCACGCCGGCACTTGGGGGACAATCTCTCTCGACGATGCTCAAATCGTCCTCCATCCCCACTGGCACGGCGTCCGCTATCCTGTAAGCTTGCTGCCGGACCGGCCGCCCTCCCCGGCGGCCGGGCCGCAACAAATGCAAAAAACAAAGTTCTGGAGGAACCCCCATGTCAGCTCCCAGGAGCCGTGTCTCGTTGAATCGCCGCACGCTTCTGCGTGCGGGCGCCGGCATGGCCGGCATTCTCGCCACCGGCCGCGCGCCGGCCTTCGCGCAAACCCAGCCGAAGAAACTCGTGTTCGCCCACATCAACGCCGTTCCGGAATCGGCGGCGGTGGCGTTCGACTGGATGGCGAAGGAAGTCACCGCGCAGTCGAAGGGCGCGCTCGACATGCAGTTCTTCGGCAAGACCCTGATCCCGCAGGAAATCGAGATCATGAACGCGGTCAAGTCCGGCAGCATCGCGATGGGAAGCCCGGCCGGCGCGGCCGCCACCGTGTTTCCGGAAATGGGCGCGCTGCTCGTGCCTTATCTCGTGAAGGATTACGCCTCCGCCTACGCCATGCTCAACGGCCGGATCGGCGACAAGCTGAACAAGCAGATCGAGGACAACTACAAGCTCAAGGTGCTCTGCTATTACGATTACGGCTTCCGGCATTTCTGGACCGCCAAGAAGCCGATCATCGAGCCAAAGGACCTGCGGGGCGCGAAAATCCGCGTGCAGCAGGCCAAGGTGTTCGGCGACACCATAAACGGGCTCGGCGGCAGCGCGGTGCCGATGGCGTGGGGTGAGGTCATCACTGCCGCCAAGCAGGGCGTGATCGACGGCGGTGACCTGCCGATCGTCAACATGAAAGCGCTGAAGATCTACGAGGTATCGAAATATGCTTCGCTCACCTACCACAATTACGGCCCGACCAACGCGGTGATGAATCTCGAGATCTGGAACGGCCTTTCGCCCGAGCACCAGAAACTGATGATGGACCTGTCGCGCGCCGCGCAGGAGAAGATCCGTCAGGCGACCGAGTCGGTCGACAATTTCGCCAAGGCCAAGGAGGAGCTGGAGCCGCTCGGCATGACCGTGGTGGAAGCCAAGGTCGACGAATTCCGCAAGGTCGCGCAGGCGAAGATCTGGCCGGCCTACAAGAGCCAGTACGGCGCATTATGGGACGATATCGAAGGCTTCAAGGCCTGAGTTAGCAAACGGGGCCGGAGCTTCCTCCTTGGAAAAGTCTCCGGCCTCTTCGCCCGCCCCATTCGCCGCCAGGATCCAATCGCGCATGCTGCGTATTCTCTCTGCCGTCCCGAAAGTCACGGTCACGGCGCTGATCATCCTTGCTATCGTCAATCTCCTGGTCGGCGTGATCCTGCGCTATTTCGTCGGCGCCATCACCGACTGGCTCGACGTCGATCCGGTGCCGTTCACCTGGGTCGAGGAGGTCGGCGAAATGTCGCTGGCCTGGCTGACGCTGATCGGCGCCGCGATCGGGATCCAGTCACGCTCGCATTTCACCCTTGCGGTGTTCGTGCATCGCCTGCCGCTGGCCGCGCAGCTCTGGATCCACCGTTTCAATCACGCGCTGATCGCTTGCGTCGGCGGGCTCACG
>JBGPSI010000351.1:0-2830 GCA_041490045.1 Bradyrhizobium sp.
CGTTCGAGCGGGCCCGCTACCCGCTGGAAAACCGAAGCGACGTTCGGGCGAGCAGCGCGGCGGCGCATCTGGCGACGATCAGGCGATTCTGTCTCGGCGCCCTCACCATCCTGCTGGCGGGAAGCGCGGTCGCCGCCATCACGGCGCTGAAAATCGCGGTCTATCTCCCGCGTTTCATTCATCATTGAAGGCTTATTGTTGCGAGCTTGCGTGCGGCCTTGGGACCGCACCACCGCCGAAACTGCCCGTAGACCGGCTCGCGCCGGATTCTTTAGTCGAATTCCCATGGTGACGCACCCCGGTTAATGCCTTTATATTCTCCAGCGCAGCGATGATTTGAGACCTCCAGACGCTGCAAGGCTTGGCAAACGAAACAGGCCGCGGACCGAGAAGCAATGTTTCCATTTATTTCTTCGATTCCACGACAGCGCGGCCTTCGGCAAGACCCGCCTGCCGTGATGCCTGCGAACCCTGCCATGTCGCGCAGGTACCCGGGGGACGAGATGAATCCTGGCGGGGCAGAGCTGTGACGACGCTCGATCGCATCCTCAACACGGCGGCCGACAACCTGACGTTCGCCAAGATCCTGGTCCAGCTGGGACTCGACCCCAACAACGTCACCTATGATGCCATCTTCAACCGCCTGCTGGAAATCTTTCTGCATAACATCACCCTGGCCAACATGTTTGCCCTGGTGGGCGCGATCTTCTTTGTCGCCACCCTGGTGACGCAGACCATGGTGCCGCTGCGGGTCGCGAACATGATCGGTTGCGCCTTCTTCGCCGGCTTCGGCGCGCTCAGCGGAACCGTCACGACCTTTCTGTTGTATCTCCTGATGGTTCCCATCAATGCGTATCGCCTGCGTCAAATGCTCGTTCTCGTGAAGAAGGCGCGCAGCGCGACGCAGGGCGATACCTCGATGGAATGGCTCAAGCCGTTCATGACCGAGCGCAAATATCGCAAGGGCGATATCCTGTTCAAAAGGGACGATCCAGCCCACGAGATGCTCTTGACCGTCACCGGAAAATTCCTGGTGAAGGAAATCGGCGTAGAACTTCCACCGGGGCGCCTGATGGGCGAACTCGGCTTCCTGACGCCCGATAACCGCCGCACCGCGACGATCGAATGCATCGAGGACGGTCATGTGCTGACCATCACCTACGAAAAGCTGCTCGAAATCTACTTCCAGAACCCGCAATTCGGCTATTACTTCCTGGTCCTGACCAGCCAGCGCCTCTTGGAGAACATCGGACGGCTGGAAGCGATTGTCGCCCAGAACAAGATCGCCGAGCAGACCATGGCCGTTGTCGGAACATCGGGCGCGACTGCGCCGAGATAATGTTGGTCGCGAATGAACGACCGTAGTTGATATGAATCAACCGCCCGTTCCCGCCGCCGCGAGAAGGTGCGTCCTCGTCGACGATGGGGACCGGGATCGAAAAATGGTCGAGCTCAAGATCGCTTTGATGGTCGTGATGATCGCAATTCTGCTCTTTGCGGTCTATTTCACGGCCATTCCAGGCTAGGCGGCGGCGACCGGCACGCGCCCCGCCTCACTCCGCCGCGTTGCTGATCTCGGCGCGTTCGGCCCTGACCGCGCAGAACTTGAATTCGGGAATCTTGCCGAACGGATCGAGCGCCGGATTGGTCAGGAGATTGGCGGCGGCTTCCGCATAGCAGAACGGCATGAACACCATGTTCTCCGGCACGTCGCGGTCGGAGCGCACCTTCACCTCGACCGCGCCGCGGCGCGTTTCCAGCCGGATGAAATCGCCGGGCCAGACCTGCAGGCGGCGCATGTCCTTCGGCGACATGAAGGCCACCGCCTCCGGCTCGATCTGGTCGAGCACGCTGGAGCGCCGCGTCATCGAGCCCGTGTGCCAGTGTTCGAGCACGCGGCCGGTGGAAAGCACCATCGGGTATTCGTCGTCAGGCAGTTCGTCCGGCGGCAATACGCGCGCCGGCACGATCTTGCCGCGGCCGCTCTCGGTCGGAAAACCGGTGGTGAAGATGATCTCGTTGCCGGGCTTGTCCGGATCGTCGACCGGATAGGTCACTGCGCCCTCGCGCACCAGCCGCTCCCAGGTGATGTTCTTCAGCGAAGGCATCACTTCGGTCATCTCGGTGAAGACATCGGCCGGGCCGTTGTAATTCCACGGCAGACCCATGCGTTTGGCGATCTCCTGGATGATCCAGAGGTCCTGCTTTGCCTCGCCGGGCGGTTTTACCACCTCCCGGGCCAATTGGACGCGGCGGTCGGTGTTGGTGAAAGTTCCGGATTTCTCGGCGAAGGCCGAGGCCGGCAGGATCACGTCGGCATGGAAGGCGGTCTCGGTGACGAACAGGTCCTGCACCACCAGATGCTCGAGTTTCGCGAGCGCCTCGCGGGCATGCTGCAGATCGGGATCCGACATCGCGGGATTCTCGCCCTCGATATACATGCCGGTGATGTCGCCGGCATGGATCGCGTTCATGATCTCGACCACGGTGAGCCCGCGAACGGGATCGAGGTCATAGTGCCAGAGCTTTTCGAACGGCGCCCGCAGGTCAGTGCGGCCGACCGGCTGGTAGTCCGGCAGGAACATCGGAATCAGGCCGGCGTCGGAGGCGCCCTGCACGTTGTTCTGGCCGCGCAGCGGATGCAGGCCGGTGCCGGGCCGGCCGACCTGGCCGGTGATCAGCGCAAGCGCGATCAGGCAACGCGCGTTGTCGGTGCCGTGGACATGCTGGCTGATGCCCATGCCCCAGAAGATGATCGAGGCGCGTGATTTGGCGTAGAGCCGCGCGACCTCCCGGATGGTGTGGGCCTTGATGCCGCACACGGCCTCCA
>JBGPSI010000352.1:0-2757 GCA_041490045.1 Bradyrhizobium sp.
CCATTGAAACGGTCAGCCGAACCTTTACCAAGCTGGAACGCGACGGGGTGATCGAAATCTCGCCGGGAAGCATCTCCTTACTGGATCCCGCGCGCGCCGAGGCTTTGGCCGCCGCCTGAGCAGCGACTGCGCCCGATACCGACCGGTTTGATTCAGATCAAAGACCGCCATCTCCTGCCTCTGGAAAAATGCCTCCAAAGTCCAGGGCAGGGGAGGTTTTATGCCGGTTGATGCGATGGTGGTGAGCGCAGGCGTGGTCGCGATGTTCCTGCTGTTCGCGGGCGCGCTGCTATGGGGCGATTTTCAGACACGGCCTGATCGGCTGAAGACCGATTCGAACCCTCAAAAACTCCGCAGCTTCTAGGAGCTGCCATCACCGCTAGCCGCCAACAAGACGTTGCGCCGGACTGGCTATCGCCCCCAGGCGCGGGCATGGCGTGCGCCGGCGCGGTCAGGCTGCCTTGATGCCGAACAGGTGTGCCGCGTTGCCGCCCAGGATCGCCACCCTCTGTTTATCCGACAGGGTGGTGGTGGCGAGGACGTGGTCGACCGGATGCTCTTCCCACGGGATCGGGTGATCAGTCCCGAGCATGATCTGGCTCGCGCCGACCTGCGCCACCAGATGCCGTAGACCTTCCGCCGTGAATACCATGGCGTCGAAATAGAGCTGGTTCAGGTATTCCGAGGGCTTCTTCTTCAGCGTGATGTTCGGATTGCAATTTTGCGGCGACACAAAGCAGGCGTGATCGCCGCGTGCCGCATAGGACGGCAGAAAGCCGCCGCCATGCGCGGCCAGGACTTTCAGGCCGGGGAAGCGGTCGAGCGTGCCTTCGAAAATCAGGTGCTGCAGGGCAATCGTCGTATCGAGCGGATTGCCGATCGTGTTCGACAGCCAGCCGTTGCCCTTGAAGCGCTTGGCAAGTTCCGGCGTGCTCTGCGGATGGACGAACAGGACGGCGCCGAGCTCATCGGCCTTGGCCCAGACCGGATGGAATTTGGGGTCGGAGAAATCCTCCCCCGCCACGCTGGCGCCGATGGCGGCACCGCGCAGCCCCTGCTTTTTGACCGCCGTCTCCAGTTGCTGGATCGCGAGGTCGGGAAACTGCAGGGTCAAGGAGGCGAAAGCCCCGAATCGTTCCGGCCGCGACGCGCACAACTCGGCCAGCTTGTCGTTTTGCACCTTGACGATCGCTGCCGCGGTGTCGCGGTCCTTGCCGTACCAGAACGGATTGATCGACAGGATCTCCATGTCGATCGCCATGGCGTCCATTTCCTTGAGGCGCTGCTCGATGACGATGAAGTGCTCCGGCACGCCCTTCACCGGGGGCAGCACCTTGTCGGCCGCATCCCCCATCAGATTGAGGGCCTCATGAAAATAACAGTGCGAATGAACATCGACGGTGAGGACTCGCTTGCCGCCAATCTTGACCGGCAGGCGCGGCGGTCTTGGTTGGGCGCGGGCCGCGTCCCCTACGCCGCAGCTGCAAAAGGCAATCCCGGTCGCCACCGCGCCCTTCAGGAAGTCTCTGCGGGTGGTCATCAGTTGCTTCCCCGGCGGCCGGAATCCGGCTTTCCCTCTCGACCGGTCGATTGAACCGCCGGCCTGATCTTGATTTTCTTTGCCCGACACATTGCCAAGCGGGGAGCGGGAGGGCAATCATTCTCGAAGAGGTCGCGACCGCTTGCTCGGAAACGTGATCCAATTTGCAAGGGGAATTTCGGGATGCGCCTGATTCATTCGATGGTGGCGGCGCTTGCGCTGCTGGTCGGTTCCAACGCGGTCGCGCAGACCGCGTATCCCGAGCGGCCGATCAAAATGATCGTGCCTTTGGCGGCGGCGAGCGCCGTGGACGTTGCGGCGCGGATCGTGACGCAGAAGATGGCCGAGAATATGGGCCAGCAGATCGTCATCATCAACCAAGCCGGCGCGTCCGGGCTGATCGGCGCCGAGCAGGTCGCGAGAGCCGCGCCGGACGGCTACACGATCGGCGGGTTCAACGACAGCGTCATGACCATGGTGCCCAATCTGCACACGAAGATGCCATGGGACATTCTGAAGGATTTCGAGCCGGTTTCGCTGGTGGCGACGGTGGAGTGGGGGCTGATCGCCGGCAACAAGACCGGCTACAAGACGGCGGCCGATCTGATTGCCGCCGCCAAGGCCGCGCCCGGCAAGATCAATTACAGCTCCGGCGGCCCGGGCAGCCCGCAGCATCTGGCGATGGCGATGTTTGCATCCAGCGCCGGCATCTCGCTGACCCACGTGCCCTACAAGGGCGCGACGCAGGCGGCCACCGACGTCGCTTCCGGCCAGATTCCGGTCGGCTTTCAGGGGCTGGGGACGGTCGCTGCGCTGGTGCGCGGCGGTCAGCTCAGGCTGATCGGGGTGACCACGGAGAAGCGATTGTCACAATTCCCTGATGTGCCGACGGTTTCGGAGTCGGGTCTGCCCGGTTTCTTCTTCAATTCCTGGTTCGCGATCCTGGCGCCGGCCGGGACGCCGAAAGACATCATCGCCAGGCTGAATGCCGAAGTCCTCAAAGCGGTTGCCGATCCCGAGGTGCGCCACAAGCTTGAGGATTTGGGCTTTTCGGTGCGCGGTACTTCGTCAGCGGAACTCGGCGTCCTCACGCGCGAACAGCTCGCCAAATATGCGCGCGTAATTAAAGAGATGGGTATCGCCAACGAATAGAGCGCGTAGTACCGAAACGCTCACGGTAGCCTCTCCAAGGTGCGATGGCAGTGGGCGGCCACCCC
>JBGPSI010000353.1:0-2724 GCA_041490045.1 Bradyrhizobium sp.
AGGAATTGCGCTCGACCACGCTGGTCTGGCCGGCGCTGTTGCGCAAGCTCGACCGCCTCGACCCCAGCTACAAGAATTGAAATTCACGGATTTCGGTGTAATATCGAGCTCAACAACCTCTGCACTACGAATCAAGACGCCGCCCAATCCCGGGCGGCGTTTTTGCTTTGAGCAGGCGCGCTTCGGCGTACCCTGCCCTGAGATCAGCGCGGCACTTCCGCCAGCGCGGCGAGTATCCGGGCCCACGACCGGATGCCCTTGTGGAAGCTCTTGAGGTCGTATTTCTCGTTCGGCGAGTGGATGTTGTCGTCGTCGAGCCCGAAACCCACCAGCACGGTATCGAGGCCGAGGGTGCGCTTGAAGTCGGCGACGATCGGGATCGAGGCACCCGAGCCCATCAGCACCGTTTCCTTGCCCCATTCCTCGGTCAACGCGCGCCTGGCGGCGGCGAGCGGCTTCATGTTCCAGTCGAGCGCAATCGCCGGCGCGCTGGAATGGTCGCCGAATTCGGCGCTGCAGTCGCCCGGCAGCCGCGCCGTGACATAGTCGCGGAAGGCTTTTCGGATTTTCTCGGGCACCTGGCCCTCCACGAGGCGGAACGAGACCTTGGCGGAGGCTTCCGCGGGGATAACCGTCTTTGAGCCCTCGCCGGTATAGCCGCCGATGATGCCGTTGACGTCGCAGGTCGGGCGCGAGGAGATCTGCTCGATCAACAGACGGCCTTTCTCGCCGGCCGGAATCGAAAGCCCGATCGGCTTGAGAAAGGTTTCCGGCGTCAGATCGAGCTTCGACCACTGGGCAAGGACATCGGGCGGAAGATCCTTCACGCCGTCATAGAAGCCGGGAATCGTGATGCGGCCGTTGTCGTCGAAGATGCCGCCGAGGATGCGGGTCAGCACACGGATCGGATTCTGCGCGCCGCCGCCGAAGATGCCGGAATGCAGATCGCGGTTGGCGGCCTTGATCTTCACTTCCTCATAGAGCAGTCCGCGCAGCGAGGTGGTGATCGCCGGCGTATTGGGGTCCCACATGCCGGTGTCGCACACCAGGGCGAAGTCGGCCTTGAGCTCGTCCCTGGTCTTCTCGAGGAACGGAACGAAATTCTTCGATCCGATCTCCTCTTCGCCCTCGATCACGATGGTGATGTCGAGCGGCAGCGAACCCGTGACGGATTTCCAGGCCCGGCAGGCTTCGACGAAGGTCATCAGTTGTCCCTTGTCGTCCTGGGCGCCGCGCGCGACGATGATCTTTCGCCCGTCGGCATGCGTGGTCACCGCGGGCTCGAACGGCGGACGGTGCCAGAGATTGAGCGGATCGACCGGCTGGACGTCATAGTGACCGTAGAACAGCACATGCGGCCGCGCGCCACTCTTGCCGTTGCTGTTTCCATCGCTCTTGCCGTTGCGCTTTACAGTGCTCTTGGCGACGATTGCGGGATGACCGGCGGTCGGCCGGACCTCGGCCGAAAAACCGAGCGTGCCGATATCCCTGGCCAGATGATCGGCAGCCGCCTTGCAGTCGCCGGCAAAGGCCGGATCGGCCGAGATCGATTTGATCCGCAACAGCGTAAACAGCCGCTCGAGGCTGTTGTCGAAATCGGCGTCGATGCGGTCGAGGACCGGTTGCAATTGCGATGCGTTGGACATTTTGCAATTTTCCCTGGGGCTGCTTCACGTCTCGGTTTTTAGCTCCGCCGGAGGCAGGCAGCCAGCCATCTCGCCCGGCGGCGGATGCAGGATTTGCCAGACCAGTCCCCCGGCGATCACGGCCGCGGCGGCAAGATTGTTCCCAAAGGCCTGCAGTTCCCTGGGGAACACCGGGAGCGACAGGCACATCAGGAGCCCGGCGACCGCGAGACCGGCCCATGTGCCCGTCCGCACGGCGGCGCGGGGATCGTAGGCTGCCCTGTGGATCAGGACCGTGATCGGAAAGAACAGCCACAGGAAATAATACTGCCGAGCCAGCGGCGATGCCACCGTCATCAGGCAAAACAGGATGCCGAGTTCTTCGGCATTGGAGCGCGGTGTCACCCGCGCGCGCGGCGGCATGACCGCGATGAAGCCAAGCCCGATCAAAAGCGAGACCGCCAGCACGATCCAGTTCGCGGTCTCGAAGCTGACATCGGCGACGTTCATGTAGGCGGGCGGCCTGGCCGGATCATCCTGATTGTAGTTGACCGGGCGCACCAGTCGATGCGTCACCGCGATGATCGACTGATTGACCCACGACCAGTTCTGCTCGCCGCGCTGGCCGAACCCCTGCTCCGAACTGGTTCCCACCATGCCCTGAAACCAGGTCTTCAGTTCGGAGACATTGTGCTGGAAGCCGCGCACCGGCGCCGGAACCACGAACAGGAAAATCGCGGTGAATACGACCATGCTTGCCGCGGTGGCCCACTGCCTGCGCCACATCAGATAGGGAAACACCGCCACCGGAAAAACCTTGATCGCGGTGGCCAGCGCAAACATGCTTCCGGCCATCCACGGCCGCTCGTGCTGCAGCAGCCAGAACCCGTACAGCATCATCGCCAGTAGCACCAGGTTCGGCTGGCCGAGATCGAACATGTCGAAGACGAAGGTGACCGTGGCAAAAGCCGGCAATGCGAACAGCCACGGGCCCGGTGTTCGGCCCGACCCTGTCATTGCGTTGGAGAGCTGCGCCGTCATCCACCACGCGACCACGTTCAAGACCGCCAGGCATGTATAGAGAAACAGCTTGCCGAAA
>JBGPSI010000354.1:0-2539 GCA_041490045.1 Bradyrhizobium sp.
AGAAATTCCTCGTCGCTCATTCGTGCCCGCCTTCATCGTGACGACGCCGCGCGAGCGCCTCGGGATCGGCGCGGCGTTGCTTGCGCTTGAAGAACTCCCTCTCGACGTGGTGCTCGGCGACGAATTTTTCAATGGTGTCGCGAAGGACCTCAGGCATTGGCACCGCTTCGACGATATTGGCGCCCGCTTCGGTGAAGGCTTCTCCCTCCGCGGGGTCGACGGTGACGGCCGCCACGGCGTAGGGCCAGGCACCCTCCGAAGGGCTCAGCACGACCCAGATGCTCGGCGAACCGGTCGCGAAGTTCTCGCGATAGCGCGCGGTTTCGGAACGGTAGAGATCGATCGTGGCACTGCCCGCAAAGTAGAGGGTTACCTCGTCCTGCTCGCGCAGAACCGTCCACGGCTTCATCTCCGGCGCGTCGGGAAGGATGCCAACGCTGCGCCAAACGAAATCGATCCACGGCGAGTCCGCCTTCCGGCGTTCGACCACGACACCGACGGGAATAAGCAGCAAGGGTACAGCGGCAGGGCTCAACTTGCAGCCTCCAGGTGCTTGATCGGCAATCCCGTCAAAAGATTTTGCGGTTTCATCCGCAGCTTCAGGTCCGACGTCATGGCCGTGATCAGATATACCGGCTCTTGCTCGACGACGTCGGCCACCACCGCTGCGTCGTTAAAGCTGAGGCGAAACAGCGCCAGCACGCGGCCCGCGGTCTGGTCGTCCAGGGCTTCGCCATGCCAGAGCCGGTCGCCGATCCTGGTTGCCTCGGAATCCAGCCCGACATACCAGGTGAGTTTTGCGTCGCGCAATTCCGTCAGCGGCTCGATCGCCACATCGACCCCGAGCAGGTGCGAAATCCAGCGCGTCATAGCCTCTGCAAGTGCCGCCGGCCCACCCGTTCCGGCGGTGAGATCGAGACCCATGTCGAACTGATCGCAGCGGTGCCAATAGTGCTCGGCGTTATCAGCGTCGAGAACGTCGATTTGCGTCTCGGTCGACGCGCCCAGCATCGACATCAGCGACAACACCGGCGTCATCTTGAGCCCGCCAATGATCTCCTCATCCCCAAGTAGCAGTGACTGCTCGTGCAGCATGATCCGCTGCGGCCGGAAAAGCAGTTCAGCCGCACGCAACACGAAGGGATCATCGCAGCCGTCCAGCGCGTTTCGCAGGATGACATGAACGAGATGATTGACGAACAGCGGCGGCAGGGCGATCGATCCCGAACGGACCAGCGCGAGATAGGCGGCCTCGAGTGTCGGATGCCGCAGCAGCAAATCCCGGAAGGCGAGAACGAATTGCCAGTTCTCCCGCGCATCGGCATCGGCCATCCCGGCAATCTCGTCTGCGCCGACCGGCCGACGCGGGTCGGCGAGCAATTCGCGATGCAATCTGCGTTCGACGGCGCAGGCGTCTTCAGGCGGCACCAGCTCGGGACGCGCAAAATAGGCTTTCAGAAACTCATCCGTAACCACAAGTCCGCCGTTCGCATTGCGATCCAGCAGATGGTGGCCGCAGGAAATCCAGAAATCCTTCATCGGCGGCGCGGCTCCAAATTCATATTGGCAAGATGGACATCGCTCTCCGGCTCTGGGTCATCCTCGACCTCCATGAACGAGAACGCCTTGCTGTGGCCGCCCCCCTCCCGCAGTTTCAATCTACGGAACGACTCGCGGACGTTGCCATCGGCCGCCGAACGGTGGACGGCAATGAGAGTACTGACAGGATGTGTGCAGAGCGACTCTGCAAAGGCGACTTCCTCTTCGGCCGCAACGCCTGCGGTTGCAATATCCGGCGCGCCGAAGCGGTCGACAAGCTGCTTGGCAAGGAGTTCCATCAATTTCCGGCGATCGTCCTCGGTCGCGGGGACGATCTGAACCAGTGTCGACCAGCCCCACGACTGCACCCCGAGGAAGCCACTGCGGAAGGCCGACCGATCCTTCCCGGTCAACCCGGCCGGATCCCGGTCGTAGAACCGGAACGCGCCCGAGACCGCCCAATCGCCAGGTTCCGCCGCCACGTCGAACACGAACGTGTCCGATGGATCGAGCGCGATGGTGCGCAGTAGCTTCACAAACGCGGTTCTCCGAGTTTCCGATCGAGCCACGACGGCATGGCCAACGCCTTGAGCAGATCGTGCCGCTCGGTCTTGTCGGCACCAATCCGGTGCGTGATGAGATCGCCGTTGTCGTCGATGCGGCGGCTGGTTTGCCGTTCACGCGAAAGCCGACCCAAGTATTCGCGCGCGACGCCGCCAAATCCGTCAACCTGCCAGGTGTCGATGGCCAGCATCAGATGTCGGGCAAAGCTTTCCGTCACCTGGACCGCGCCGGCCTCTCCAAATCCCTCCTGCTCCAGCGCGGAGCCGAGCGGATGAACACCGGGTTCCTCGTCGTTCATCGCGACGGTCCGGATCATAGCCCCAAACACCAGCCACGGCGGCGGCTCGTCCTCCTTCGCGGATGCCGGCCAGCCAAGCCGCCCGCCGCCGACCAGACCGCCGTCGACGCGGATCGCGTCCGGCCAGTCGATCGTTAC
>JBGPSI010000355.1:0-2078 GCA_041490045.1 Bradyrhizobium sp.
ACATCACGCAAGGCAATATCCAGCCGATGCCGATCGCGCTGCCCGACTTTCTGGCGGGCACGCCTGGCGACGCCGACGTCGGTCGCAACGTCACTGCCGTCATCAGCAACAATCTCCAGCGCAGCGGACTGTTCGCGCCGATCAATCCGCAGGCGTTCACCGAGAAGATCACCAATTCCGACGCAGTACCGCGCTTCGCGGACTGGCGCGTCATCAACGCGCAGGCACTGGTCACCGGCCGCATCACCAAGCAAGGCGACGGACGGTTGAAAGCCGAATTCCGGCTATGGGACGTGTTCGCGGGCCAGCAGCTCGACGGCAAGCAGTATTTCACCACGCCCGACAACTGGCGGCGCATCGCGCACATCATCTCCGACGCGATCTACGAAACGCTCACCGGCGAGAAGGGCTATTTCGACAGCCGCATCGTGTTCGTGGATGAGACCGGCCCGAAGGACCGGCGGGTGAAACGCCTCGCCATCATGGATCAAGATGGCGCCGGCGTGCGCTATCTCACCCGCGGCGACGACCTGGTGCTCACGCCGCGCTTCAACCCGACCACGCAAGAGATCACCTACATGTCCTACGGGCAGGGCGATCCGCGCGTCTATTTGCTCAACATCGAGACCGGCCAGCGCGAGATCGTCGGCAATTTTCCCGGTATGACGTTCGCGCCGCGATTTTCGCCGGACGGCCAGCGCGTGATCATGAGCCTGCAGCAGGGCGCCAACGCCAATCTGTTCGTGATGGATCTGCGCTCGAAGGCGACCACGCGGCTCACCGACACGCCGGCCATCGACACCGCGCCGTGCTATTCGCCGGACAGCAGCCGCATCTGCTTCGAGAGCGACCGCGGCGGTACGCAGCAGATCTATGTGATGGCGGCCAATGGCGGCCCGGCGCAGCGCATCAGCTTTGGCGAGGGCCATCACTCGACCCCGGTATGGTCGCCGCGCGGCGACTACATCGCCTTCACCGGGCAGGCGCGCGGACAATTTTCGATCGGCATCCTCAAGCCGGACGGCTCCGGCGAGCGCGTCCTGACCGAGGGATTCCACAACGAAGGCCCAACTTGGGCCCCCAACGGCAGGGTGCTCATGTTCTTCCGGGAATCGCCCGGCGCCGCGGGCGGTCCCAAGCTTTATACGATCGATCTCACGGGCTATAACGAGCGGCAGGTTGCAACCCCCGCTTTCGGCTCGGATCCGGCCTGGTCGCCGCTGATAAACTAGGCTTTCCCACCCCCACTGCGGCCAAATTGCAACACCCTCTTATCCTTTGTTAAGCAAAGGGCTCCAGGGTGTTAACCATGCTTGAAAGCCGTCCTCCGGGCGGCTAGCGTGACCTCTGCTGGAGGATGAGATTCGGAGTGGCATTTTAGCATCAATGACCGACAAAACGGTCGAAGGACTTCAGTGCGATCTTGATCTGAAAACGCCGCGCCGGTACATGCAAAGACGGCTACTGCCGTTTAACCAAAGGAGAGAAGACCATGCAGGGTTTGAAGGGCGTTATCATCGTCGCCACGATCGTGGCCGCCACCATTGCGCTCGGTGGCTGCTTCGGCCATCACGAGAAGGCCGTGGCCACCACGCCGCTGAAGCTCGGGTCGGCCGATGTCGTGGTCGAGCAGGTTGTTCGCGTCTAACGCGCGGCCAAGGAATTTATCGCGGAGAAGCTTGTCTTCCGCGAGACGGGGCATGGATGCCGGGACGCCGTAGCAGATGCGGCGGCGTCCCAGGCATCCCTTCCTTTTTTAGGGCCCGGGTCTAGCTGCAGTTTCAGCATCCGTTTCTCGCCACCTCGCTGGCCCTTTCCAGACACTCCCACGCTCTAGCCTGCCCGTTTGAGGGAACTAGGAGATCGTTAAGGAATTCGCCCTTACGGTTTACCTAAGCTTACGGGTAGTCGGGAGTAATCAGTAATGCGTTCGTGTGGTGGGGTTAACCACGCCTGCAGGCTTGCAGGTATGGTCGTTATCGCCATTCTGCTGGCGGCCTGTGGACGTCACGGGATACAGAAGGAATATGGGCTCGGCAGCACCGGCTCGCTGGCGACGCCGGGCTCGGCGCAGGAAT